>JAYSXW010000299.1:0-12227 GCA_043716935.1 Pseudonocardia sp.
CAGCTTGCCGTCGAGCCAGTCGGTGGCGCCCCCGACCGCCAGCACGACGATCGCCCAGCCGTCGGCGTGGGGACCCAGCAGCAGCCATAGGAACAACGGCACGCCGGCGAGTCGCAGCCCGCTGAGCAGGTTGGGCAGCGTGAGGATGCGGTCGGTCGGCTCGGTCCTCGCGACGGCCACGCATCCAGGTTACCGTGCCGTCCGACCGAATCCGTCCACCCGACGCGTGCGCGAGGGCGGTGCGGCAGGCACGATTGACGGTCATGGACGCGACCGAGCTCGATGCAGCAGCCCTCAAGGAGATCCAGGCGCCGCTCAAGGCGCGGTACAGGGACGACCCGGACACCGCGGTGATCACGCTGAAAGCCCGCGGGGAGCCCGACGGCACCGGCATCGCCTGCCGCGTGCAGACCGCGACGGTGCTCGCCGAGGCGGGCCTGCACCCGGCAACCGGCGGCGACGGCACGCAGTTGTGCTCGGGCGACATGCTCCTGGAGGCGCCGGTGGCCTGCGCGGGTGTCACGTTGCGGGCGGTCGCGACAGCGCTGGGCCTGGAGGTGACAGGGTCGGTACAGGCGGAGGGCGACGTCGACTTCCGGGGCACGCTGGGCGTCGACAAGGAGGCGCCGGTGGGCTTCCGCGACATCCGCCTGACCTTCGACCTCGACACCGTCGCCGACGCCGACCAGCTCGCGACGCTGATGAAGCTGACCGAGCGCTGCTGTGTGGTCCTGCAGACGCTCGTCTCCTCACCCACCACGTCGGTCCGGGTCACCGCCGGGTCGGCCGCGGCCTGAGCCGTTCACCCGTCCGCCCTTCCCGGCAGTCCATTGGGCGCGTGCCGACGGCACTTCGTCGCGTCACCACCCCATTCGGGCAACGCCTGACCCGGGAGGGCGACGTAGAATTCGCGCGGTCGTGACGCACGGTCGGTGCCGGCCGCGTCTCTCCTGACGTGGGCGGTGACCAACGTGAGAACCGAGGATATGTCCCTCGTGGCTCACCCCTGCTCCGTTCCGGTCAGCCCCGAGCACCTCTGGGAACTCACGGCGGACTGGGTCGCCGACGGGATCGCGGCCAGCGAACGCGTCCTCTATTTCGAGGACGGGACGGCGGAGATACTGCTCGAGCGGCTCGCCGACAACCACGTGCCGGCCCGGGACGCGATGGCCGACGGCCAGCTCGTCATCGTGCCCACCCAGCAGACGAGAGCAGCGCTGGCGGCGCCGGTCGAGGCACTCGAGGCGCTCCTCACCGAGCAGGTCGACGACACGGCGGCGCAGGGCTGGGCAGGCCTGCGGCTGGCGGGGGAAACGGGCGCCGCCCTGGATGTGGGCGGGGTGCGCCGCGTGATCGCCTACGAGCGCGCCGTGGACCGGGTGCTGGCGGCGCATTCCACCGTGGAGCTGCTGTGTCGCTACGACCGTCGCCGCTTCGACGACGTCTCCCTCGCCGAGCTCCGCGCCCTGCATCCCTTCGAGCTGGTCAGCCCGGCCGTCTACGACGACGGCCTGCTACGTGTCACCCGCACCGGGGATGGGGTCGTGCGGCTCGCGGGCGAGGTGGATCACAGCAACCACGCCCGCATCCGGACGCTGCTGGAGAGCTCCCTGGACGAAGCGCTGCGCTCGGACTCCGCGCCCACCGACATCACCCTGGACCTGTCGTCGCTGCGCTTCGTCGACATCGCGGGCGCCGTCGGCTTCGTACACGGGGCGGAGGAGTTCCCCAGCAGCCACCGCCTGGTCCTCACCGGGGTGCGCCGCCGCACGCTGCGCGTGCTCGACCGGTGCGGCGCCCCGTTCGCCGCGCAGCTCGTGATCGAGCCCCGCCCGGAGTCGGACCGATGAGAGTCGAAACCACCCGCGGCGCACGAGCGGTGCAACTGCAGCACGCCGCCGGCTTCCACAGCTCCGACACCGACCTCATGGCGCAGCTGGTGCCGCTGGTCACCGCCGGTCTGGAACTCGGCGAGCCGGTGGCCGTCGCGCTGCGTCCGAGCACCGAGGAACGGCTGTTCGCCGCGCTCGGCAGCCCCGCCGGGCTGATCCTCCTGACCCAGCCCGACGGCCCCGACGCCACATCCGGTCAGACGGTCGCCGCGCGCCGGGCCCGTGAGCTGCGCGAGCTCACGAGCACCACCGGGCTGCCGGTCACGGTCGTCAGCGAGCACTCCAGCCGGTTCGACGGCGCCGACGGGGCCTACTGGACCGAGCTCGACGCGGCGTCCAACATTGCCCTCGCCGACCTTCCGGTGTCGCTGACCTGCTTCTTCCCCGAGCTACCGCTACACCAGGAGATCCTCGACGGCGCCCGGCGCAACCACCCGCTGCTGCTGGTCGACGGCCGACGGCACCACAACCCCGACCACCTCGGCCCGCACGATGTCCTCACCGCCCGTTCCGCACGGGCGCCCGTACTGCTCGGGCCGCCCGACGTGCGCGTGACCTTCACCGCCTGGCAGTTGCAGGACGTCCGGGCCACCGTCGGGAGTGCCGTGCGGGCGGCGGGGTACGAGCTGGAGCATGCCGAGGACGTCGTGCTCGCCGTCAACGAGATCGCTACCAATGCCGTCGAGCACGGAGCGGCCGAGGCCGAGCTGGCGGTGTGGGTCAGCTGGGACGCCCTGATCTGCGAGATCCACGACACGGGGGTCCTGCAGGACCCGCTGCCCGGGCTGCGGGCGCCGCACCCGTCCGAGCCGCGGGGACGTGGTGTCTGGATCGCCCGCCAGCTGTGCGACTCGGTGCACGTGTGGTCCGACGGGCACGGGACCCATGTTCGGATGCGCGCTTCGCCCTGAGTATCCTCGGGACTCAAGGAGCTGTGACGCAGCCGGTAGCCGGGCCAACCAGCACTGTGACGAAAATCAGATCCTCGGACGACGATGACCCTTCACAATGCGACTCACACGGAGAACACTTCTCGGCGGACTCGGCGCCAGCGGCATGCGGACGGGTCACCATTCGGACACCACCACATTTGGGACCACCATGCCTGACGATCAGCGACGATCTCGTACGTCCTCCCCGCACCGGGTCGGCCCCCATCGGGTCACGGTGCTCGGTTCCCTCACTCTCACCTCCGACTCGACCGGTCCCGGCACCACCGTGACCCTGGGCGTCGACGCCCGCCGTCTCGTGGCGTATCTCGCCGTGCACCCGCGGCCGCAGGGGCGCGCGACACTCGCGGCGGACCTGTGGCCCGGTGTCCCGGCCGCCGCGGCGGATCGTCTCCTCGACGAGGTTGTCGCCGCGATCGACGTGCCCGGTCTCCTCATCGACGAGGCCGAGATCTCCCTCGAGGGCGACGTGCAGGTCGACCTGGCGGACGCGATGGGTCTGGTCCGCGCATTGCCCGAGATCCCGGCTGACGACGAACCCGAGCTCGAGCTGCTCTCGGCCGACATCCTGCCCGGCTGGAGTGCAGCGTGGATCGCGGTCGAGCGGGAGCGGTTCCGACAGCTGCGGTTGCACGCCGTCGAGGGGCGCAGCCTGCGGCTGTCCGCTGCGGGTCACCACGACGAGGCGATCGACGTCGCACGGTCGGCCGTGCACGCGGCCCCGAGCCGGGAGAGCGCCCGGCGGGCCCTCATCGAGGTCCTGCTTGCGCAGGGCGACATCACCGCCGCCATCGCGCAGCACGACGATTACCAGGAGCTGCTGCGATCCAGCGTCGGCGGGCCGCTGCCCACCGGCCTGGACGGCATCTTCGCGCCCGCACCGCTGTGGCCGGTGCTGCGCGCCCGGCGGGCGATGCCGCGCTCGGCCGTCCAGCTACCCGGGCTGCGCTCGGTGCGCGGCGCAGCGGGGGGCACCCGCCGTCTTGTCGCCGGCGGATCGGCACCCGGCACCTTGCGCTGACCACCGGAGCTGCTTCGGAGGACGTCGGGGACGGAACGCTCAGGCCGGCACCGGGATGTCGAAGGACACCCGCGTGCCGCGGCCCGTGTCGATCACCTGCAGTTCCACGGAGAGCGTGTCGATGAGCTCCAGCCCGCGGCCGCGATAGCCCCTGCTGGACGGGGCGGGACGCCAACATCCGCGGTCGGCGACGTCCACCTCCACGACCTCGGCGCCGTGGCGGCCCCGCAGCCGGAGCTGCACATCGACCGTGCCGTCCCCGCCCGGGTAGGCGTGTTCGATGCCGTTGCTCACGGCCTCGCCCAGGGCCAGCTGCAGGTCGACCAGCGTGTCGGCGGGCATGCCCAGCGCCAGCGCCCAGCGGTCCACCTGCCGGCGCATCACGCGGAGTTCGCGGGCGTCCGCGCGGTGACACATCGTCAGACAGCGCGAGTCCCCTCTGCTCGCGACGTTCACCGGCGAATCACCATTCAGTGGTGCCCGCGCACCTCCTACGGCAAACCGTGTCGGCCGCCGGTCGTGTGGGTAAGTACACAGCATGCATGGTTCCGAGTCCGATATTCCCGCCGACACCGCGATGGCGCGCTCCCGCGAGACCGGCGGCCGCGATCCCGATCGCCCCGATTCCGACACCCCCGGGGGCCACCCGGGCGATCCTGACGGCATCGGCACCACCGGCGTGGACCGCAGTGAGGAGTTCGTGGGCCGCGTCGCCGGCGACGATGCGGGCTACGCCGGCGAGACCGGCGCCGAGGCACGCGCGGCGGCCGGGGAGACGAACCGATGAGCGCGACGAAGGACGGCAACGAGTTCGGCACCCTCGGCAAGATCGCCTACAAGCCGTTCGGACTCGTGTTCGGGCTGATCGGCGGAGCCATCGCCGGCCGGGTGTTCGAGGCGATCTGGAAGCGCATCTCGAACGAGGACGAGACGCCGAAACCCCTCTCCGAGAACTACAGCACTCGCGAGGTACTCCTGGCGGCCACCCTCCAGGGCGCTGTGTTCGCGCTGATCAAGACGGCCGTCGACCGGTACGGCATGAAGGGCGTCCGCCGCTTCCTCGACGCCCCCCGTCCGGCCCGTGACCGGGCGCCCGTCCGCGACAGCGTGGAGGTGTAGCGGCCTTCAGTGGAAGCGCGGAGAACGCTTCGCGACGAACGCGGCAAGCCCCTCGGCGCCCTCCGGGCCCGCGGCGCTGGCCGCGATCGCGTCGGCCTCCCGCGCGAGCTGCTCGGCCAGGCCGGAGTCCGGGGACGTCGCCAGCAGCCGCTTGATCCGTCGCAGCGCCGCAGTGGGACCGTGCGCGATCCGGTGGGCGACGGCCTCGGCCTCGGGGGCCACGTCGGCATCGTCGACGACGGCCATCACGATGCCGGCAGCGTGGGCGGCGTCGGCATCGAGAACCTGGTCGGTCAGCAGGATCTGCCGGGCGCGACCGGCGCCGACGATCCGCGGCAGCGTCCAGCTCATGCCGCCGTCGGGGGAGAACCCGATGCCGGGGTAGGCGGGCCGCAACCTCGTCGAGCGGCCGGCGACGGCGAGGTCGGTGGCACACACGATGCTCATGCCGGCGCCGGCCGCCCAGCCCGACACCCCGGCTACCACCGGGACCGGGCACTCGACGAGCGCGGTGAGGAAGCCGTGGAAGCTCTCCGCGAGCTGCCGCACGTAGCCGGCGCGGTCCGCGGCGGCTTCGAACGCCCGCACGTCGCCGCCGGTGCAGAAGCTCGAGCCCCCGCTGACGAGCAGCACCGCGCCGGTGTCCGCGGGATCCAGTGCCCTCAGGGCTGCTTCTAGCTGCGGCAATGCCTCTCCGTCGAGGGTGCCGTGTGCGCCCCGGGCGATCCGCAACCGCAGGGTCCGCCCTTCGTGGCCGACGGGCGCACTCACAACCCACGCAGCTTCGGCAGCACGTCCTGCGAGAACTGGGTGAGGAACCGCTCCTGGTCGGCGCCGGGGCCGTGGAACACCAGGTGATCGAGTCCGGCGTCGACATAGGGCTGGATCTGGGCCATCGCCTCGTCGGGGTCCGACGCCACGATCCACCGCTTCGCGACCTGCCCGATCGGCAGCTCGTCGGCGAGGCGCTCCATCTCCACCGCCGAGCCGACGCTGTTCTTCTGATCCGCGGTGAGCGAGAGCGGCGCCCAGAACCGGCAGTTCTCCAGCGCGAGGGCCGGGTCGCGGTCGTAGGACATTTTGATCTCGATCATCCGGTCGATACCGGCCGGGTCCCGCTCGGCGGCGGCGGCGCCCTCGGCCACGGCGGGCAGCAGCCTGTCGGTGTAGAGGTCCATACCCTTTCCCGAGGTGCAGATGAACCCGTCACCCGAACGGCCCGCATACTTGGCCACCAGCGGGCCGCCGGCGGCAACGTAGATCGGTACCGGCTGCTCGGGCCGGTCATAGATGGTGGCGCCCACCGTGGTGTAGTACTCGCCCTCGAACGAGACGTCCTCGCCCGTCCACAGCTCACGCATCAGCCGGATCGCCTCGCGCAGGCGGGCGAACCGCTCCTTGAACTCCGGCCACTCCCGCCCGGACACGGCGATCTCGTTGAGCGCCTCACCGGTGCCGACCCCGAGCAACACCCGCCCGGGATAGAGCAGCCCGAGGGTGGCGAAGGTCTGGGCGAGCACCGCCGGGTTGTAGCGGAACGTCGGGGTCAGCACGGACGTGCCGAGCTGGATGCGAGAGGTTCGCTCCCCCACCGCGGCGAGCCAGCTCAACGCGGACGGGGCGTGGCCGCCCGCGTGCCGCCAGGGCAGGAAGTGGTCCGACACCATGGCGCTGTCGAGACCCACCTCCTCGGCCTGCACCGCGTACTCCACGAGATCCCGGGGCGCGAACTGCTCCGCCGACGCCTTGTAGCCGATCCGCAACGCCACGACCCTCGTCCTCCACCGTCGATGATCTCGCCCGGCCCCACCCTGCCACTCCCCGCGCGCCGGGCCCACTCGAACCGGGTCGCCTCGTCCCGGTAACCCGGCCCATATTGAGCAAACCCGCATGCGATCCAGGCGCGGGGTACCTAGCGTGGACACAGTCATGAGCACATCTCGAGAACCCGACGAGCAGCCCCGCCGGGCGACCCTCGGCTCGCTGCGCCGCCTCGCCCCCTACGTCGCCCCCCATCGCGTGCCGTTGATCGGGGGTGGTCTCGCCGCCCTCGTCGCCACCCTGGCCGGCCTCGCCGTGCCTCTGATCACCCGCGAGATCGTCGACGGACCCATCCGCCAGGGCCGCCTCGAGCTGCTGCCCTGGCTGGTGCTGGGTGTCCTCGGCTTCGGGCTCGTCGAAGCCGCGTTGATCTTCACCCGCCGGATGCTGGTGGCGCGCCCGTCCAACGACGTCGAGGCGGCGATGCGCGCCGACCTCTTCGCCCACCTGCAACGGCTCCCGGTGGCGTTCCACGACCGGTGGGCCTCGGGGCAGCTTCTGTCGCGCGCCACCACCGACCTGACGACCATCCGCTGGTTCGTTGCGTTCTCCGGGATCTTCCTGGTGGTCAACGTGCTGACGCTGCTGGTCGGCATCGCTGTGCTGGTGTGGCTCTCGCCGTGGCTGGGACTCGTCGTGGCCGTCACCGCGGTTCCGCTGACGATCCTGACGCTGCTGCTGGAGCGCCGGTACTCCCGGGAGGCCCGCCGATCCCAGGACCAGGCCGGTGACCTCACGACGATCATCGAGGAGTCCGCGCTGGGCATCCGCGTGCTCAAGTCCCTGGGCCGGGGCCGCACTCTGACGGCCCGCTTCCTCGCCGACGCCCGCGGGCTGCGCGGCACCGAGCTGCTCAAGATCCGGCTGCTCGCCGCGCTGCTGACTGTCCTGGTGATGCTGCCGGAGCTGGCGATCGCGGTGATCCTCGGCGTCGGCGCGTACGGCGTCTCGCAGGGCACGCTGTCACTCGGCACGCTCGTCGCCGCCGTCACGGTGCTGACCTACCTGTACTGGCCGATCGCGTCGATCGGCTGGCTGCTCGCCGAGGCCAGCAACGCCGCCGGCGCCACGATGCGCTACTGGGAGGTGCGTGACGTGGTGCCGTCGATCGTCGACCCGGAGCGGCCCCGCCGGCTCACCACTCCGGTGCGCGGCGAGTTGGTACTGCGCGACGTGCGATTCGCCTACCCCGGCGCCGAGCGTGAGATCCTGCGCGGGGTGGACCTGACGGTGCGTCCCGGTGAGACGATGGCGCTGGTCGGGGCGACCGGATCGGGCAAGACCACGCTGTCGGCACTGATCCCGCGGCTCTACGACGTCACCGGCGGCCAGGTGCTCCTCGACGGGGTCGACGTCCGCGAGCTGGCGCTGCACGAGCTGCGCGCGGCCGTCGGCACGGCGTTCGAGGACCCGGTGCTGATCTCGGCGAGCGTCCGGGAGAACGTGGCGTTGGGCGTGCCGTCGGCCTCGGACGAGGACGTGTGGGCGGCCCTGCGCATCGCGAGCGCCGACGGGTTCGTCGCCACGCTGCCGTGGGGCATCGACACCCGCATCGGCGAGCAGGGCATGACGCTCTCGGGCGGCCAGCGGCAGCGCCTCGCCCTGGCCCGGGCGGTGCTCGGCCGGCCGCCGGTGCTGGTGCTCGACGACCCGCTCTCGGCCCTGGACGTGCGCACCGAGGCCGAGGTGGAGGGCGCGCTGCGCCGCGTCCTCGGCGGCCGCGTCCCAGCTTGCGAGGTCGCGCATCGACACAGCACGGCCTGCCGTGACGCCTTGGTCGAGCCCCGGCGAGGCGGGGGCGTCACGGCGCTCGTGGTGGCACACCGGCCGTCGACCGTGCAGCTGGCCGACCGGGTGGCGATGCTGCGCGACGGCCGGATCGTGGCCGTCGGCGTGCACAGCGAGCTGCTCACCACCGACCCCGCCTACCAGGCCCTGGTGTCGAGCCTGGACACCGACCGGACGGAGGTGACGGCGTGAGCGCGGACGCAACGGTGGACGCCGAGGAATGGCGCGGGATCGCCGACGAGCATGAGGAGGCCGACGTCGTCTCCACGCGCGACGGCCTGCGCCTGCAGCGTCGCGCCCGGTCGCTGGTGGCCGATCTCGTCACCCCGCACCGCCGCGCGATGGTGCTGGCCATGGTGCTGCTGGTGGCCGAGAACGGGGTGGCGCTCAGCGGGCCGCTGCTGGTGGCCGCGGCGATCGACACGGGAGTCCCGGCGGCGCTGCGGGGGCAGCCGAGCCCGCTGGCGTGGGCGATCGGCGGCTACGCCGCCACGGCGGTGGCGGCGTCGCTGCTGCGGGCGGCGTTCGTCGTGCTGTCGGGGCGCATCGGGCAGGACGCGCTGTTGGAGGTACGGCGGCGCGTGTTCGCCCACGCGCAGCGGCTCTCGCTCGACTTCCACGAGTCCTACACCTCCGGACGGCTGATCTCCCGGCTGACCAGCGACGTCGACTCGCTCGCCGACATGCTGGAGAGGGGCCTCGACGGCCTGCTCGGCGCGATCCTGTCGCTGGCGGGCATCTTTGTGTTGCTGCTCGTGCTCGACCCCGTGCTCGCGGGAATCGTGCTCGGCGGCTTCCTGCCGCTGGTGCTGCTCACGCGCTGGTTCCAGCGCCGCTCGCGGGCGAGCTACCGGCTCACCCGCACCACCGTGGCCCGACTGATCGGGCACTTCGTGGAATCGATGAACGGCATCCGCGCGGTGCAGGCGTTCCGGCGGGAACGGCGCAGCGAGCAGATCCTGCACGGGCTGGGGTCGGCCTACCGCGACGCCAACGCCGACGCGTTCGTCACCGTCGCGTGGTACGTGGGGTGGCTGCGCGCAGTGGGCAATCTCTCGCTGACTGCGGTGCTGCTGGTCGGGGCGCTGCGAGTGTCCGGCGGCATGCTGGCGATCGGGTCGCTGACGGCGTTCCTGCTCTACCTGCGCCGGTTCTACGACCCGCTCGACGAGCTGGCGCAGTTCTTCAACTCCTACCAGTCGGCCGCCGCGGCGCTGGAGAAGATCGCCTCCGTGCTCGACACACCGGCCGGGGTCGAGGAACCCGCGGCGCCGGTCACGCTGCCGAGCCCGGTCCGCGGTGAGCTGGCGTTCGAGCAGGTCCGCTTCGCCTACCGGCGGGCGGCCGACCGGACGGTGCTGCCGGAGTTCTCGCTGCACGTGCCGGCCGGCCAGAGGATCGCGCTGGTCGGAGCCACGGGTGCGGGCAAGTCGACGCTGGCCAAGCTCGCGGCCCGCTTCTACGACCCGACCTCCGGCACCGTCACGCTCGACGGCACGGACCTGCGCGAGGTCGCCGACCACGACCTCCGCTCTGCCCTGATGATGATCACGCAGGAGGCGTTCCTGTTCTCCGGTTCGGTCGCCGACAACATCGCGATGGGACGCCCCGGCACGTCCCCGGCCGAGATCGTCGCGGCGGCCGACGCGGTGGGGGCCCGGGGCTTCGTCGAGGCGCTCCCGGACGGGTTCGACACCGACGTGCGCAAACGGGGCGGGCGCCTCTCGGCCGGGCAGCGCCAGCTCGTCTCGCTGGCGCGGGTGGTGCTGGCCGACCCGGCCGTCGTGCTGCTCGACGAGGCCACCTCGTCGCTCGACGCACCGAGCGAGCGGGCCGTCCAGGCGGCGCTGGAGACGGTGCTGGCCGGCCGGACCGCGCTGATCATTGCCCACCGGCTCTCGACGGTGCTCATCGCCGACCGCGTGCTGGTGATGTCCGATGGGGCGATCGTGCAGGACGGCACGCCACGGGACCTGCTCGCCGGCGGCGGTGAGTTCGCCGACCTCCACGCCGCCTGGCGCGCGAGCCTGGCCTGAGCGCGGCACCACCCGATGGCAGCACAGCCACTTTCACGGCCACCACATGGCAGGAAAGTGGCTGTGCTGCCAAGATCACTGCAGTGCCCAGCGAACCCGTCGACCCGGTCGCGCCACCGCTGACCCGGCCGTATCTGATGCGCCAGCAGTGGCGCGACGTCGCGTTCGTGCACTGGGCGGTGGAGTCGGACCGGGTGGCCCGGTTCTTCCCGTCCGGGGTGTCGCCCGACGTCCTCGACGGGCGCACCTACGTCGGGCTGGTGGCGTTCCGGATGGTCGGGGCCGGGTTCGCGCACGGGCCGGGTGTGCCGTGGGCGGGCACGTTCCTGGAGACCAACGTGCGGCTCTACTCCGTCGACGACACCGGCCGTCGCGGGATCGTGTTCCTGTCCCTGGACGCCGACCGGTCGATCGTCGTGGCCGGTGCGCGGGCGGTGTTCGGGTTGCCCTACCGCTGGGCGCGGATGCGCTTCCGCGCCGACGGAGACCAGCGGCTCTACGCCGCCGACCTGCGGTGGCCAGGCGTCTCCGCGCGCAGCGGGCTGGGCCTGCGGGTGGGCGGGCCCGCGCCCGACGGGCCGGTCGAGCGGTTCCTCACGGCCCGGTGGGGCCTGCACGTCGCCCACTTGGGTCGCACCTGGTACGTGCCGAACGCCCACGAGGCGTGGCCGTTGCGTGTGGCGGAGGTGACCCAGCTCGATGACGGTCTGGTGCGCTCGGTCGGCCTCGGCGATCTGGCGTCCCGCCCACCCGACCACGTGGCCTTCAGCGACGGGGTGCGCGTTTCCTTCGGCCTGCCGACGCCGGCTCGTCGGCCCCGCGCCTGACGCAACTCACAGGCGTTGGGCGACGAGATAGCCCTGTGGCTGGTTCTCGTCCGGGTCGGCAGGTCGGCCGACCCAGCACACGAGACGGAAACCTGCGTCGACGACCTGTCGCGCCATCTCCTCGGGTGAGAGCCAGTAGATGTCGAACTCGACCCCGACGGTACGGCCACCGCGGCGGACCCGGTCGTCACCCACCTTGAAGGCCGTAACGAAGTAGCCGCCGGTCCGGACGACGCGCGCCAGCTCACCGAACGCTCGGGGCCGGTCCGGCGGAGCGAGGTACACGAGCGAGTACCAGCACACGACGCCGGCGAGCGACGCCTCCGCGAACGGAAGATTCCGGATGTCGGCGACGTCGAACGGGAAGCCCGGGTGGTCCCGGCGCGCGACGCGGATCATCTCCGGGGACAGGTCGACACCGCGCGGTTCCAGCCCGCGGCCGGCGAGGTGGGGGGCGAGCCGGCCGGAGCCGCACCCGATGTCACCGACCGCCGACCCGACTCCGCCCGCGAGGAGCATGGTGCAGAACAGATCGAGAACGGCCCGTTCGACGGGCATTCGATCGAGAACGTGGGCGAGCTGGTCCGCGTACAGTTCGGCCAGGGCGTCGTGTGCATGGCGTAGCTCTCTCGTCTTCGCGTCCAAGCGAGCCGCCTAGGTGAGAGCGAGATTGGTACGCAGCAGCCCGTCGACGGAGTTCAGCGAGATGACGGCAACCGCGACACGACGCGGATCACCCGCTCCATGCTGACGGTTCGGATCTGCTCGGTCCG
>JAYSXW010000300.1:0-1351 GCA_043716935.1 Pseudonocardia sp.
TCGCCGTCCTCGTGGCGCGTGCCGTTGGCGGGCTCGCCACGCCGGAGCCGCCCCGGCGCTCCCGCTGGGCGACACCCGTCCCGCGTACCCACGGTCCGGTCGGTCCGGGTGCCTGGCAGGCGTGCGCCCTGCCCCGGTAGACCGTGACCCGTGAGCGACCCTGGCCCCCGCAGGCGGCTGCCCCGGCGGACGTCCCGGACCCGCCGCTAGGCTCGCCGCCACCAGCCGAACCACCCCGGGAGCCCTCCGCGTGCGCAAGGTCCTCATCGCCAACCGCGGCGAGATCGCCGTCCGGGTCGCCCGCGCCTGCCGGGACGCCGGCCTGATCTCGGTCGCGGTCTACGCCGAGCCCGACGTCGACGCCCTGCACGTGCGCATCGCCGACGAGGCGTACGCCTTGGGCGGCACGACTCCGGGCGACTCCTACCTGCGCATCGACAAGGTGCTGACCGCGCTGGCCGCTTCGGGGGCCGACGCGGTCCACCCCGGCTACGGCTTCCTGTCCGAGAACGCCGACTTCGCGCAGGCGGTGATCGACGCCGGTGCCACCTGGATCGGCCCGTCCCCCGCGGCGATCGCGGCGCTGGGCGACAAGACGACCGCCCGCCACATCGCGCTCAAGATCGGCGCGCCGTTGACCCCCGGCACCCCCGACCCCGTCAAGGGGGTCGAGGAGGTGCTCGCCTTCGTCGACGAGTACGGGCTGCCGGTGGCGATCAAGGCGGCGTTCGGTGGCGGTGGGCGCGGCCTGAAGATCGCGCGCACCAAGGACGAGGTCCCGGAGCTCTACGAGTCGGCGGTCCGCGAGGCCGTGGCCGCCTTCGGCCGCGGCGAGTGCTTCGTCGAGCGCTACCTCGACAAGCCGCGCCACGTCGAGACGCAGGTGCTCGCCGACAGCCATGGCAACGTCGTCGTGGTCAGCACCCGCGACTGCTCGCTGCAGCGCCGCTACCAGAAGGTCGTGGAGGAGGCGCCCGCGCCGTTCCTGTCCGAGGAGCAGACCACCCAGATCTACCTCGCGTCCAAGTTGATCATCAAGGAGGCCGGCTACGTCGGGGCGGGCACCTGCGAGTTCCTCGTCGGGCAGGACGGCCTCATCAGCTTCCTCGAGGTCAACACGCGGCTGCAGGTGGAGCACCCGGTTACCGAGTGCATCACCGGGCTCGACCTCGTCGAGCAGATGATTCGCGTGGCCGCGGGTGAGGCGCTCGCGTTCACTCAGGCGCAGATCGCAAGGAAGGGCTGGGCGATCGAGTGCCGCATCAACGCGGAAGATCCGCTGCGTGGCTTTCTGCCCAGCACAGGCCGGCTCGTGAACTTCCGGCCGCCGGCGCAAGGACTGGTGGCCGGT
>JAYSXW010000004.1:0-66668 GCA_043716935.1 Pseudonocardia sp.
GAGCAGTGCGATGAGCGCCGGGACGGTCATGGATCAGTCCTGCACGTGGTCGGCGAAGTTCTGCTCCACCCGCTCGGCCGTGCGGGTGTGCCACAGGCCCAACCCGAACAGGAACGGGTAGACGAGGACACCCAGCAGCAGCCACGGCAGGCGCAGCCCGAGCACGGTGGTCAGGCCGATGTCGGGGAACAGGGCGAACAGCAGCGGCAGGACCCCGAGCGTGAGGCCGGCACCCACCGCGAACCGCAGCGCGACGGCGAGCTGCGATCCGATCAGCTCGCTGCGCAGCAGCTCCCCGACCCCCGTGCCCTCCTGGATGTCGACGACCGTGCGCACCGGGCGTGCCACCCCCTTGCGCTCGGCCAGCACCACCCGCACCCGCTTGTCGGGGGTCTCGTCGTCGGAGCGGGGGCTGGGGCCGGGGCTCCTCGGCCGCTCCTGGTCGGTCGGCTCCCCCGCCCGCTGTGCCGGCACCGCGACGCCCGAAACCGCGACGCCCGAAACCGCGACGGGAATCTGCCCGATGGTCCGCTCCGGCAACACCGGGGCGAGGGCCGACAGACCACCCGGGCCGGGCCGGCGGGGCTCACGGGCACGTCCGGGGGCAGCAGGCAGTGGTGAGACGACGGGCGCCGAACCTGTGGACAATGCTCCCGCCGGGTCGCGACCCAGCGGGGCGAGGCCGGTGGGGACCGGTCGCAGGGCTGCCCGGCCGCGCGACGTGGGGCCTGCTCGTCCCAGCCCCGCCGGTCCCAGCCCGGCCCGTCCCGGCAGGGTCGCCGCGAGGTCGTGGGACGCCGGGTCTCGTACGGCCCGCTCGTGGGTCGCCTGCTCGTGGAATCCGTTCTCGCGCGATCCGTTCTCGTGGGCCGCCGGAACGCGGGACGTGGGGCCGGGCACGGCGGCGGGGCCGGTTCGGTCGAGCCAGGCCCTCAGCGGGCCGTTGACGACCGGGCCGTACGGGGGGAAACCGGTGGCGTCTGTGGAGATGGTGGGGCCGGCGGAGATGGGGCCGGGGAAAGAGGAGGCCGACCACAGCACGGTGCCGCTGTCGTCCTCGGTCACCTCCGTCGCCGTGCGGGCGTCGTCATCGTCGGTGTCGTCGAACATCGGATCGGGCCACGCGGGGTCCGACGAGGCGGGAGGCGACTCAACGGGAAGGGGCTCGATCAGGCGGGGCGGACGCCGACGCGGGTTGACCGGCCGCGGCGGCGGGGGCCGGAACTCGCCCGGACGGGCTGCGACGGGAACGTCGGTGGGTCCACCGCCCGGCGACGACACGCCCGGTGTCCGGACCTCCTCTGCCCACGCCTCCGGTGCCTGTTTCACCCCGGCCTCCGCGCTCGAAGCGCGGATGTCCGGGCCGTGAGGGTCCGGGAAGGGCATCTGAGGTGCCGGCGCCTCGGGGTGCGGGTCCGGGGTGCGGACCGATCCGTGCGTCAGCGGGCGCAGCTCCGGACGGACCGGGCGCGGGCCGGTCAGACGGTCGTCGATCACGGAAGGATCGGTGGCGAGGACGGCCGGCACATCGGTGCCCCGCACGTCGGTGTCCCGCACGTCGAAAGCGGGCACGTCGATGCCCGGGCGCGACGGCAAGCCGGCCTGTCCTGCACCGCCCGGCCCGAGGTCGCCGGACCGTGCGCCGACTCCGGGCGGACCCGGGTCCGGTACACGTGGGCCGGATCGAGCCCCGGCAGCCGGACGCGGGGCCGGCCACGCGACCGCGGGCCAGGACCTGTCCGAACCGACCGCGGGCGGGCCGGACCAGCTGTCGGGGCCGGGGACCCGCCCCGTGCCACCGGAACGCGGACGGCGGGCGGACCGGCCGGTGACGTCGGGTACCCCGGCCGGCTGCGGGCGGGACGCTCCGGGGGCGGAGTGCCGCGGCTCGCGGTCCGACGCGGAAGTGGGCCCGGAGCCGTCGTGGCGGGCGTGGCGTCCCCCGCTGCTGCCGCCGGCCCGGACGCGGCGCTGGATCTCCTCGAGCAGCCAGGCCGAGCCGCTGTCGGAACCGTCGTGGGGTTGCGACTCGGAGCGGTCGGAGCCGTGATTCGACCCCGGGTCGGACCCGGGGGCCACCGACGGCGCAGGACCGTCGGTGAACGTGCTCACCGCGCTCCCTCACCGCACGGGGTCATCGCTGGCTCCAGGCCTGCTTCGTGGCTCGCACGAGCCGGTCCTTCAGCTCGCGGGTGTGGCGGCGGCTGACGGGCAGCTCGGCGCAGTCGGGTCCGGTGCCGACCCGCACGACGTAGCCTGATCCGGACAGTCGCAGCTCCGTGACCAGCGGCAACGACACGAGGAATGACCGGTGGATGCGGACGAACCCGGCGTCGCGCCAGCGGTCCTCGAGCACCGAGAGCGGGATGCGGACGAGGTGGCTGCCCTCGTGGGTGTGCAGCCGGGCGTAGTCGCCCTGGGCCTCGACGTAGCGCACCGCGGACCGGGGCACCAGCTTGGTGGTGCCGGCCAGCTCGACGGGGATGACCTCGTCCTCGCCGCCCGGGTCCTGCACTACCTCGGCCACGCCCGTGGCCCGGCTGGCCAGGATGCGGTCGATCGACGCGCCGAGCCGTTCGGAGCGGATCGGCTTGAGCAGATAGTCGACGGCGCCGACCTCGTAGGCGTCGACCGCGCGGTCGTCGTGTGCGGTGACGAACACCACCGCGGGCGGGACGGCCATCGACGAGAACACCCGCGCCAGCTCCAGGCCGTCCAGACCGGGCATGCGGATGTCGAGGAACACGACCTCGACGTGGGTGCGGTCGGCGACCCGCGTACCCGTCATCGGATCGGCGAGGCCGCGGCTCGGGGGACCGGCCGTGGCGGCCTCGCGGACACCTTGACGGCTGTTGAGGATCCGCAGCGCGTCGGTGGCGTCGGACGCCTTGAGCACCATCCCGACGCGGGAGTCCTCGCTCAGCAGGTAGGCCAGTTCTTCGAGAGCCGGTTCCTCGTCGTCCACCGCGAGGACGACGAGGCCTCCGGAGCTGTCGTTGCTGTCCACGATCTCCTCATCCTGCGTGTCCGGGGCTCGCGCACAACCATGGTGACGGCGAATCCGTGTGAGTGCCAGACTTCAGCACCAGTCGGGTTCATCCGGTCACACCCTGCTACAGACCGTACCGCGCCCACGTGCTGCGGATCTCGGCCGCCTGCACCAGCCCGAGCAGGGCGTCCGGGCCGGGAAGGAACGGGCTCGCGGCGGCGGGGTTCCCAGCCAGGCCCAACCGTGCCAGCAACGGCCTGCGACCGTCCACGGGAAGCAGCTCGGCGTCGGGGAAGCGGGCCGCGACGACGTCACGGACAGTGCCGAGGCCGTCGGCCAGGCCGAGCTCGACGGCCTTCGCCCCGGTCCACACCTCGCCGGTGAACAGGTCTGCGCCGGCTGCCAGCCGATCGCCGCGACGGGCGAGGACCCAGTCCCGGAACAGCGCGTGCAGCTGGTCCTGGAGTCCGCGCAACCACTCGACGTCCTCGGGACTCTCGGGCAGGAACGGGTCGAGCCGCGACTTCGACGTACCGGCCGTGTAGAGGCGGCGCTGCACGCCGAAGCGCTCGATCAGGCCGTCGAGCCCGAAGCCCTGGCTTATCACCCCGATCGAGCCGACCAGGGACGTCGCGTGCGCGAAGATCTCGTCCGCCGCGCACGCCAGCCAGTACCCGCCGGACGCCGCGACGTCCTCGCAGAACGCCAGGATCGGCACCCCCTTCTCGGCCGCGAGCCCCCGGATCCGGTCGGCCACCAGCGCCGACTGCGTGGGCGAGCCGCCGGGCGAATTGATCGACAGGGCGACGGCGACGAGTCCCTCGGGTGCGAACGCCCGTTCCAGCGTCTTTTCCAGGCCCGACGCGCTGATCACCGCACGGGGCACCGGCCCGCTGACCGCGGTGATCACCCCCTGCAACCGCACCAACGACACCACGGGCCGGTCGGACCGCTCCCCGAGCCGTCCGGGGAGGTGGGCAGTGAGCCGTTCAGGAAGGCGGATCGCGTCCATGTGGACACGCTACGCGGCAGCCGTGCGGCGCGCGGCCCGTCGGGAGCTAGCCGTCAGCGGCAACAACCGGTCCAAGCGTGTCACCACCCTGGTGACGACCACCGCCACGACACGGTCACCTGCGGCCTACCGATCGGAGGGCACGAGGATCCCGACTCGCGCAGACGTACGCCCCGACCCGCGGATGATCAGACGCGGATGCCCGCTCGGAACTTCGGGACCCGAAGGGTGATCTTCATCCCCGCGCCGAGGGCGGTGTCCACCACGAGGCCGAAGTCGTCGCCGAAGGTGGAGCGCATCCGGTCGTCGACGTTGCCGAGGCCGACGTGGGCGCCCGAGAGGTGGGCGTCGTCGAGGTCCTCGGTGAGGCGGGCCGGGTCCATGCCGATGCCGTCGTCCTCGACGATGATGACGCACTCGGCGCCGGCGTTCTCGGCGATGATGGTGATGGTACCGCCGTTGGGCTTGCTGGCCAGGCCGTGACGCACGGCGTTCTCGACGAGCGGTTGCAGCGCCAGGAACGGGAGCACCACCGTGAGCACCTCGGGGGCGATCTGGAGCCGGATGTTGAGCCGCGCCCCGAAGCGCGCCTTCTCCAACGCGATGTAGCGCTCGATGTTGGTCAGCTCGTCCTGCAACGTGGTGTAGTCGCCTGCGGTGCGGAAGGAGTACCGGGTGAAGTCGGCGAACTCGATGAGCAGCTCACGTGCCCGGGTCGGGTCGGTGCGGATGAACGACGCGATGGTGGTCAGCGCGTTGTAGACGAAGTGCGGGGAGATCTGCGCTCGCAGCGCGCGGACCTCGGCGCGGCCGAGACGGGCGCGCGATTCGTCGAGCTCGGCGAGCTCCAGCTGGCTGGAGACGTACCGCGCGACCTCGGCGGTGGCCCGCAGGAGAACCGGGCCCGCGGTCGAGGTGGTGAGCGCGGCGAGGGTGCCGACGATCGAGCCGTCGGTCTCCAGCGGGACGACGACGATGCCGCGCACCCCGCAGTCGGGCCGGTCGCAGACGATCGCGGCGTGCGAGAGCACCTGCTGGCGGCCGGTGGTGATGACCTGCTCGGCCAGGGCGCGGACGTCGGGCTCGTGGCGGTCGGCGTCGCCGTCCCAGCTCAAGGTGATGCCGCGGTTGTCGGTCATCGTCATCGCGCACGTCTCCAGCAGCTGACGCAGGTAGGGCAGCGCGAAGGACGCCGAGCTCCGCGAGAGGCCCTCCCGGAGGGCGGGCGCGGCCAGCGCGACCGTGTGCAGGGTGGAGAACGTGCCCTTCTGCAGGGGCGTGGCGAAGGTGTTGCGCCTGTTGCGCAGGATCAGGTAGATGACCAGCCCGACCATGCCGAGGATGACGCCCAGAGCGACGAGCAGTAGCACCGTGGTGGATCCGAGCAGCTCGGCCACGCGTCACCTCACCAGACGGGAGAGCCGCCGGTCGGCGAGCGGCTTGCCACCGGTCTGGCAGCTCGGACAGTACTGGAACGACCGGTTCGCGAACGAGACCTCCCGGACGGTGTCCCCGCACACCGGGCACGGCATCCCGGTGCGGGCGTGGACGCGCAGCCCGGAGCGCTTCTCGCCCTTGAGTGACGCCGCGCCCTGCCCGACCGAGCGGTCGACGGCATCGGTGAGCACCGACACCAGCGCGGCGTACAGGGCGCCGAGCTGCTCGGGCTTGAGCCGGCCCGACACGGCGTACGGGGAGATGCGAGCGGTGTGCAGGATCTCGTCGCTGTAGGCGTTGCCGACGCCGGCGATCGTCTGCTGGTCGACGATCAGGGTCTTGATCCGCTCGGTGCGTCCGGCCAGGAGCTCGGCGAACGCGTCACGGGTCAGCGACAGGGCGTCGGGCCCCAACCGCGCAATACCCGGCACGAGCTGCGGATCTCCGACCAGGTATACCGAGAGCCGTTTCTGGGTGCCGGCCTCCGTGAGGTCGAACCCCGGGCCGCCGACGTGGTCGAGGTGCACCCGCAGCTCCAGCGGCCCGCGGCCCGGCTTGGGCGGGGCGAGGCCCGCCGTCTCGTGCCAGCGCAGCCAGCCCGCGCGCGAGAGGTGGGTGAGCAGGTGCAGCGGGTCGTCGGGCCGGTCGAGGAACTCGACGGCGAGGAACTTCCCGTATCGCGCCGCGCCGGTGACGACCCGTCGGTGCAGGTCCGTCGTCGGGGGGTCGAAGGTCTTGACAGCGCTCATCGAGGCCACGTCCACCCGCGCGACGGGACGGTACAGCGCGTGTTCGCGCAGGTGGTGGGCCAGCGCCTCGACCTCGGGTAGCTCGGGCACGCTAGTTCACCGGCTGCAGCGGGCTGTCGGCGTGACCGGGCGTGCCCTGCGAACGGATCCGCCGCACGACGATGCGCATCTCCTCCTTGGCCTTCGCCCCGCCGCGCACGAGGCCTGTCCAGCGCTCGGCGGGCAAGTCGTAGGCGCCCTCGGTCTCGGCGACCACCGTCCACGGCCGCCGCAGGAGCCACCGGATCGGGAAGAACGCCACGATCAGCGCCCCCACCAGGAGCATCCACAGCGGGACATGGACTAGGGCGGGCTTCCACACCAGGAGGACGACCCAGAACACGAAAAGCATCGACAGGATGAGCCCCGCGCCGACGCGACCGCCGTCGACGTCGTGCTCGAAATCGTCACCCGTGGCGGGCATGGCCCACTCCATCTTGCGTCGCACCACCCAGGTGCGCCCGTCCACACCGGCGACCGTCTTCGTGCTCATGTCCCCGAGTTTTCCACATCTCGGACGCGATGGGCCGGCACCGAAGGGGTGTCAGCAGGGGTCGCGGGCGTCCGTGCTGTCCGGTCGGCCCGGTGCGAGCAGCGAGGTGACCACCAACTCGACGGGCACCGGGCCGTCGTTGCGAACGAGGTGCACCTGCGCATCGGGCAGGACGACGGCGTCCCCGGAGGAGAACCGGACGGGATCGCACTCGTCCTCGGTCAGGATCGTGAGGGTGCCGGCCGACACGATGGAGGTCTCGGTACCCGGAAGTCGCTGCCAGCCCGTGGTCTGCCCGGGCGCCATGACGACGTCCCCCGATCGCGCTTCGGAGTTGCTGGTGACAGTGGTCACCGGCTCCGGCATGCGGTGATCAGACGGGGAAGAGATCGGAGAGCGCGTGGCTCAGAGCCCACTGCGACCAGTCCGGTGCCGTCCAGCCCTGCCGGACCACCAGCTGCTCGTAGGTCTCCGGCGCCAGCAGCACCGCCAGGACGTCCGTGGCTCGGGCCAGCGAGAGGACGGTGGTGAAACCCGGCGCCTCTGCCACCGTGTCGACGGTGGCGGCGTGGCGGGCGAGCGCGAGGGCGCGACGGCGGTGCAGCAACTGTGCCGGTTCGGGATCGGCGGCGGCGGCGCGCAGGACGGCGTCGAGCGGGTGCTGCCGTTCGACCTCAGCTGCGCTGGCCGAGACGTGCGCGGCGAGTACCCCCTGGCCGTCGCCGGCGGGCGGATGAGGGTCCCCGATCGGTTCGTCCCTGCGGCTGTGGGCGAGCGCCGCTTCCAGTACCGAGGCCTTGCTGCCGAAGGACAGGTAGAGGGTCTGCACGGCGACACCGGCGGCTTGCGCGATGCCCGCCATCGTCGTGTCGAGGTAGCCCCGCGCGACGAACAGAGGCCCGGCTGCGTCGACGATGCGCGCTCGGGTGGCTGCGGCCCGGCCGGCCTGGGCGTCGCGTCGGCGGGTGGGCACGAGGTCTCCTGACTAGAACGTTGCTCCACAATGAAGTACCAGTATTGCATCCCAGGTCGTGGATCTCGGGATGCCGGATCCGCCCGTCACGCCGTTGGTCCGCTGCGGGGCGCAGACCGGGAACGTCGACGCGGAGCGTGACGGTGATCCCGGCGCCCCGATTCCGGCAGCCACGGCGGCGACCACTCGGCCCCAGTGGCACGTGCACGAGTCCAGCCCGCCGATGGTGTGGGCGAGCCAGAAGCACAGTTGCCACTGGTCCTGCTGGTCGCCGCCGGGGGTGCCGAACGCCAACCACGGATCGCCGTCGCGCAGCCCGAGCGAGGGGCTCAGCGTGGTGCGCGGGCGGCGGCCCGGCACCAGCCACGAGGGCAGCCCCTCCTCCAGCCAGAACATCTGCGCGCGTGTGCCGAGGCGGAAGCCGAGCGCGGGGATCGTCGGCGACGACTGCAGCCACCCGCCCGACGGCGTCGCGGAGATCATGTTGCCGGCAGCGTCCACGACGTCGACGTGCACGGTGTCGCCGCGCACGGCGCCGCTGCGGCTGACTGTCGGCTCGCCCGACCCCGACCCCGACCCCGACCATCCCGTCACCGTGCGCCGTCCCAGGTGAGGCGGCGTAGCGCGGCGCGTGGCCGTCGGGCGCGGCGGGACGCAGTTCCAGCGAGGCATCATCGGTGATCAGCGGCCGGCGGGCGGAGGCGTGGGCACGGGAGACCAGCGCGTCGAGCGGCACGGGTGCGCTGTCGCCGTACCAGGCCTCGCGGTCGGCAAAGGCGAGCTTGGCGGCCTCCACGGCGCGATATACCGTGCGCGCGCTCGCCACCCCGTCGGCGTAGTGCGCCTCGCCGTCGAGCATTTGCAGGATCTGCGGCAGCACCGGGCCCTGGGACCACGCCCCGGCTTTCGCCACCGACCACCCGCCCCCGACATCGACGACCGGTGCGTCCTCGTAGCCCGCCGACCAGGCCGCCATGTCGTCCGCGGTGAGGACGCCGGCGTGGTCGCGGCCGGAGTCGTCTCGCACCGGTACGCGGCAGAACGCGTCGATCTCCTGCGCGACGAAGCCGCGGTACCAGGCGTCCCGGGCGCCGTCGATCCGGTCGTGGCGCGCGGCTGCGGCCTCGTCGAGCACGCGCCGCCAGGTGGCTGCGAGGGCCGGCAGCCGGTGCTGCGACGACGGCACCGCGCCGCCGGGCAGCCACGTCGCGGCCGACGACGGCCAGTGCTCCCGGAAGTGCCCGGCGGCGGCGGCGATCGTGGGCGCGATGCGCGGGACCAGCGGGAACCCATTCGCCGCATAGCCGAGGGCGGGCGCGAGGACTTCGGCGAGCGTGCACGGTGCCGTGGTCGCGCAGCAGGCTGAGCCAGCCGTCCCAGGGACGGTGGCGGCGGTGAGGAACACGGCCGGCACCTCCCCACCCGGCCCGCAGAGGTGCGGCTCCACGACCTGCAGTACGAACCCCGCAGTCACAGCGGCATCGAACGCGTCACCCCCGCGGGCGAGGACTGCCATCGCCGTGGAGGTCCCGAGGTGGTGTGTGCTGGAGGCGGCGCCGTGCGCGCCTCGTCGCTCGTGCGTCCTGGGCATCACCGATCCTGGACGGGTACGGGTGCCGCCCGCCGTCCAGACCTCAACGAAAGCTCAGCGCCGACGGGCGCACCGCGATCGGCCGCCCGGCTACGTGACGGCCGATCCGAACGGCTCCGCGATTCGGGCCCCGCCTCGACGAGCCTCGTCACTGCCACGACCGTAGCGTCCCGGCCAGGTTCATGACGTCGTCCACGAGCGTGCGGATCGCGGGCAGGCGCGCCAGCCGCAGGAGTCGGGCGATCATCGGGCTCGCGGTGTCGATCAACAGGCGGGTGCGGGCACGGTCGGCCGAGCGGTCGTGCACCCAGAACAGGGTGACAGCTAGGTAGGCGAGCCAGAGCAGCTCGGGCAGCTCGGCCCGCAACTGCGGGGTCATCGGCGTCCCCTCGATGACCTCGCGGAACATGCCCACGGCCGCGGCACGCGAGATCGCCGACTGTGAGCTGAACGGGCTCGACGGCGACGCCGGGTCGACCGCGACCCGGACGAAGGTGCCCGCGAACTCGTGGTAGGGCTCCATCACGACGACGCCGGCGTGGAGCACGCCGCGCAGCCGCTCGGTCAGGTCGGTGTGTTCGGCGAGCACGGCCGTGGCCCGCCTGCGGTGCTCGTCCTGGATGTCGGCGTAGAACGCCTGAACCAACTCCTCCTTGCCGGAGAAGTAGTGGTAGGCGTTGCCCACCGACACCTCGGCCGCGCTCGCGATGCCCCGCATCGTCGTCTTCTCGAAGCTCTGCTCGCGGAACAACCGCAGCGCGGTGTCGAGGATCAGCTGGCGCGTGTCGGTCATCCCACGGTCCTGAACATGTTCACGAGCATGTCCGGACCGTACCTCACGTTTTGAACGCGTTCAAGCGACGTGTCACAGCTCCGATGCGAGCGGGACGGCCTCGATCGCGGGCGAGGTCATCCAGTCCCGCAGTGCCGCGGTGGCAGCAACGTCGTCGGCGTTGTACTCCAGCAGCCGGACGCGTTGGGCCCGGTCGGGCTCCGCGCCGTCCAGGCCGACGGCATCGCGGTACCAGCGCATCGAGTTCTCCCCGCTCGCATCGGCGTCGCGCCAGGCGAAGCCCGCCGCGGGGGCGATCCGTTTGAGGCCCTTCCCATGGGCGCAGAGGAACCAGTCACTGACCACGGCGAACAGATCGACCCATGACGAGTCGGCGATGAACGCCTCCACCTCGGCGACGGGCGGGATGCCCGGCCGGCCCACGAACCGCCGCGCCGACGCCAGCAGCCACCGGTTCTCGGCCTGCTCGTTGTAGCAGTAGGCCGCGAAGGTACGGCCGGTCGCGGTCGCCCGCGCCCGGATCCCGGAGAGCCACGTCCAGAACTCGGCAAAGGAGCGGGCCTCGTCCAGGGTGGGAACAGGATCCCAGGTGGCGAACGCGCGGTAGCCGGGCTCCTCGTCGCCCGGCCGGGTGCCGGCGGGATGGCGCAGCAGCACCCCCCAGAGGTACGCGCCGGACTCGCCGAAGCTCTCCATGTCCACGTCCACCTCCATGTCGGCCCGCAGCACCGGCACGGCCGCCACCCGTCGCACCACCGACAGCCCGCGCAGCCACGCCCGGGCCAGCGCGACCATGTCCTCGAACGGCTGGCCGGGCGTCGGTATCGGCGCGGGAGCCGCCGCGTCGGCCGCCGCGAGCTGGGTGACGGTGGTGATGCCGACCTCGCGCAACGCCGTCGACGTCTCCCCGCGCACCACGAGGCTGACGTCCTGGCGTTGCCGCAGAACGGCCTCGCACGTGGGCCACCAGGGACAGTGCCGGCACTCGATGATGCGGGAGGGCTCCGCCAGCGCGGGCGCACCGGTCGCGGCAGCGGCGGCGACGTCGCCGCGATCGGCGAACCGCGCGTCGTACTCGACGAGGGTGGAGCGGCCGCCGGGCCAGTGGCCCGCCCGCAGGTCGTGCCACACGACGACATCGGCGTCCATCCCGATGACGCCACCGTGGTCGGCGGAGCGTTCCGGCCTCCTGGCGGCCCAGCCCGCGGCCTGCAGCATGCGGTGCAGATGCGCGAGTCGCAGCAGGTCGCGCGGCTGCGACCGGACCCGCCGCGCCGGATCGGGCTGGGCCCGGTGCGGCGACGGCTCGAGCAGCGGGGCGGTAAGCGCGCCGGCACCCGGATCGGTGATCCGGTGCCGGACGACGATCACGGGCAGGTAGCCCCCCGACGGAACCCGTAGCAGCAGCTCCACCGCACCGCGGCGCCCGCCCGACGCCGGTAGCACGGCACCCCAGACGAACGGGGCCTGCGCCGCGACGGCAGCCTGGGTGGCTGCGATCCGCTCCCGGACCGAGCCCCCACTCGGCACCACGGACCAACCCGGGCCGGCCACGGCGGCGAGCACCCGCCCGACCCGCACCCGGTGCTCGGCGGCATCGGTCCGGCGCTGTTCCAGCGCCGGGTCCGGTAGCGCCCTGGGCGACGAAGCGGCAGCGGGATCGTGATCGAGATGAACCCGCCGCCGACAGCTGCTGGTGGCGGCGGCGTCCAGCTGGACCGGCGGTGGGACCGGCGGGGCGACCGGGGGCGGCAGGGCGGAACCGGGCAACACGGCCCCGCCGGCCGCGCCCGTCGGGGGAGAGGGTCGCTCGGTCGCGGTCACGGTCCCGAGGGTAATGACCGGCACCGACAGTTCGCGCAGGATCGCTCCCGACCGAGCGCAGCGGGGGCCCGCCCGCGCCTCTACGCTGCACCCGGCCGGTGATCACACCGGTCGGGTACGAGGAGGATCAGCGAGCGTGCGGGCGAATGGCGAGACAGCGCTCGATCGAGCGCAGCGAGGGAGGCGATGAGCGGAATGGGTCTCCTGCGACGGTCCGGCTCGAGCGCGGCCACGGACACAGCCGCGGCAGCGACGAACTCCGCACGGAAGGCGGCGCAGAGGGGCCGTCCGCTCACCGCGGCCCGCGCCAAGCGGATGATCGGCGTCGGCCGAGCGGTTGCGCCACTGCTGGCGCCGTATGCTTTGGTGGCCGCAGGCGCGGCCCGGGCCCGCTACGACGCCTACCGCGCCGCCCGGCTCGGCGTCGAGCCCGGCCAGCTCGCGGCCTACGCGGGGCCAGGTGGGGCACTGCACGCGAGGCTCTCACGAATCGCCGAGGCCCTGACGGAGCTCGAAGCGGGCGGGCAGGGCCGTACCACCGACGGGGTCACGGCCTACGTCTCGACGACCCGCCCCCGCCTGACCGACCTGGCCGTCGGTGTCCGGGCCGCCGAACAGATGCCCACCGCGCGGCGACGCACCGCATACCGGGCGATCGGCGCCGAGCTCGACCGCATCGAGATCGATCTGCTGAACCGCCTGGGCATCACGGCATAGCTTCTCTGTCGGAGCCGTCCGCTACCGTCGGACCCATGAGCAGAGGTGGCGTGCGCGGCGGGGTCGTGACCTCGCTGTGCGCGCTGCTCACCGCCGTCGGGCACGGCGCAGGTGGCGGCGCGGTGCCCGATCTCGGCGTGCTCCTCGTGCTGACACCCGTACTCGCGGGCCTGTTCGTGACGGTCGCGGAGCGCGCCGCGGGGGTGGCCGGCCTGCTCACCGTCCTCGCGGCCGGCCAGCTCACTCTCCATCTCCTGCTGGAGCTGTTGCATCCGGCCCACCACGTGATGGGAGCACCCGGCGCAGGCGTGATGTGGACGATGCACGCCGCTGTCACCCTCGTCACGGCCGTGGCGCTGCGGCACGCCGACGTTGCCCTTCGCGGGGTACGGGCCGCCCTGCGGCGGGTGGTGCGGCGCTGGGTCGTGCCGAGGCCCGCCGAACGCCCGCTGCCCACACTCGCCGGGCCCGGGTCCGTGGTGTCGGTGCGCCTCGCGCGCGCCCTGGCCGTCGCGAACCTGCATCGGGGTCCACCGGTAGGGCGCGCTGCCGCCCTCACCCGTTGATCCACACCCCCGGAGTCCCACCATGTCCCGATCCCTCGGTCGTGCCGCCGCCAAGGGCGGCTACGACGTCGTCAACTTCCGCGTTCCGAACGGGTCCGACACCGCCGGCACGATCGGGCTGACCGCGTCGCTGCCCACCGACCACCCGACCAGCTCGGTCCGCACCACACCGGTCCCGGGCTGGACGGTCACCACGACCACCGTCGCGTTGAACCCGCCCGTGCAGGACGACGGCCACACCATCACCACGACGGTCGGTGCGGTGACCTGGACCGCCGATCCCGGCACCCGTGTCGGCCCCGACCAGTACCTCGACCTTCCGCTGTCCCTGAGCCCGATGCCCGAGGACGTCGATGTCGTCACGTTCCCGACGACCCAGACCTACCACGACGGTGAAATCGTGAGTTGGAACGAACCCGTCGGCGCCGACGGGTCCGAGCCCGAGCACCCGGCCCCTGCCGTCACCCTCACCGCGGCGGTCGGCGGGGACGGCATGTCCGTGACCACCGCCGCTCGGAACGCTTCGAGCGGCAGCGACACCGCGGCGCGTTGGCTCGGCGGCGCCGGGTTGCTCGTCGGGGCGCTCGGCGTCGGCGTCGGGGGTGTGGCCGCCCTCCGCACCCGACGCCGAGCAACCGAGCGGACCGACACGAGTGACCGCAGCGGGGCGGACGTATGACGCACCGCGTCCGTCGCGGAGCCGTCATCGTGCTGCTCACCGGTATCGCCCTGGTAGTGGGCAGTTCACCCGCGTGGGCACACGGCCGGTTGACCACCAGCGACCCCGCCGACGGGGCCGCGCTCGCCATCGCTCCGAGTAGCGTGTCGTTGACCTTCAACGAGCCCGTGCAGGCAGGATTCACCACGGTCACCGTCATCGGACCGGACGGCGTCGACTACCACACCGGCCCCTACGGCGAGGTCGACGACACCGTGACCGCTCCGGTACGGCCGCTCGTTCCAGCAGGGCCCTACCGCATCGGTTACCGCGTCGTCTCGTCCGACGGTCACCCGGTCTCGGGTGAGCTCGACTTCACGCTGACCACGCCAGGCCCGGCGGCAGTGACGCCGACCCGGAGCCTCGCGGCACCCGCCCCGACCGTGCCGGCCGCCGGCGCCGCGCCGGCACCGGCGGCGGTCGCGGTGCCCACCGCGGCCCCCGAGCGCGACGGTGGTGCCCCGATCTGGCCGTGGATCGTCGGCGGGGTGATGCTGGTGGCCGGCGGGGTGGCGGCGGCGCTCCGCCTCGGCCGGTCCTGACGACCCGTGGCCACACCCACCGCAAGTCGCGCCGGCCCGTCCCTGCTGCTGTGGGCCGGGCTCGCGATCGGCGCTGCTCTGGTCGCGGCCGTCCTGGCGGGATCAGTGACGGCGCTGCCGGTGCTGCTCGGCACCTCCGTCACACGAGCGGGCGCCGACGTCGCCGGCGTGGTGTGCGTCGGGCTCACCCTGCTCGGCACGCTGGTGCCGCCCGATCGCAGCGCGCTGCCCGGCTCCGCGCATCGCGACGCCGCACGGGCACGGGCCGCGGCCGACCGCGCGCTGGTCAGGGCGTCGGGCTGCTGCTCACGGCGGGCTGCGCCGCCGTCGTTCTGGGCTGTGGCGTCGTCCGGCCGCGTGACCGTGCCGATGCGCCGCCCGACGCGGACCACGTGCCGGCCCGCATTTCCCTGATCGCGGCGATGCTCGGGGTGGTCACTCCCACCATCACCGGCCACGCCGGCTCCGCGCCCGATCACCAGGTCGCGGTCGTCACGGTCGCCGTCCACGCCGGTGTCGCCGCCCTGTGGACGGGCGGGCTCGGCGCCGTCGTCGTACTCGTGGCTCGGCACCGCGGGCTGGCGGCGGTCCTGCCCCGGTTCTCGCGCCTCGCGGGGCTCAGCCTGGGCGCGGTCGCGGTCACCGGGGTCATCAGCGCCGCGGTTCGGGTGGGTTCCTGGACGGCGCTGGTCACCACCGGTTACGGCGGGTTGGTGGTCGCGAAGACGGTCTGTCTCGTCCTGCTCGCCGCGCTCGGCGGCCTGGCCCGGCGCAGGCTTGCTGCCGACCGCACGCCGGTGCTGCGCTGGGCCGCGTTCGAGCTGGCGCTGATGGCCGTCACGATCGGGCTGGCCGCCGCGCTCATGCAGACCGGCTAGCCGCGGTAGGCCTCCAGCAGCCGTAGCCACACCTCGCTCATCGTCGGGTAGGCGGGCACGGCGTGCCACAGCCGGGCCATCGGCACCTCCCCGACGATGGCGACCGTCGCGGCGTGCACCAGCTCGGCGACGTCCTGGCCGACGAACGTCACCCCGACCAGCACCTCGCGGACGGGGTCGACGACCATCCGCGCGGCGCCGTCGTAGCCGTCGGCCTGCAGCGCCGAGCCGCCGACGGCGATGGGCACGTCCACCACCCGTACGACGATGCCGGCGTCGCGGGCCTGCGCCGCCGTCCGTCCGACCGCAGCCACCTCGGGATCGGTGAACACCACCTGCGGCACTGCTCCGTGGTCGGCAGTGGCGGAGTGCTCGCCCCAGGGTGCGGTGTCGAGCTCCGTGCCGGCGGCCCGTGCGCCGATGGCCGCGCCGAGGATCCGCGCCGCGTACTTGCCCTGGTGGGTCAGCGGAGCGCGACCGGTGACGTCGCCTGCGGCGTAGAGCCACGTCCCGTCGACGCCGGTGACGAGCCCGGAGTCGTCGACGGTGATTGGTTTCCCGGGCTCCAGCCCGACCGTCTCGACACCCACGGACGAGCTGTTCGGCCGGCGCCCGGTGGCGACGAGCAGCTCGTCGACCATGATCACGTCCGCCCCGACGTGCAGCTCGATGGCGTCACCTTCGGCCGACACCGACCTGAGCTTCTGCCCCAGCCGCAGCTCGACGCCCTCCTCGCGCAGCGCGGCGGCCACCCGCTCCCCGGCGAACGGCTCCATCGACGCCAGCAGCGACGGTCCGTTCTGCACGAGCACCACCTCGGACCCCAGCCGCCGGAACGCCTGCGCCAGCTCGCAGCCGATGACGCCGCCGCCGAGCACCCCCAGGCGCGGTGGGATCTCCTTCGCCGACGTGGCGTCGCGGGAGGTCCAGCTGCGCACGGTGTCGAGGCCCGGCACCGGCGGGGTCACCGGCACGCTCCCGGTGCAGACCACCACGGCATGCCGGGCGGTGATCGTCTCGCCGTCCAGTTCGACGGTCCGCTCGCCCGTCAACCGCGCGTGGCCGCGGCGGAACGCGAGGCCGGCGCCCTCCGCCCATTCGACCTGGCTGTCGTCGTGCCAATCGTGGGTGAAGCTGTCGCGCCGAGCCAGCACGGCGGCAGGATCGGACGTCGCGGTGGTGCCGGGCAGCCGGCGCAGCGCGGCGACGGCGTGCCCGGTGCGCAACAGCGCCTTGGACGGCATGCACGCCCAGTAGGAGCACTCCCCGCCCAGCAGCTCGGCCTCGACGAGCAGCACCGACAGCCCGGCGCGGTGGGCGTAGTCGGCGGCGTTCTCACCGACCGCGCCGCCCCCGATGACGATGACGTCGATGTCCGGGATCACAACACCACCAGGGTGGCGGCCTCGCGCAGATCGTCCTTCGCGCGCCGGTACGCCGCCCACGCCTCGTCGGTGCCCGACACTGGGTCGGCGTCCACCTCCACGGACGATACCAACAGGTAGCGCCGTACCCCGGCCCCGCGCCCGGCCAGCAGCGCGGCGAGCCGCAACGCGATCTTCCCGTGTCCTCCTGCGATCACCATGTGCACGGCCGAGACGGTACGGCGCCACCGATCCGACCGCAGGGTCCGTCACCCGGATGATCTCGTCGACGTCCTCCCCACCGCGCTCACCCTCCGAGTCCGGGCCCGTTTCGTCCGTTTTCTCACTCCGTGGAATAGGGCGGGTTGTGACCGTCCGCAACTCGCACTGCAATCACCAGCAGACATCGACGTTGCGGGAGGTAAGCCTGTGAAGGCCGTCCGGGTGCACGCGTACCACGAGGACCCGAAGATCGACGACGTCCCGGAGCCGACGCTCGCGGGCCCGCTCGACGTGATCGTCAAGGTCGGCGGTGCCGGTGTGTGCCGCACCGACCTGCACATCCTCGAGGGACAGTGGGCCGAGGCGATGGGCCCCGAACTGCCCTACGTGATCGGGCACGAGAACGCGGGTTGGGTGCACGAGATCGGCGCGGGCGTCACCAACGTCGCCGTCGGCGACACGGTGATCCTGCACCCGCAGCCCTCCTGCGGCCTGTGCCTGGCGTGTCGCGCCGGCAAGGACATGCAGTGCGAGAACGCCTTCTTCCCGGGCCTGTCCGATAACGACGGCGGGATGGCGGAGTACCTGCGCACCACCGCCCGCGCCTGCGTGAAGCTCAACCCCGAGACCAATCCCGCCGACGTCGCCGCGCTCGCCGACGCCGGCATCACCGCCTACCACGCGGTGCGCAAGGCGGTGCCGTCGCTGTTCCCCGGCACCACCGCGGTGGTGCAGGGCGCCGGCGGGCTGGGCCACATCGGCATCCAGTCCCTGGCCGCGCTCACCGCGACGCGGATCGTCGTCGTCGACCGCAACCCCGACGCACTCGCTCTCGCCAAGCAGCTCGGCGCCGACGAGACCGTGCTCGCCGACGGCACCCACATCGAGGCGGTCAAGGACCTGACGGGCGGCCTCGGCGCAAACGTCGTGTTCGACTTCGTGGCCGAGGGCGGCGCCGAGAACGACGCCTGGCAGATGACCGCTCCCGCCGGCTCGCAATACATCATCGGCTATGGCGGCGAGGTCAAGATCCCCACACTCGATTTCGTCGGCGGCGAGAAGAACATCATCGGCAACATCGTCGGCACCTACAGCGACCTCGCCGAACTGATGGTCCTCGCTCAGGCTGGCAAGGTCACGTTGCACACCAAGCAATATCCCCTCGATGCGGCACTCGACGCCCTCCACGATCTCGATGCCGGCCGGGTCCGCGGCCGCGCAATTCTGGTTCCCTGACGCAAGGAGTCCCACCACATGTACGAGAAAGACGGCGAGAAGTATTTCGTGGTCGATTCGCACTCCCACTTCTGGGACGCGAGCCGTGAGAACTGGAAGCCCGGCGCCGAGGAGTACGCCAAGGGATGGATCGACTGCTTCTACGGCTACCACCAGCTCGGCCCGCCCGAGACGCACTGGGACTACGAGCACTACCTGAAGGTCAGCCCGGAGGACTTCGAACGCGACATGTTCGTGGAAGGTCACGTCGATTACGCGATCTTCCAGTCGACGTACCTCAAGGAGTGGTACACCGAGGGCTTCAACACGATCGACAAGAATGCCCAGCTCCTGGAGAAGTGGGGCGACCGGCTGATCGTCAACGGCCGTTTCGACCCGCGTGAGGGCGACGCCGGAATCAAGCAGCTCGAGGAGGACGCCAAGAAGTACAACCTCAAGGGCGTCAAGCTCTACACCGCCGAGTGGCGGGAGGGCTCCCGCGGCTGGAAGCTGTCCGACCCGGAGGCCTACCGATTCCTGGAGAAGGCCCAGGAGCTCGGCATCAAGAACGTCCACGTCCACAAGGGCCCGACGATCTGGCCCCTGGACAAGGACGCGTTCGACGTCGCCGACGTCGACCAGGCCGCCACGTCGTTCACCGGCCTGAACTTCATCGTCGAGCACGTTGGCCTGCCCCGCATCGAGGACTTCTGCTTCATGGCGGTGCAGGAGCCCAACGTGTACGCGGGCCTGTCCGTGGTGATCGGCGGCCTCATGCACGCCCGGCCGAAGTTCTTCGCCAAGGTCATCGGCGAGCTGATGTTCTGGGTCGGCGAGGACAAGATGCTCTACGGCGGTGACTACAACATCTGGGTGCCGAAGTGGCAGGTGGAAGGCTTCGTCGACTGGCAGATGCCTGACGACGAGGCGTTCACCGACTACGCCAAGCTCACGACGGCCACCAAGAAGAAGATCCTCGGCCTCAACGCCGCGCGGCTCTATGACATCCCGGTCCCCGAGGAGCTGCAGCTGCAGACCACCGCGGGCGAGACGGGTGCCCCGGGCCACGAGCTGGTCGACGACACGGCGGGTGCCCAGGCGTGATGTCGAGCGACCTGCACGGCGACGTGTGGGCCGCCCTCGCGACGGTGCTCGACCCGGAGCTGGACGAGCCCATCACGGATCTCGAGTTCGTCGAGTCGTGCACCGTTTCCGCTCCGGACGACCATGGTGCAGCGGTGGCCACGATCGTTCTGCGGCTGCCCACGTTCTTCTGCGCGCCGAACTTCTCGTTCCTGATGGTCGCGGACGCCTACGACGCGGTGTCGGCGGTCCCCGGGGTCACGCGCGCGGACGTCACGCTGGCCGACCACCACGCCTCCGCCGAGATCAACGGCGGGGTCGCGGCGCAGGCCGGGTTCGTGAACTCCTTCGCGGGCTCCGACCAGGGTGAGGCCGTTGCCGAGCTGGACGAGCTGCGCATGCAGTTCTTCCGCAAGGCGGCGCTGGCCGGGCAGGACCGCGTGGCCCGGCCGCTGGTCGACGCCGGCGTCGGGCCCGACGAACTCGCCACCACGACGCTGGGCCGGGTCCCGGCGTCACCCGAGCTGGAGCGCATGCGGCAGCGCCGCGCCGCGCTCGGGCTGCCCCACGACGACGATGCGCCCCTGCTCATCGACGCCGCGGGCGATCGGATCACGGCCGCCCAGGTGCCCCTGCATCTGCGGCGGGCGCGGTTGCAGCGAATCGGTATCGAGACGAACGGCGAGTACTGCAAGGCCCTGCTCGAGACGCGGTACCCGGCGGCGAAGTAGCGGCTGCCGCCGCCCGTGCGCGGATACGGGGGCCGGAGCCCCTGTATCCGCGCACGACCACGTTCGAGGGCACGACCACGTTCGAGGGCACGACCACGTTCGAGGGCACGACCGCCGTCCGGCGTACGGCCATCGTCCAGCCCCACGACTACGTTCGAGCCCGTGAGAGACGTCCGCGCGCTCCTGTTCGACGTGTTCGGCACCGTGGGCGACTGGCGCTCCGGCATCGCCCGTGAGGGCCGGCGGCTGCTCGGTGCGGGCGTCGACGCCGAGGGCCTCGCCGACGCCTGGCGGGGGCGCTACGTGCCGTCGATGAACCGGGTCCGTCGCGGCGTGCTGCCCTGGACCGGCCTCGACGCTCCGCACCGCTCCTCCCTCGACGAGCTGCTGCCCGAGTTCGTCCCCGGGTCCGCCGACGACGCCACCCGCCGCGAGCTGGTGCTCGCCTGGCACCGCCTCGACCCGTGGCCCGACTGCGTCGCCGGTCTGACCGCGCTGAAGGATCACCACGTCGTCGCGTCGCTGTCCAACGGCAACGTGTCCTTGCTGGTCGACATGGCCAAGCACGCCGGCCTGCCGTGGGACACCGTGTTCTCCGCCGAGCTGTTCGGCCACTACAAGCCCGATCTCGAGGCCTACCTCGGGGCCGTCCGGCTGCTCGACCTGAAGCCGACGCAGGTGCTGATGGTCGCCGCCCACCGCGACGACCTGGCCGCCGCCCGGGCCTGCGGCCTGCGCACCGCCTACGTCGACCGCCCCCTGGAGCATGGCGAGGCCCGTGCGCCGCAGCAGGACCCGGCCGCCGACCTCAACGTCACGTCGCTGACCGACCTGGCCGACCAGCTCCGCACGACGACCTGACGCAGAGCGGCCCCCCGCCCCGGTCCACGACGTTGCGGCGAAGCCACTTTCATGTCACGAGATGGCCGGAAAGTGGCTCTGCTGCCACCCTGGAGGCACGACCACGCGCCACCGGCGGCTACCGCGACCGCGCCACCGCCACCCGGAAGAGGTTGGCCAGCCGGTAGCCCCCACCGGCCAGTCGGTACTCCGCCAGTCGCGCCAGTACCGCCTCGCGCACGGCGGCCGGGCCCGCCCGATTGACCGCGTGCCGTCCGATGCCGGAGGCGAACAGGGGCTCGAGCACGGCGTCGTCGTCGGAGTAGTCGAACGGGCAGACGACCTCCTCGAGGGCGGTCACCGGCAGATCCGCCAGCCCGAGGACCTGCCGCAGGCGGGCGGGATCGGCGAGGGGCGGCGGTCCGGGCGGCGAGCGGCGCGGACCCAGCCACGGGGCGAGCGCCTCGCCGAACGCGCGCACGTCGCACTCCTCCTCCCGCCCCCACACCGTGACGACGAGCAGCGGTGCGACCCGGGCCGCGGCCCGCAGCAGCACCACCGGGTTGGCGACGTGGGCGAGCAGCTGGACGGCGACGGCGACGTCGAACGGGCCGGGGGGCGGGTCGTGGGCGTCGCCGACGAGGAACCGCGCCTCCGGCACCAGCGCCGATGCGGCGGCGACGGCCGACGGGTCGCTGTCGACGCCCGTGAGCACGGCCCCCCGCGCGACCGCGGCTCGGGCGAACTCCCCCGCCCCACACCCGAGGTCGAGCACGGCCTCCCCCGGGGTGAGGTGGGACAGCACCAGCGTGTGGAGCGGAGCCCCCCACCCCCGCGGCCCGTCAACCACGCGACCTCACCTCGCACACCTCCGCGCCACCTCGCACGGCCGCGCGCCAACTCGCGCAGCTACGGACGCGTGCGAGGACGGGCGGACCTGTGCGAAGTGGGCCACCCACCGCGTCGCCGTCAGCACCACACCTCAGCACCACAGCCCGACACCACATTTCAGCTCCACACGTCCGCGGCGACCTCGACGATCAGCCGCAGCTTCGCCGCCTGCTCCTCGGCCGTGATGGCGTTGCCCTCCACCGTCGAGGAGGAGCCGCACTGCGGGGAGAGACACAGCTGGTCGAGCGGGACGAACTTGGCGGCCTCGTCGATGCGGCGCTTGAGGGTGTCGGGGTCCTCCAGGGCGCCCGTCTTGGTCGTGACCAGCCCGAGCACCACCTGCTTGCCCGGCGGCACGAACCGCAGCGGCTCGAACCCGCCGGAGCGCTCGTCGTCCGAACTCGCAGAGGAAGCCGTCGACGTCCAGCTCGCCGAACAGGGCCTCCGCGACGAACTCGTAGCCGCCCTCGGCCGCCCACGAGGAGCGGAAGTTACCTCGGCACATGTGGGTGGTGACCCGCATGCCGGCCGGCCGGTCGGCCAGCGCCGCGTTGATCTGACGGATGTAGCGCAAGTGTTCGGCGTCGGCGTCGCCGCTGCTGCGGGCGGCCAACTCGGCCCGCTGCGCCGGATCGTTGAGGTAGGCGAGCGAGGTGTCGTCGAGCTGCAGATAGCGGCAGCCCAGCGCGCGCAGCTCGTCGGCGTAGGCGGCGCAGAGATCGGCGCAGAAGTGGTCGACGTCGGGACAGACCGACGGCGAGATCGACGCCGACCCGCCGCGGTAGTGGACCATGCTCGGCGACGGGATCGTCAGCTTCGGCACAGCCGTGGTCACCCGCGGGGCCAGGAAGCGGAAGTCGTCGGCGAGGATCGGTTCGACCAGCTCGACCTTCCCGTCGATCGCCAGGCCGGCCGAGGTGAACGCACCCTCGCCGGACGCGTTGCGCATCCGGACGCTGATCTGCTCCTCGGTCGTGCGGCCGCCGCCGAGCCGGTGGATGAAGTCCATCTGCCACGAGGTGCGGCGGAATTCGCCGTCGGTGGCCGACCGCAGCCCGATCTCCTCCTGCATCGCCACCGCGTCGACCACGGCTATGTCCTCCGCGGCCCGCAGGCCGGCGCCGTCGAGGCGACCGGCGGCGAACTCGGCGCGCGCAGCCAGCAACGCGGGTGGGCGCAGCAGGCTGCCGACGTGATCGGCCCGGAACGGCGGCTCCGCGCCTCCGGGGCCCAGCGGGCGTCCGGACACGGGTGGCTCGGACCGGCCGGCGGACACGGGCGGGCGGTCGGACACGGACGGGCTGTCGGACACGGAGGACACGGACGGCAACCTAGCCGCGAACGGGCGCAACAGCCGCTGCCCGGCCCGCGGCCTGGCGCACCACTCGTTCCAGCTCCCAGCGGCGCGCGGTGAACTCCGACCGCGACACCGACACACCGAGCGCCGCGATCACGGTGCCGTCCTCGCCGAGTACCGGAGCGGCGACGCCGGCGATCCCGGACCGGTACTCCTCCACCTCCACCGCCGCCCCGTCGGACCGCACGCGCATGAGCTCGCGGTCGAGCTCGCGGCGGTCGGCGACGGTGCGGGGGGCGAGCTGCGGCAGCCCGTCGCGGGCCAGCATCGCGGTGAGGCGCGCCGGCCTCAGCTGCGCGAGCATGACCTTGCCCGCGGCCGTGGCGTGCGGCGCGGTCGGCTCGCCCACGCGCATGACGTCGGGCCGGGGGTGGCTGGCGCAGTCGTCGACGTGGGCCACGACGACGTCGACGTCGCGGAACACGGCCAGGTAGGCGGCGGCGCCGAGGGCGGTGTGGACCTCCGAGAGCACCGCCCGGACCGCCGGCGGCGGGCGGACCTGGTCGGCGAGGCTGCGGTGCAGGTCGGCCACCCGGTAGCCCAGGCCGTACCCGCGGACATCGTGCAGCCGCACCAGGTAACCCTCCGCCACGAGCGTGCCCAGTGCTCGGTAGACCGTCGGCAGCGGGCACCCCAACCGGCGCGCGATCGCCTTGGCCGTGACCCCGTCACCGGCGGCCGCCACCGCCTCCACCACCCGCAACGCACGGGTGATCGAGGAACCGGTGGTGCGCTCCGCGGCCATGGGGTCCAGTCTCGGTCCACGACGCGACGCGTCACACCCACCGAACGGACGGAGTTGCACCGTGACCGACAAGAAGTTGGACGACCCCGACACGAAGTTGAACGAGAAGGAACTGCACCACCGGATCGACGAGCTGGTCGCCGAGGAGCACCGGCTGGAGCGCGCCCACGCCGGACAGGGCCTCTCGGACGCGGAGCGGGCGCGGCTCGACGACCTGGGTGTGCAGCTCGACCGCCACTGGGACCTGCTGCGCCAGCGCGATGCACGCCGTCGCGCCGGCCTGGACCCCGACACCGCCCGGGAACGCCCCGGCGACGTCGTCGAGGGCTACCGCCAGTAGGCGGGCCGCCATGCTCGTCACCCCCGTCACCCCGGCCGTGCTCGTCGAGGAGATCGTCGCGCTGGTGCTCATTCGGACCGGCCGGGTCCGGCTGCTGCTCGACGGTCCCCCGCCCACCGGGCCGGCGACGCTGGCTCTCGGCGTGGCCGCGGCCCTGCGGGCAGCTGGCCGGGCCGTGGTGGTGACCGCGGCCGGCGACTTCCTACGGCCGGCGTCCGTGCGGCTGGAGTACGGCCGGACCGATGCCGACGAGTTCCTCGACGGCTGGCTCGACGAGGCCGCACTGCGGCGCGAGGTGCTGGACCCGGCGGGCCCGGGCGGCAGCGGCCGGGTCCTGCCGCGGCTGTGGGACGCAGGCGTCGACCGGGCCTACCGGGAGAGCTACGCGCAGCTTCCCGACAGCGGGGTGGTGATCGTCCATGGGACGCTGCTGCTCGGGCGCGGCCTGCCGGCGGAGCTGGCGGTGCACCTGCGAATGACGGCGCCGGCGCTGGCCCGGCACCTGCCGGCGCAGGAGCACTGGACCCTGCCGGCCCACGCCCGCTACGACGCGGAGCGGCACCCAGAGGGAGAAGCTGATCTGCTGGTACTGGCCGATCACCCGGACCGGCCGGCGATCAAGAGATGAGGGGGTGGGCGAGGAGGGAGTTGAACCCTCACGTCCTTTCGGACACACGGACCTGAACCGTGCGCGTCTGCCATTCCGCCACTCGCCCTGGCCGGGAGAAGCTAACACGGTCATCCGGCAGCGGAGTCGGCAGGGTCGTACCGGAGTGGACGACGCGAGCCGAGGTAGCACAGATACGATCTAGCTTGTCAGCAACACGCCGATGCGGACGGAGGAAGATCGGTTGGGTCGCGTGGACAGGTTCGAGCGCCGTCTACAAGGGATGGTGGGCGACGCCTTCGCGCGGGTCTTCGGTGGCAGCGTCGTGCCCCAGGAAGTGGTGCAGGCGCTGCTCAGGGAAGCCGAGGACCACATCGAGGAGCTCGCCGGAGGTCGCCTGTTGGCGCCCAACCGGTTCATGGTTCTCCTCGGCCCGTCCGATCTCGGACGCATGGCCGGTGACCGGGAGCAGATCATGGACACGCTGTCCTACTCGGTCACCGAACAACTCGCCAACCAGGGGTGGGACACCTATGGCGAGGTCGTAGTCTTTCTGGAGCGCTCCGATGCGCTGCACACGGGACAGTTCCGCACCCGCTCATCCGTGGACCCCGACGCTTCCCGCCGGGACGCCATCCGAGCACGCGACGCAGGAGAAGCACCCATGAGCCAGCAACCGGGCCACCCCGAGGAGAACGGGCAGTACGGCTACGACCGTAGTGCCCCCGGCGGACACGGGCAGCAGACGTACGCCCCACCCACCTACGACCAGCGCCAGGGGGGATACGAGCAGGGCGAGCAGCCCCCGCAACAGCCGGGCTACGGCCAGCCGGGCTACGGCCAGCCCGGCCAGGGCCAGCCCGGCCAGGGCCAGCCCGGCTACCCCCCCCAGGGCGGCTACCCGCAGCAGGGCGGCGGCTACGAGCAGGGCGGCAGCGGCTACGGCCAGCAGCCCGGTGGTTACGAGCAGGGCGGGCAACCCGGCTACGAGCAGGGCTACGGCCAGCAGCAGCCCGGCGGCTACCCCCAGCAGGGCGGCTACCCTCCGCAGCAGCCCGGGTACGACCAGGGCTACCCGCAGCAGGGCGGCTACGGCCAGCAGGGCTACGCGCCCGGCGGGTACCCCCAGCAGGGCGGCTACGGCCAGCAACAGTACGAGCAGGGCTACGATGGCGGCTACGACCAGGGTCAGGGCTATCAGCAGGGCGGCTGGCAGCAACAGGGCGGCTACCAGGGTGTTTCTGCGACGCTGAGCCTCGATGACGGTTCGGGTCGCACCTACGATCTGACGCAGGGTAGTCACGTCATCGGTCGCGGGCAGGACTCGTCGTTCCGCCTCCCCGACACCGGCGTGTCACGTCGGCACCTGGAGATCAGCTGGGACGGTCAGACCGCCACACTGTCGGACCTGGGGTCGACCAACGGCACCACCGTGAACGGCAACCCGGTGCAGACCTGGCAGCTGAACGACGGTGACGTCATCCAGGTCGGTCACTCGAGTCTGGTCTTCCGCACCCAGTAGACGGGGTGCACGACGAAGGAGTTCGCCGCGAGTGCCGGAGTTGGTGCTTCAGCTGACCAGGGCGGGTTTTCTCGCCCTGCTCTGGCTCTTCGTGCTCGTCGCGCTCCGCGTGGTGCGCTCCGACTTGTACGCGGCGGCCGGTCTCCGGGCGCTGGTACCGGGCGTCGGGCGGGCCACCGGCCGGGCGGCGAGGGGCCGCACCCCGCGGCAACTGATCGTCACCGCGGGGGCGCTGGCGGGGACCCGGATCTCGCTGGACTCTCGGCCGATCCTCATCGGCCGGGCCGACGACTCCACCCTCGTGCTCGACGACGACTATGCCTCCACCCGGCACGCCCGCATCGCCCAGCAGGGCGAGGAGTGGTACGTCGAAGACCTCGGGTCGACCAATGGCACCTACCTGGACCGGGCTAAGGTCACCGGACCCACCCGGGTTCCCCTGGGCGTCCCTGTCCGTATCGGCAAGACCGTGATCGAGCTCCGCACGTGAGCGCGTCGGCCGCCGTAGCCGCGCTGAACGCGACGGCCCCGACCCTCTTTGGCGGAGCGCTGACATGACGCTGGTCCTGCGCTACTCCGCCCGCAGCGACCGTGGGCTCGTCCGGCAGAACAACCAGGACGCGGTCTACGCCGGTCCACGGCTGCTCGCACTCGCCGACGGCATGGGCGGGCACGCGGCGGGTGAGGTGGCCTCATCGCTGGTGATCTCGGCCCTGGCCCCCCTCGACGACGACGACCCCGGTGACGACCTGCTCGCCGAGCTGCGGGACGCCACCGTCGAGGGCAACGCGGCCATCACCCGCCACGTCGCCGATGCCCCCGATCTGGAGGGCATGGGCACCACGCTCACCGCAATCCTGTTCGCGGGGTCGCGGCTGGGGCTGGTGCACGTCGGCGACTCGCGGGCCTACCAGCTGCGCGGCGGCGAGTTCAGCCAGATCACCAAGGACGACACGTTCGTCCAGTCGCTGATCGACGAGGGCCGCATCACGGAGGAGGAGGCGCACACGCATCCACAGCGCTCGCTGCTGCTGCGTGCCATCACCGGCCAGGACGTCGACCCGTCATTGACGATCCGCGAAGCCCGCCCGGGCGACCGTTACCTGCTGTGCTCCGACGGGCTCTCCGGCGTGGTCAGCGACGAGACGCTGGCCGACACGCTGGCCGGCTACCGCGATCCACGGGAGTGCGCCGATCGCATGATCGAGTTGGCGCTGCGCAGCGGCGGCCCGGACAACATCACCTGCATCGTCGCGGACGTCGTCGACATCGAGTTCGGCGAGGACGCCCCGATCATGGGCGGCGCGGTGGGCGACGGCAGCGACGACGGTCCGCCGCCCGACTCCTCGGCGGCGCGTGCCTCGGCGACCACGCTGACCCGTCCCGCGCCGCGCCGCACGGTGGTCCCGGCCCCCGCGCACCGCCGGCGGCGGCTGCGGCCGGTGCTGGCGCTGCTTGGCGTCGCCGTCGTACTGGTGGGCGGTGGGCTGCTGGCGCGGGTGTGGATGTCACAGCAGTACTTCGTGGGGGCGAACTCCAACCAGGTCGCGATCTTCCAGGGCATCCGCGGCGACGTCCTGGGCCTTCCCCTGCACCACGTGGCGGAGCAGACCACCATCGGTCTGGACGACCTGCCCCAGACCGCCCGCAGCCAGGTCGGTGACGGCATCATCACCGGCGACGGCCTGGCCGGCGCCCGCGGGCTCGTGGAGCGGCTGCGCGACGGCATGCTCGAACCGTGTCCCGCCCCCGTCACCGTGGCACCGACGGTCCCGCTCACGCCGGGTCAGCCGCCGACGGACACGACTCCCCTGCCGTCGGTTCCGCCCGAGCCGGGAATCACCTGCCGGCAGGTGAGCTGATGGCGGCTGCTCCCGAGGCCCCGCCGACGCCCGCCCCGCTGCCCACCGGCCGCGGCATCGAGCTGATCATGCTGGCTTTCGCGACGGTGCTGGTCACCGGGGCGCTGGTGCTGGTGGAGGCCAACCAGGAGCAGGAGCTGACGCGGTCGCTGCTGTGGGTCGGGCTCGCCTACCTCGGCCTGTTCACCGCGGCCCACCTGGCGGTGCGCCGCTTCGCGCCCTACGCCGACCCGCTGATCCTGCCCTGCGTGGCCCTGCTCAACGGGCTCGGCCTGGTCATGATCCACCGGCTGGACCTCGCGAAGGCCGACGCCGCCACCGCGCTCGACCGGGCCGTTCCCACCGAGCTGATCGCGCGGCAGGTGGCGTGGACGGCCGTCGGGCTCGTGCTGTTCGTCGCGGTGCTGGGTGTGGTGCGCGATCACCGCACGGTCGCCCGCTACGGCTACACGGCGGGCTTCGTCGGGCTGATCCTGCTGGCACTACCGGGCGTGCTGCCGGCGTCGATCTCGGAGGTCAACGGCGCCCGGATCTGGCTGCGGCTGGGCATCTTCTCGATCCAGCCCGGTGAGTTCGCGAAGATCCTGCTGATCGTGTTCTTCGCGGCCTTCCTCGTCCAGAAGCGGGAGCTGTTCACCAGCGCGGGCCGCCGGTTCCTCGGCATGGAGCTGCCACGCCCCCGCGACCTCGCGCCGCTGCTGCTGGCTTGGGGCGCGTCCATCGGCGTGCTGGTGCTCGAGCGCGACCTCGGGACGTCTCTGCTCTTCTTCGGCATCGTGCTGGTGCTGCTCTACGCCGCAACCGAAAGGGTGTCCTGGCTGGTCATCGGCCTGCTGATCTTTTCGGCCGGCGCCTACGTGGCCTATACCCTGTTCGGCCACGTGCAGCGCCGCGTGGAGGTCTGGCTCGATCCCTTCGCCGATCCCGACGACGCCGGCTACCAGATAGTCCAGTCCCTGTTCGGGCTCGGCACCGGCGGCATCGGGGGCACCGGGCTGGGAGCGGGGCGTCCCGATCTGGTGCCCTACGCCGAGAGCGACTTCATGCTCTCCTCGCTCGGTGAGGAGCTGGGCCTGATCGGGCTGGCCGCGATCCTCGTGATCTACCTGGTGGTGGTCACCCGTGGCCTGCGCAGCGCCCTGGCCGTACGCGACAGCTTCGGCAAGCTGCTGGCCACCGGGCTCGCGTTCGCTGTCACGCTGCAGATCTTCACGGTCATCGGCGGCGCTTCGAAGCTCATCCCCTTGACGGGTCTGACGCTGCCGTTCCTGTCCTACGGTGGCTCGTCGCTGGTGGCCAACTACGCGCTGGTCGCGCTGCTGCTGCGGGTGTCCAACGCGGCCCGCGCCCCCCTGCCGCGCCAGCCCGCGGTGCCGCGGCCACCGATCGCCGAGGCCGGCACGGAGCTCGTGGAGCGGTTGCCGTGAACACGCCCATCCGCCGCGTCGCCATCGCCGCGATGGCGATGCTGTTGCTGCTCATGGCCAACCTGACCTACGTGCAGGTGGTCAAGGCCTCCGAATACAGCACGAACGTGCGCAACAAGCGCATCTCGCTGACCGAGTACTCGCGCAAGCGCGGCCAGATCAGCGCCGAGGGCCAGGTGCTGGCCAGCAGCGTCGAGTCGGGCGACCGGCTCAAGTACCAGAGGCTCTACCCCGACGGCAAGATCTTCGCCCCGGTCACCGGCTACTACACGGTCAACCACGGGGCCGACGGCATCGAGCAGGTCGAGAACCAGGTACTCAACGGCAGCGACGACCGGCTGGCCGGCGACCGGATCCTCGGCCTGCTCAACGGTCGCGATCCCAGCGGCGGCAACGTCGTGCTGACGATCGATCCCGACGTCCAGCGCACGGCGTACGACCAGCTCACGAGCAAGGGCTACACCGGCTCGGTGGTGGCACTGCGGCCCCGGACCGGAGAGATCCTGGCGATGGCCTCCACTCCGTCCTACGACCCGAGCCCACTGGCCAGCCACCGCGCCGACGAGGAGAAAGCCTCCTGGGATGCGCTCACCGGCGCCCGGCCCCCGGAGCTGACCAACCGCGCGCTCCAGCAGACCTATCCGCCCGGCTCGACGTTCAAGCTGGTCGACACGGCGGCGGCGCTGGCCAGCGGCCGCTACACCCCTGAGAGTCAGCTCACCGCGGCCCCGAACCTCACGCTGACCGGCACCAGCACCACGCTGGAGAACTACAACGGAAACGCCTGCGGCCCGGCGGCCACGGCCAGCCTGCGGGAGGCCCTGCAGCGCTCCTGCAACACCGCGTTCGCCCAGCTCACCGGCGAGCTCGGCGAGAAGGCCGTCCGCGACCAGGCGGCGGCGTTCGGGATCGACACGCCGGACCTCAAGATCCCGATGCCGGTGGCGACGTCCACGATCGGCGACATCCCCGACACCGCCGCGCTGCAGCAGTCGGCCATCGGCCAGCGCGACGTGGCGCTCACTCCGCTGCAGAACGCGATGATCGTGGCCGCGATCGCCAACGGGGGCCAGCTCATGTCGCCCTACCTGGTCAAGGAGATCCAGGGCCAGGACCTCGCGAGCATCGACACGACCGAGCCCGACCGGATCGGCCGCGCCGTCGACGGGGGCGTGGCTCGCACGCTGACCGAGCTGATGGTCAACAACGAGAACTCCTACAGCGGCGGTGGCAAGATCACCGGGGTCCAGATCGCAGCCAAGACGGGCACCGCGGAGCACGGTTCGGACCCCAAGAACACCCCGCCGCACGTCTGGTACGTGGCGTTCGCCCCCGCCGAGAACCCGCAGGTGGCTGTCGCGGTGCTCGTCGAGTCCGGCGGCGACCGCAACAACCTCGCCGCCACCGGGGGCGCCGTGGCCGCCCCGATCGGACGCGCGGTCATCGCAACCGCGCTTCGGGGGGCCCCATGACCACCCACGCCGTGACTGCGGCCGGGGTGGCGCCGTGATCCTCGCCGCAGGACAGCTGATCGCCGAGCGCTACGAGCTCGAGCGGCGCATCGCCGTCGGTGGGATGGGCGAGGTGTGGGAGGCCTCCGACACCCGTCTGGGCCGCAACGTCGCCGTCAAGGTGCTGCGCCCGGAGCTGTCGGGCGATCCGGAGTTCCTGCACCGCTTCCGCATCGAGGCCCGGACGGTCGCGTCGCTGGACCACCACGGCATCGCCGCCGTGCACGACTACGGCGAGGCCGACGGCCCGGCCGGGCGCCGCACCGCCTACCTCGTCATGGAGCTGGTCCGCGGGGAGCCGCTGTCCACACTGATCGCGCGCGGCCCGATCGAGCCGGACGAGACGCTGCGGCTGATCGAGGAGGCCGCATGGGCACTGCAGGCCGCACACGACCGTGGGTACGTCCACCGTGACGTCAAGCCGGGCAACATCCTCATCCGCACGGACGGGCAGGTGAAGCTCACCGATTTCGGCATCGCGAAGGCGGCCGACGCCGTACCGGTCACGCGGTCGGGCATGGTGATGGGCACCGCGCACTACATCGCCCCGGAGCAGGCCAGCGGCGCCGAGGCCGGCCCGGCCGGCGACGTCTACTCGCTCGGCATCGTCGGCTACGAGTGCCTCGTCGGGCATCGGCCGTTCCGCGCCGACAGCGCGGTCGCGGTGGCGATGATGCAGGTACGCGACGAACCGCCGCCGTTGCCGACGACGGTGCCATCGGACGTCCGCGAGCTCATCGAGTCCGTACTGGTCAAGGACCCGACCCAGCGCTACGCGACGGGGGGCGAGTTCGCCGTCGCGGTGGCGGCGGTGCGGCGCGGGGAGCCGCCGCCGGTGCCCGCGTCGATCAGCGGGGAGACGCCGTCGATCACGCCACCCACACCGTCGCGGGCGAGGGCGGCGGTCACCACCGTCACGCCGCCACCCGCCCCGGTCGTGCCCCCGGCACCGCGCACGGCGTCCCGTCCGGCGCGGCCGGTCCCGGTTTCCACTCCCCAGCCAGTGACTCCCCGGCCTCGGACGGCCCGGGCGGTGACGCCGCCGCCCCGCCCACGGGTGGAGCCCGTCGCGCAGCCGCTGCGGTTGGCGCCGGCGGCGGGTTCGGGCCGAACATTGCTGCTGGTGCTGTTCGTGCTGCTCACCCTCGCGGCCGTGGCCGTGGGGATCTTCGTGCTCCGCGGGAGCGGCGCGGGTACGACCTCGCAAGGGGCGCCGACGAGTAGCGTGGCGGCGCGGGGGACCCTTCTCGCCGAGCCCGACTCGATGACCAGAACCTCCGACACCCCCAGGAACCCACAGCGATGACCACCCCCCGACTGTTGTCCGAGCGCTATGAGCTGGGCGAGGTGCTCGGATACGGCGGCATGTCCGAGGTGCACCGCGGGCTGGACACGCGCCTGGGCCGGGACGTCGCTGTGAAGGTGCTGCGGGCCGACCTGGCGCGCGATCCGCAGTTCCAGATGCGTTTCCGACGCGAGGCCCAGAACGCCGCGTCGCTCAACCACCCCGCGATCGTGTCGGTCTACGACACCGGCGAGGTGCAGAGCGAGTTCGGTCCGTTGCCCTACATCGTCATGGAGTACGTCGACGGGCAGACGCTGCGCGAGATCGTGAAGACCACCGGTCCCATGACCCAGCAGAAGGTCATCGAGGTGATGGCGGACGTCTGCGCCGCACTGGACTTCAGCCACCGCCACAACATCATCCATCGTGACGTGAAGCCCGCCAACATCATGATCAACCGCGCCGGGGCGGTGAAGGTCATGGATTTCGGCATCGCCCGCGCGCTCGGCGAGGGCCAGAACGTCACCCAGACCGCGGCGGTCATCGGCACCGCGCAGTACCTGTCCCCCGAGCAGGCGCGGGGTGAGGCCGTCGATGCCCGGAGCGACGTCTACGCCGCGGGCTGCGTGCTGTTCGAACTCCTCACCGGTGAACCGCCGTTCACCGGTGATACACCCGTCGCGGTGGCCTACCAGCACGTGCGGGAGGACCCGCGCCATCCCTCGGAGCTCAACCCCTCGATCCCGCCGGCACTGGACGCCGTCGCGCTCAAGGCGCTCTCGAAGAACCCGGTCAACCGCTACCAGTCGGCCGCGGAGATGCGCACCGACCTCGTGCGCGTGCGCAGTGGCCAGGCACCGCTGGCGCCGACCATCCTGAGCGAGGACGAGCGCACCGCGCTGATGACGCCCCCGACGGCCGGCACCCGGAGGATCAACGGCAGCCGTCCGGTCGCGCCCGTGTACGACGACTACTACGAGGACGAGCCGCGTCGCGGGGCCGGCCGGATAGTCGCCATCGTTCTCGGCGTGCTGCTGGTGCTGGGACTGGTCGGGTTCGTGGCGTTCCAGCTGCTGCGTCCGCCGCCGCCGCCGCTGCAGATCCGGGTGCCGGGCGTGGCGGGCCAGACGGTGCAGCAGGCGGGCAACCAGATCATCAGCCTGGACCTGCAGGTGGCGGCCCAGCCCGAGGAGGTGGCCTCCGATGTCGGCGAGATCGGGAAGGTCGTCGGAAGCACGCCGGGCAGCGGCACCTTGGTACCGAAGAACTCCGTCGTGAAGTTGCAGGTCGGCCGCGGGCCCGACCGCACCGTCGTCCCCCGCCTCCAGGGCCAGACCCCGCAGCAGGTCGAACCACTGCTGAGCGGCCGGGCCCTCAAACTCGGCACCACCACCGAGCAGGAGACCGGCGACGCGAACCTCCTCGGGAAGGTCATCTCCTCCGCGCCGGAAGCCGGTGAGGAGGTCGCCGGGCAGAGCGCGGTGAACATCGTCGTCGGCAAGGAGAAGTCGACCGCTCAGGTACCGAACGTCCAGAATCAGGACGCCGCCACCGCGCAGCAGACGCTGCAGAGCGCCGGGTTCAAGGTCGGGCAGCAGCAGGTCGACAACAACGCCGACGCCGGCACGGTGCTCGGCACCAACCCGGCCACCGGCACCACCGTCCAGAAGGGCTCGACGGTCAACCTGCAGATCTCCCGAGGCCCGCAGAACCAGACGGTGCCCGACGTCGTCGGGCAGAAGGAGAACGACGCCAAGGACACCCTCCGCGGGGCGGGCTACCGGAAGGTCAACGTCGTCGATCAGCCGGTGTTGCCGGGCGACCAGGACGGCATCGTCCTGCGCCAGAGCCCGGACGCCGGCCAGACGGCGGACCCGGGCCAGGAGATCCAACTGCTGGTCGGCAAGCAGATCGGCAATGGCAACAACTGAGTCTGGAACAACGACCGGGACTGGTCCCATGCGCGTGATCGTGATCGACAACTACGACAGCTTCGTCTACAACCTGGTGCAGTACCTCGCCCAGCTCGGCGCCGAGACAGTGGTTCGGCGTAACGACCAGGTGGATCTCGACGAGCTCGTGAAGTTCGATGGCGTGCTGGTCAGCCCGGGTCCCGGGACGCCGGAGCGCGCCGGTTCGAGCGTCGAGGTGATCCGCCGCAGCGCCGTGTCCGGGCTGCCGCTGATCGGGGTGTGCCTGGGCCACCAGGCCATCGGGGTGGCGTGGGGCGGGGTCGTGGAGCGCGCCCCGGAGCTGTTGCACGGCAAGACGTCGCGGGTGCACCACGCGGGCGAGGGTCTGCTCGCGGGCCTCCCGCGTCCGTTCGTCGCCACCCGTTACCACTCGCTGTCGATCCGGCCCGACACGATGCCTGCGGAGTTGGAGGTCATCGCGCGCACCGACGGCGGCGTGATCATGGCGTTGCGGCACCGCGAGCTACCGATCGTCGGGGTGCAGTTCCATCCCGAGTCGGTGCTCACCGAGGGTGGTCATCGGCTGCTGGCCAACTGGATGGGAACGGCCGGGCATCCCGTCCCGGACACGCTGGTGGAGTCCCTGACGGCCGAGACGGCCGCGGTGAGCGCTCGCGCCTGATGCTGGTCACGGCCCGGATCGCGCTACCGTGGCAGCAGGCGCCCGGGGCAGCACCCGGGCGGGATCATGCGAGGTCAAATTATGCCCAAGTCCAAGGTCCGGAAGAAGGCGACCTACACGCCGCCCCCGAACGAGCGGGCCGGCACCACGCCGGTGAAGATCACCGGTCCGACCAATCCCGTCTACGTGGCGGTGTTCCTCGTCCTGATGATCGGTGGCCTGGTGTGGTTGGTGGTCAACTACCTCGCCCAGGACTCGATCCCCTTCATGCTGGCGCTCGGTCCATGGAACTTCGCGATCGGATTCTCGCTCATCGTAATCGGCCTTCTCATGACCATGAGATGGCGCTGAACCGCAGAAATACACGGTTGTCAGTAGTCCCCAATGTGGACAACGGGTGTGGACAAGTTACGTTGAGTGGTCGTGATTCATCCGCGTGCCAATGGAGCCCGGCCCCTGGCCTGGTGGCACTCGCGTGGCTGGGCACCGGAGCCGCCGCCGCGTGGGCCGCGGCACTCGCGCCCGGGGGCGGGGACGCGCCGGGGTTGGTGCTGGCGGTGGTCGCCACGATCGGGTTGCTCGTGGGCGCAGTGTTCGGCAGCCGGGCCAGGCCGCGGCTGCGCGCCGATGCCGACGGCCTCACCGTCGGCGGCGTGTTCCGCACCAGCCACTATCCGTGGCCGCTGATCGAGGGCGTCCGGGTGCTGCGAGTACGGCGTTTCGGACGCGATACGTCCCTGCTCGAGGTCGACACCGTCACCGCAGTGGGCGCCGAGCGTCTCCTGGTTTTCGGCCGACTGGAGCTCGCTGCCGACCCCGAGGACGTGGCCCCGCAGCTGCTCGCTCGCCGTCCCTGAGACGGCCGAAGTAGGCCCCCCAGGTCATCCGTCCGGCCACACCCGGCGGTGACGGACGGTGGCCAGGCGTCACACGTCGGGGGGTCGCCACCGGCCCACGAGCTGCCTGTGATCGAAAGCTCCTCGACGAAGGGAGTCAGCGTATGACGAGGTCCACGATGCGGGGCACCGACGGCTGCAGCCGCGGCTGCGGAATGCCCGACTGACCGTCCCGACGAGAACGGCGGGGCACCCTTCCCCCAAAGGTGCCCCGCCGTCGTCACGACCGCGGACCTACGTGTAGGCGGCCAGCGCGGTCGCCGCGAGCACCATGACGGTGATCCCGATGAGCGCGACCGCTTGGACCCGCACCCGATTCGTCACGGGGGCGTACACCAGCGCCACGGTGGCCCCAGCGCCGACCACGAGGCCGCCGAGGTGGCCCGCGATCGAGATGTTCGGGACCACCACGCTGATCACCAGGTTGACGGCGATCAGGCCGATCACCTGCCCGACCGGAGCCTTCAGCCGTCGTAGCACGATCGCGAGTCCGCCCATCAGCCCGAACACCGCACCGGACGCGCCGGCCGTCGCGGTCATCGGGTCGGAGAACAGCATCACCGAGGCTGCCCCGCCCAACAGGGACACCACGTAGAGCGCGGTGAACCGGCCGCGGCCGAGCACCTTCTCCAGGTCCCGGCCCAGGACCCACAGCGCCCACATGTTGAACAGCAGGTGGATCGGGCCGATGTGCAGGAAGCCTGACGTGACCAGCCGCCACCAGTCGCCGTCGGTCACCAGGAACGGGGCGAGCGCCCAGGCGTCGAACAGGTCCGAGTCGGCGTTGTTGCTGACGCTGCCGGCCTGCAGGACAGTCCACCCGAAGACCGCGACGTTGAGCGCGATCAGCACCGGCACGACGATCGAGCGGTCGAGCGGCTCGGCCCCAGCCACCGTGGTGGCCCGCCGGACCTCGCGTCCGCCCTGGGCCACGCAGTCCACGCACTGGGCGCCGACGGCGCCCGAGCGCAGGCACTCCGGGCAGGACGGTCGTCCGCAGCGGGTGCAGGACAGTCCGGTGACGCGGTCGGGGTGCCGCACGCACACGGTCCCGTCCCCCGGGTGCGGAGGCGGGGTCGGGGGAACGGAAGGGTGCGTCACGGCAGGTCCTACTCCGCGATCTCGACGCGCTCGATGCGCACCTCGGACAGCGGTCGGTCCGAACGGTCGGTGCTGGTCGTGGCGATGGCGTCGACCACGGCCCGCGACTCGGCGTCGGCGACCTCACCGAAGATCGTGTGCTTGCGGTTGAGGTGGGGGGTGGGGCCGACGGTGATGAAGAACTGCGATCCGTTGGTGCCGGGGCCGGCGTTGGCCATGGCCAGCAGGTAGGGCTTGTCGAAGCGCAGGTCGGGGTGGAACTCGTCGCCGAACTGGTAGCCGGGGCCGCCGCGCCCAGTGCCGGTGGGGTCGCCGCCTTGTAACATGAATCCGCCGATGACTCGGTGGAAGACCGAGCCGTCGTAGAACGGGCCCGAGTCGCCGCCGCTGGCGTTGGGCTGGACGTAGTCCTTGTTGCCGGTCGCGAGCCCGATGAAGTTGTCCACCGTCTTCGGGGCGTGGTCTGCGAACAGGGTGATGCGGATGTCGCCCTGGTTGGTCCGCAGCGTCGCGGTCTGCTTGCCTGGTTCAGTCACGCACCCATCGTGCCAGCTCGGGCGGCCGGCGCAGCACCTCGCCCAGGAAGCCGCTGACGATCGCCTCGTAGGCGGCGGGGTCGGCGTTCCATGACGCGGTGTGCTCGACCCCCGCCACCTCGACGTAGCGCATCGGCCAGTCCAGCCCCGCGGCCGCGGCGGCGAGGGCACGGCTGGCCCGCACCGGCACCGCCGTGTCCGGCGCGCTGTGCACGACGAGCGTCGGCGGGCGCACCGCAGGGGGACGCCGACGCAGGTCGAAGTGGTCGAAGTTGATGCCGATGCGCCGGCTCGTGACGCCGATGGCCAGCGGGGTGAGCCCCGGGGGCAGGCGCCGGTTGCGGGCCTGCTGCCGCAGCGTCGCGCGCCAGTCCACCAGCGGAGCGTCCCAGACCACGGCGGCGACGGCGTCGGCCAGCGGCGACCGGTCCAGGAACGCCGCCGTGACGGCCGCGCCCATCGACCAGCCGACGAGCACGACCCGGCGGGCCCCCTGGCCGAGCGCGTACCGGACGGCGGCCTGCACGTCCTCCCACTCGGTGTCGCCCAGGTGGTGGCGGCCGTCCGGGCTGGGTGGAGCGCCCTCGTCGTTGCGGTAGGTCGCTACCAGCACCGGGCCCAGGGCCGCCATGGCCGGCAGGAGCCGGAGCGTCTCGCGCCGGGTACCGCCGCGGCCGTGCACGAGCACCGCCCAGGTGTCGCCCGGGCCTGGGACGAGCCAGGCGGGGTAGTCGCCCAACGGGCCCGGGACGGTGATGTCGTCGAACGCGAGCCCCCGCGTCCCGGGGTCGGGGTCGAACGGGTTGGCGTCGATCATGGCTCGGGTGCCGGGCGGCGGCACCGGCCCGTTCAGTACCGGACGTACCAGGCCGTCGGGCCGGTCGACGTCGACCGGACCGATCATCGCCAGCCCGCCGGGCCAACGCAGACCCCAGATGCCGGGCTGGGCGGTGAGTCGGGTGCGGGCCAGGGTCACGCCGGCCGGGTCGGCAGCCATCACCCGCTCCGGGTAGAGAGGCCGCGGCGTGGTGTCGAGCAGGATCGAGGAGTAGACCCAGCCGATCCCACCGGCCGCACCGGCGGCGACACCGAGGCCGGCGCCGATTCCGACGCCCGCAGCCCCGATTCGCGCAGCCCCGATCCGTCCAGGTCCGATCCGTCCAGCAGCGGTGCGTGCCGCTTCGAGCCGCGTCCCCCCGTCGACCTGCCCCACCCCGATCCACCTCACACCGACCCCCACTCGCCCGGGCTACCCCCTGTCCCGAGCTGCGCCGTTCGGGCGCGGATCGCTGTGCGGCCTGCCATTGTCCGATCATCCACCCGGTCGTGCCCCACGGCGCGCGGGACGCGACCAGGCGCGGATCAGGCGACCCGGCGGCCGCACCACCGTCGCGGCCGCACCTGCGATGTTCCACGTGGAACCTCAGCGCGGCTGGACCTCGCCCATGGCACCCCAGCCGTCCTGCGGCACATCCTGGACGCTGACGATCTCGGGCGTGGATGCGACGTAGTCGGGCATCCAGCCGGTCGCGGTGTGGAAGTGCTCGGAGTTGACGTGGTCGCCCGCAGCGCCGTCCTGGAACGCCTCGACCAGCACGTACTGGTCCGGCGTCTCGACGCTGGTCGACCATTCGAAGAAGATGTTGCCCGGTTCCGCGCGCGTGGCCCTCGTGAAGTCGGAGACCTTGTCCAGCCACTGGCCGGACAGCTCCGGGCGGATCGTGAACTTGACGACGATGAAGATCATGAAAACTCCTTCGGTTCCGGTCGGGCGACGGCAGTCTGTCAACGCGCACGTCCATCGTCGAGGCATCGCCGGAGATCACGATGTCGCAGGATGAGACGGTCACGTTCCCGCCGAGATGGGACCGTCCTCTGGTTGCGACGCCGGCAGTCAGGAGCAGGACCCTTCGATGTCGAGCACCCGGCTGACCACGTGGCACCAGGAGCTGTTCACCGCGGTCGAGCGGTGGCCCTGGCTGCATGCGATCAACGAGCGCGTGTCCGCGGTGACGCAGCCGCTCTACGACCGGCACCGGGACAATGTCGTCGTCGAGCTGATGCACGGTGGTCGCTGGGCCGGGCACACGGTGCACGCCGCCCTCAGTGACCTGCCCATCGGGCTGTGGTCGGGCACCATCGTCCTCGACCTGCTGGGCAAGGACGTCCCCGTGGACGGCGGGCGACTCGATCCTGCGGGGGCGCTGAGCGCGGCCGGCCTGGTCGCCGCCGCCGCAACGATCGCGACCGGCGTCACCGACTGGTCGGTCAGCGACGGGGGCGACCGCCGCGTCGGGCTCTTCCACGGCCTGCTCAACCTGGCCGGGACGGCGCTGCAAGCCGCCTCGCTCGTGGCGCGACTGTCCGGGCAGCGGGGCCCGGCGCGGGTCCTCGCCGTCACGAGCATGACCGTCACGGGAGCCGCGGGATTCGTCGGCGGCCACCTCGTGCAGGGCCGGGCGGTGATGGTCAACCGGGTGGCGACCACCACCGGACCCACCCGATGGGTCCGCGCGATCGAGGACGGTGACCTGCCCGACGGCGCCACCACCGGCGTCGTCGTCGACGGTCGGCAGGTGATGCTGCACCGCCGCGGCGACGAGGTGCACGCCCTCGACGACCTCTGCAGCCACGCCGGCGCACTGCTCAGCCGCGGCCCCGTCCTCGACTGCGTCGTCACCTGCCCGTTGCACGAGTCACGGTTCGACGTGCGCGACGGCCGCATCGTGCGCGGACCCGCGCACCACCCCCAACCGGTCCTCCCGACGCGGATCCGGAACGGCTGGATCGAGCTCCGGGGTTCCCAGCCCCGGTCCCGGCGAGCGACAACCTAGGAGGAGCCATGACGTGGGAAGCGGTCGCCGATCTGGACCAGCTCGAGGAGGGCGACATGATGCTCGTCCAGTTGAGCGAGCCGGTGTGCGTGGTACGCCTCTACGAGGACGAGGCGGTGGCGGTGCACAACACCTGCACCCACCAGCAGCAGCCGCTCAACGAGGGATACCTGCAGGAGGACGACACGCTCATCTGCCCCGCCCACAACTCGTGCTTCGACCTGCGCACCGGCGAGCCGCGAGGGGTCCCGGCCGTCGCCCCGATCCCCGTCTACGCCTGCAAGATCGAGGACGGCGCCATCTGGGTCGACATGGAGCAGCAGCTCAACGACGCGGCGATTCCCCACAAGCCCTACCACTGACCGTCGGCCGTTCGAGATCGTCAGGAGTGGTGTCGGGACGACACGGTTGTCACTCCCACGCCACGTGACGTTTTCCCAGTAGCAGCTTGATCAAGTTGTGCGGTGAGCCGGTCTGCCTCGCCGAGGTAGCCGAGATCGGCGGGTACGACGCGCTCGGGGTCGGTGAAGGCGTTCAGGGCGTCGAGCAGCCCGGGATGTGTGCGGGCGCAGGTGAGGTCGTGCTCGCGGCCCGGGCGGACGTCGGAGACCCACAGCGGCCAGCCGTCGGGTGCGGTGACGACCTGGATGTTCCCCGCGGTGCTGGTGGTGTTTGCCCGACCGCCACAGGTCCACGTGCGCGGTCGGGCCGAGGGCCTTGCTGCGGTCGGTGTGGACAAGGGTGCCGTCCAGGTGCACTGGGAGTGCCCGGCGATGCGGGCGGCCAGTAGCACCCCGCGCAGGCCGGGGGTGACCGCGGCGAGTACGTCGATCCCTTCGTGCAGGTAGCGGTAGGCGGTGGAGATACCGATGCGGTTGTCGCGGGCGAGCTGATCGACCCGGGTGGTGTCGAGGAACCGCCGCAGCACCAGCACCGCGTGGCGCCACGACCCGAGTGCACGCCGCCCGCGCCGGGTTCCGCGGCGACACCGTTCGGCGTCGAGCAGCCGGCGAGGCGGGCGACGACGGGTTCCCCGATCGGGAGCACGGCGGTGTAGGTGACAGGGTCGGGCACGCGGGCCCTCGGTCTTGAGTCGATCTTTGAGCGGACCGCCTTTTCTACCGAGGTCCCGCGCTCAACACGGTCATCTCCTGGTCCTCGGCGTGTCGCCTACCGCCCTCACCGCGCTAATGGGAAAACGTCAGTGTGCGACCTCCGGCAAGACCGGGGGTCGCAGCTACGGGCCGTAGGCCACCGGTTCGGGAAGCTAGCGGAGCAGCGCGGCGATCGCGGCGTGCAGGGTGGCGGTCAGGTCCTGGTCCCGGTGGGCGATGCCGTGCAGGGTGAGCCCGTCGACGACGGCCACGATGACGGCGGCGGCGGTGTCGGGGTCGGGGTCACCCCGGTCGGGCAGCTCGCCGGCGGCGCGGGCCACGCGAAGGATCGCGGTGAGCTCCGAGGTGAACGCGGTGACTGCCCGGGTGTGCTGGGCGGCGAGGTCGGGGTGGGTGGATGCGGCGGCGCTGAGCACGGTCCACACGATGCACTCCCGGCGGCGCTGCTGATCTAGGGGCAGGGCCTGCTCGCACAACCGGGCGACCACCTCCTGCACGGGCCCGGTGAGGTCGACGGTACCCAGACGGGCGGTGATGGTGTCGACGGTGTGGGCGAACGCGGCCAGCAGCAGGGCGTTCCGGGTGGCGTAGTGGTGCTGGACGGTCCCCCCGGACACCCCGGCCTCGCGAGCGACGGTCCGCACGCTCAGCACATCGAATCCGTCGCGGGCCACCACCCTCATCGCCGCGGCGGCGATCCGCTGCGCGGTCACCGCACCCGGGGTCGTCGTCCGAGGGCGGGACACCGTGGCGCGAGTCACCCATACGACTGTACGGTGAGGGTCGGGCCATACGATTGTATGAGTTAGGGAGTGCCGTGATCGTCGCGATCATCGTTGCGTGCGAGGTCGGGTTCTGGGTGCTGCTCGGGGCGGGCCTGCTGGCGCGCTACGGGCTGCGGTGGCGCCGGGTCAGCACAGCTCTCCTGGTGTCGGTCCCATTGGTGGACCTGCTGCTGCTCGCCGCGACCGTGCTCGACCTCCGGGGTGGCGCCACTGCAACCGCAGCCCACGGGCTGGCCGCGGCCTACCTGGGGTTCTCCGTGGCCTTCGGCCACCAGCTCGTCACCAGCCTCGACCAGCGGGCCGCGCACCGCTTCGCCGACGGACCCGCCCCCGCCCGGCCTCCCACAACGGGGCCAGGCCGGATCCGGCACGAGTGGGCGCAGTGGCGGCGCGCCGCCGTGGCCTGGGCCACGGCGGGCGGGCTGCTGGTCGTCGCCGTCGCCGTCGTCGTCGATCCCACCCGCACCGCCGAGCTCGTCACCTGGGTGTGGTGGCTCACCGGTGCCCTGTTGCTCTGGCTGGCCGCCGGACCCGCCCTCGCCCACCTCCGCCACGGCCGCCCGCACCGCGCCCGCGGCAACGGTCGGTGGCTGTTCTGAGGTACCGAGTGGACCAGCGCGGCGAAATTGACCGGGACGGCGACTACGCACCGTGCTCGTGGTGACGCCGACAGTATGAAGCCACCAGTAATCTGTACGGTTCACCTGCATCGACTTCTACGATCGGTCAGTCAGGGCGCGAAGCCGGAACCTCAGAACGGCTGAGGGGAACAAGTGGCTCAACCCAGGGACAAGAAGGGGCGGTATGCCTCCACGGGCGGCGGTTTGATCGCGGCACTCGCCGCCGTCGCCGCCGGTGGTGGGCTCGGGACGGGAGTCGGATCGGCCGGGAGCGCCAACACTGTTGGGAGCGGCGTCCGCGCACAGGGCGCCCAGAACAGCAGCTCAGCCAGAGGAAGGGCCCGCGACCGCAGCACTGCGCCGACCATCACCCGCTTGGCGCGGAGAGAGTTGCGAGCGCGGGAACGTCGCACTCATCGCGGTAGCGTGGGTCGACATGCCCGACACCGACCAGTCATACCAGTTGCAGCGGCTCACAGACCGCAACGGCACCGGCAACGTCACCGAACTGTCGCGCGAGCGTGGCGGCCAACGTTCAGCGGCGTCCACTACCGCTCCGTACTCGACGGCAACACCGTGGTGAACATCCAGGCCGAACCTGTCGGCCGGGCTCAGGCAGCGCTCGCGCTGGCGGCGCTGGCCTCGGACACCGCCATCTGAGCATCGACAGCAACAACAGGAGGCCATCGGCAGTCGGACGGTTCGTTGACCTCGTCAGGGTGGGGGCTCCGAGTTAATTGCGGACATCATCTGTGAGACCGAACCGGGTGCGGCTCACCTTCGTCGGGCACCCGCATCGTTCGTCCATTCCGACGATCGGGACATCATTCTCCGCCATGATTGCGACTGCTCATGGCTCGATCCTCCCGAATCGGGGCTCGGGACAGCACGTGAGGTGGACGTCTTCCCACGGTGTTGATCGAGGTAGCGGTCGAGCAGCTCGTCGGCAGTCGCCATTGTGCGCGGACTGCAGCACCCACGACATGTTGTCATCGGGTCCGAACCGGTGCGGACGCGCATACAGGGGGCCGCCGGGCCGATCGTCGACGCCATCCTGCTCGCGATTCCGCAGGTTCACGGCCTTCGCCGGGATGAGCGGACTCCACCTGTGTCACGTCAAGTCGGCGGCTCGGTCTTTCAGAGCTTTCCGGACGGTGAGACTGGTGGAGACGAGGGGAATCGAACCCCTAACCCCCGCCTTGCAAAGGCGGTGCTCTGCCAATTGAGCTACGTCCCCGTGCCGAGTAGGACAATACCCGGGGCGCGAGGGAGACGGGCTCAGCGGGTGGTGGCCTCGTGCCAGAGGTCCTTGTCCGAGCGCGAGCTGCGGACCCTCGAGAAGACGAGAGCGCCTGCGGCGAGGGCGACAACAACGGCGATGATCTTCTTCACGGAAGTCCTGTCCTGCAGCCAGAGCGGGGTTGGGAAGTGGGCCTAGGTGGATTTGAACCACCGACCTCGTCATTATCAGTGACGCGCTCTAACCAACTGAGCTATAGGCCCCTGCGGCGAAGTGAGGTTACCCCGGGCCTCGCCGCGACTCCGCAGTGGGTCAGTCCCGTTCCGACAGCGTCACCTCGACGCCACCGACCAGATCGGCCGAGACGTTGTAGACGAAAGCCCCCACCGTGACGACGACGGCGAACAGCACGCTGTTGATCGCGCCGATCAGCGCGGCGAGGCCCAGAACACGGCCCACACTGATCAGTGGTCTACCGGCCGGCGTGTTGCCGGACACGAGGTCGGCGTAGGTGCCGTTGAGCCGGTCCCAGACGCCGATGCCGTCGAGGACGCCGTACAGGACACCGACGGCGACCATCCAGATCAACCAGATGACGACGGCGAGCACGACCGCGAGTTTGAGCACAGACCACGGGTCGAGCCGCTTGAGCTGGAGTGCGGCCTGCCGCGGCGGGCGGTTGCGGGCACGAAGGCCCGACCACCTGCCCCCCTCCCCCTCCGACGAGGTCGGTGGGCCCGGCTGTGGCGCGTGGCCCGGCGCTTCCATGAACGTGGTGGGCCCGTCCCCGAGCAGCCCGCCCGCTGACGACGGCGCCACGGGCTGCGCCAGTGGCATCTGCTCACGGAGGTCATGCCCCGGGACGCGGTTCCACGGCGGCGGGCTTGCCGGTGCCTGGCCCGGCCCGGGTGACCAACCCGGATCCACGCGACCCCGCGGGTCCGGCCGTGCACCGTTCCCCGGCAACCGCATCTGGGTGGTCGCCAACTCCTCGGGGCCCCGCCGCATCGGCGGCGGCCCGGATCGACCGGGGCCGTTGACCGAACCGTTGCCCGATGGCGGCGTCGCACCGGCCTGGCGGGACGGCTCCCCACGGCCGGGCCCCTGCTCCCCCGGGCCGGGCGGTCCCGGTGCGGCGGGTCCCGAGCCGACAGGTCCCGGGCCGGCGGGTCCAGAACGGCCGGAAGGTGCAGAGACCGGCTCCCCGCCCTCCGGCGCACTGGCAACCTCCTTCGCCCCTTGCTCCAGCCGGGACGACGGCTGGGGCGCCGCATGTTGCGGAGAGTGTTGCGGAGCCCCGTTCCCGGTGTCGCGAGCCGTCGAGGCCTCCGCCCGGGCCGTCGCCCCATTCGCCGACGGGGCTTCATCTCCTCGCGACACGGCACCGGCCTGGTGACCCGTTGCCACCGCACCGCGATGGTCGGCGTGACCGTCCGGGCCGGGGGCGTCGGACTTGTCCGGGGTGCTGCTCGTGTCACTCACGGGGTGAACGTCTCCCATCAGCTGCTCGTTGCGCCGAATTCGGCGTCGTCGGCATCGTCCTCGGCATTGCGGGCCACCGCCAGCAGGGTGGCACTCTCACCCAGGTTCATGAGGCGCACCCCCTTGGTCTGGCGGCCCGCCTTGCGCACTTGGCGGGCCGGCGTGCGGATCACCCCGCCGGTGGAGGTAATGGCGTACAGCTCGTCGTCGAGCCCGACGATGAGCGCACCGACCAGAGTGCCACGGCGACGGTCGTACTGGAGAGTCAGCACGCCCTTGCCGCCGCGGCCCTGCAGCGGGTAGTCCTCCATCGGAGTGCGCTTGGCGTAGCCGCCGGCCGTCGCTACCAGTACGAACGTGTCGGCCTGGACGACAGCGAGCGCCAGCAGCCGGTCGCCGGCGTTGAACCGCATGCCGAGCACCCCGGACGTGGCGCGGCCCATTGGGCGCAGCACCTCGTCACTGGCGGTGAACCGGATTGACTGGCCCTCCGCGGAGACCAGCAACAGGTCGTCCTGCGCGGAGCACAGGACCGCGCCGACGAGTTCGTCGTCCTCGCGCAGGTTGATGCCGATCAGGCCGCCGGTGCGGTTGGAGTCGAAGTCGGTGAGCTTCGACTTCTTCACCAGGCCGGTTCTCGTCGCGAGGACGAGATAGGGGGTCGCCTGGTAGTCCTCGATCTGCATGACCTGGGCGATGTGCTCGTCGGGCTGGAACGCAAGCAGGTTGGCCACGTGCTGACCGCGCGCGCTGCGGTTGGCCTCGGGCAGCTCATAGGCCTTGAGCCGATACACCCGGCCCTTGTTGGTGAAGAACAGCATCCAGTCGTGCGTGGAACAGACGAAGAAGTGCGCGACGATGTCGTCCTGCTTGAGCGCCGCGCCCTGAACGCCCTTGCCGCCGCGCTTCTGCGCCCGGTAGAGATCGGTTTTGGTGCGCTTCGCGTAACCGGTCTGCGTGATCGTCACGACCACGTCCTCGACGGCGATGAGGTCCTCGTTGGTGACGTCGCCGTCGTCGGCCACGATCCGCGTTCGACGCTCGTCGCCGTGGCGCTCGACTATCTCGGTGAGCTCGTCACGGACGATCTGGCGCTGCCGTTCGGGCTTGGCGAGGATGTCCTCGAGGTCGGCGATCTCCACTTCGATCTCGGCCAGCTCGTCGATGATCTTCTGACGTTCCAGCGCGGCGAGGCGTCGCAGCTGCATGTCGAGGATCGCCTGGGCCTGGACGTCGTCGACGTCGAGCAGCTCGATCAGGCCGGCGCGGGCAACGTCGACCGTCGCGGACGCCCTGATCAGCGCGATGACCTCGTCGAGGGCGTCGAGCGCCTTGACGTAGCCACGCAGGATGTGGGCCCGCTCCTCGGCGCGGCGCAGCCGGAAGCGCGTCCGCCGGACGATGACCTCGATCTGGTGGCGGACGTAGTTCCGGACCACCTGGTCCAGGCGCAGCGTCCGCGGCACGCCGTCGACGATCGCCAGCATGTTGACACCGAAGCCGTACTGCAGCTGGGTGTGCTTGTAGAGGTTGTTGAGCACGACCTTCGCCACCGCGTCGCGCTTGAGCGTGATGACGATGCGCATGCCGACGCGGTCCGACGACTCGTCGTTGATCTCGGCGATGCCCTGGAGCTTGCCGTCGCGGTGCTGGCTCGCGATCGACTCGATGAGGTTGTCCGGGTTGACCTGGTACGGCAGTTGCGTGCAGACGAGGATCGTGCGCCCGCGGGAATCCTCCTCGACCTCGACGACCGCACGCATCCGTACCGAGCCGCGGCCCGTTCGGTAGGCCTGCTCGATGCCGTCCCGCCCGACGATGAGCCCGGCGGTGGGGAAGTCTGGACCCGGGATGCGCTCCATCAGCGCGGTGAGCAGTTGCTCGTCCTCGGCGTCGGGGTGGTCCAGCGCCCACACCACGCCGGCCCCGACCTCGCGCAGGTTGTGCGGCGGCACGTTCGTGGCCATCCCGACCGCGATGCCGGAGCTGCCGTTGATCAGCAGGTTCGGCGCCCGCGAGGGCAGGACGTCGGGCTCCTGCGCCTTGCCGTCGTAGTTGTCGGAGAAGTCGACGGTGTCCTGGTCGATGTCCTGCAACATCGCCATCGCCAACGGTGTGAGGCGACACTCGGTGTAGCGCATCGCGGCGGCCGGGTCGTTGCCGCGGGAGCCGAAGTTGCCCTGCCCGTCGATCAAGGGGTAGCGCTGCGACCAGGGCTGGGCCAGCCGCACGAGCGCGTCGTAGATCGAGCTGTCACCGTGCGGGTGGTAGTTGCCCATCACCTCGCCGACGACGCGCGCGCACTTGACGTAACTGCGGTCGGGCCGGAAATTGTTCTCCCCCATCGAGTACAGAACGCGCCTGTGTACCGGCTTGAGCCCGTCCTCGACCAGCGGGAGCGCGCGGCCGACGATCACGCTCATCGCGTAGTCGATGTAGGAGCGCTGCATCTCCTGCTGGATGTCGACCGGCTCGGTGCGGTCGCCGCCGCTCGGGGGCGGCGGCAGGGTGGGGTCGAGCGTGTCTGTCACGTGATTCCTCTACTCGTGCGGTGGCGGGGCCGGGCCGGGTCAGACGTCCAGGAACCGCACGTCCTTGGCGTTGCGCGTGATGAACGACCGACGCGATTCGACGTCCTCGCCCATCAGGATCGAGAACAGCTCGTCGGCCGTGGCGGCGTCGTCCAGGGTGACCTGGGACAGCACCCGGTGCGCCGGGTCCATCGTGGTCTCCCAGAGCTCCTTGGCGTTCATCTCGCCGAGACCCTTGTAGCGCTGGATGCCCTCCTCCTTGGGCACCTTCCTGCCGGCCCCCCGGCCGGCCTCGAGGAGCCCCGCGAGCTCGCGGTCGGTGTAGGCGAACTCGGGCGCGGCGGCGCGGCCACCCCACTTGATCTTGTAAAGAGGGGGGTTCGCCAGGTACACGTACCCGTGCTCCACCAGCGGCCGCATGAAGCGGAACAGCAGCGTGAGCAGCAGGGTACGGATGTGCTGGCCGTCGACGTCGGCGTCGGCCATCAGCACGACCTTGTGGTAACGCAGCTTCGCGACGTCGAACTCGTCGTGGATGCCGGTGCCGAGCGCGGTGATGATCGCCTGGACCTCGGTGTTCTTGAGGACGCGGTCGATCCGGGCCTTCTCGACGTTGATGATCTTGCCGCGGATCGGCAGGATCGCCTGGAACATCGAGTCGCGGCCGGATTTGGCCGAGCCGCCCGCTGAGTCGCCCTCCACGATGTAGACCTCGGACTTGCTGGGGTCGGTGGAGCGGCAGTCGGCGAGCTTGCCCGGCAGGCCGCCGATGTCACCGGCGCTCTTGCGCCGCACCAGCTCGCGCGCCTTGCGCGCCGCGGCGCGGGCCTGGGCCGACTGCACCGACTTGTTGACGATGACCTTGGCCTCGGCCGGATTGCGCTCGAACCAGTCCGACAGCCACTCATTGCTCACCCGCTGCACGAACGACTTCACCTCGGTGTTGCCCAGCTTGGTCTTCGTCTGACCCTCGAACTGAGGCTCCTTGACCTTGACCGAGACGATCGCGGCCAGGCCCTCGCGGATGTCGTCACCGGTCAGGGCCGGGTCCTTCTCCTTGAGGAACTTCTTGTCCCGCGCATAGCGGTTCACCGTGCTGGTCAACGCCGAGCGGAAACCCTCCTCGTGGGTGCCGCCCTCGCGCGTGTTGATCGTGTTGGCGAAGGTGTGGACCGACTCGGTGTAGCCCGAGTTCCACTGCATCGCCACCTCCAGCTGGTGGCCCGTGCCCTCACCGGTGAACGACACCAGCTTCTTGTGGATCGGTTCCTTCGACTTGTTCAGGTGCGCGACGAAGTCCTCGAGGCCGTTGGGGTAGCAGAAGGTGAACTCCTTGACCTTTCCCACGTAGCCCTCGGCGTCGGGCTCCTCGTTGTCGGCCGCGCCACCGTCGCCGACCCGCTCGTCACGCAGGACCATCGTGAGACCCTTGTTGAGGAAGGCCATCTCCTGCAGACGGCGACGGATCGTCTCGATGTCGTAGACGAGGGTCTCGAAGATGTCGCCGTCGGCCCAGTAGGTGACAGTGCTGCCGGTCCTCGTCGTGGGCTCGCCCTTGCGCAGCGGCCCGGGTACGGAACGGGCGTAGTGCTGGCGCCACACGAACCGGTCGGTGTGGATCTCGAGGTCGACCGCGACGGACAGTGCGTTGACCACCGAGACACCGACGCCGTGCAGGCCGCCGGAGACGGCGTAGGAGTCGCTGTCGAACTTGCCGCCCGCGTGCAGCATGGTCATGACCATCTCGACGGCCGGGCGCTTCTCGGTCGGGTGCATGCCCACCGGGATACCGCGACCGTCGTCCTGGACGCTGATGGCGCCGTCCGCCTGCAGGGTGACCTCCACACGGGTGGCGAATCCGGCCATCGCCTCGTCGACCGCATTGTCGACGACCTCCCAGATCAGATGGTGCAGGCCGCGCTCACCGGTGGAGCCGATGTACATGCCGGGACGCTTGCGGACCGCCTCGAGCCCTTCGAGAACGGTGATCGACGACGCGCTGTAGCTGTTCTTCTTCTCCGGCACGGGCTGCCTGTCTCCTCGCCACGAGGGCCCGGCCGGACCGCACGACGGCGGCCGGCTCGAGGCCTGACGGCCGGGCGACTCGGGAGCGCCCGGAACACTCCCTCCATCATACCGGTGCGCCCCGACAGAAACGGCGTCAGGACACCCCCAGCGTCCTCACAGAGCGCCGAATGTCGATCCGATCGGGTTGCGAGGCAGTAAGGGGGATCGCGACGGGCTGGGGGCCCGTCACGTCGGCCTGTGTGGTCACATCCGACCTCAGCCGTAGGTGTCGCGAGGGCCCCGGCCGCGGACGGTGCGGAGGCCGTGCTTCCACGTCGGGCCCTGCGGGCCGACCACCCGGATGCGCTTGACCACGTCACGGCCGACCACGCCGGCCAGGCGGCCCAGCAGCTGGCGCTGCATCGTGCGCAGTTGGGTGGCCCAGGCCGTCGACTCGGCCTGCAGCACCAGCTCGCCGTCACGCAGCGACAGCGGGGTGCAGTGGTCGGCGATCTCCGCGCCGACGAGCTGCGGCCAGCGGCCCAGCACCGTGGCGTCGGTCAGGCGGGGCGACCAGCCGCGGTCGAGCGACACGCGGGCCACCAGCCGGCCGAACGGCTGCGGGTCGCGCTGGTCGGGTCCCGGGCCGGACCAGCGGCGCCGGCGGCTCCGGTTGGCGCCCGGCCGGCCGGCCTGGTCGGCCGAGCGCTGCGCCGCCCGCCGCGCCGACGCCTCGCGGGCCGCGCGCAGTGCCTCGCGGGCGATGTCGGGTCCGCGCCCAGCGGACGTCTTGTCGTCATCCCCAACCTTGGGGACAACCGGCCCGGCTTGGGGTACGTCAGATGGTCTTCCCCGCACGACGGACGGTCGTTCTGGCCGGTCATCACCAGTCCGGCGAGAGTTATCCACAGTATCCACACCTTTGTCCCCAGGTCGGCCGGATCATGCCGGGCTCACCGACGTGGACCGATCCGGCTCCCGCTCGAGCACGCTGCCCGCCTCGCCACCGCCCGGCGCACGCGACACCGCGAAGCGGGCTCCGATGAGCGATTCCGGCACGTCCTGCGCGACTGCCGCCGTCACGAGCACCTGCTCGGCGCGGGCGGCCACGTCGGCGAGGGTTCGTCGGCGGGTCGTGTCGAGCTCGGCGAACACGTCGTCGAGCACCAGCACCGGTTCGACGTCGTCATCGCGCAGCCGTCGGTAGGAGGCCAGGCGCAGTGCGAGCGCGAGCGCCCACGACTCCCCGTGGCTCGCGTAGCCCTTCGCAGGGCCCTCACCCAGCCGCAGGTCGAGATCGTCGCGATGTGGGCCGACGAGACACACCCCGCGTTCGACCTCCTGGCGGCGGACCCGGGCCATCGCCTCGAGCAGCAGCGGTTCCAGCTCGGCCGCAGACGACGGCAGCTCGGATGCGGCGCCATCGGGACCGGCGCCGTCGGGGGCAGGATCGATCAGGCTGGTCCGGTAGCGCAGCGCGACCGGCTCCGACGTCGGTGCCACCTCGGTGAACGCCTCGACGGCCAACGGCGCGATCGCGGCCAGCAGCTCGAGCCGGCCCGCGAGCAGCGCGGCGCCATGGTGGGCGAGATGGCCGTCCCAGACGTCGAGCGTGCCGAGGTCGGCCGTCCGGGCCCTCGCCGACTTGAGCAGCGCCGAGCGCTGGCGCAGCACGCGGTCGTAGTCGGCGCGGACGGCGGAGTAGCGGGGATAGCGGGAGACCAGGAGGTCGTCGAGGAAGCGGCGGCGCTCGCCCGGGTCGCCGCGCACGAGAGCGAGGTCCTCGGGGGCGAACTGCACCGTCCGCAGGATCCCCAGCAGGTCCCGCGGCCGGGCCGGCGAGCCGTTGCGCCGGGCCCGGTTGGCCCGGCCCGCGGTGATCTCCAGCTCGATCGTCAGCTCCCGGCCGTGGTGCACGACCACTCCGCGGACCAGCGCGTGCTCGGCGCCGCGGCGGATCAGCGGGGCGTCGGCCGCCACTCGGTGCGAGCCGAGCGTGGCGAGGTAGCCGGCCGCCTCCACCAGGTTGGTCTTGCCCACACCGTTCGGTCCGACGAGCACCGTGACGCCCGGCTCGAGGTCGATCTCGGCGGTCGACCACGACCGGTAGTCGACGACGGCCAGGCGCTGCAGGTGCACGTCGGACCGGGCCGTCAGCCGTGGGTGGAGCCGGTGCCCGAGCTGGGGCCGGCGTGATCGCCGGGGACGCCGGATGGGCCCGCTACAGACTTCACCGCGTGCCCGCCGAACTGCTGGCGCAGTGCCGCGACCGCCCGCAGGGCGGGCGAAGACTCCTGCCGCGAGGAGAACCGCGCGAAAAGCGCTGCCGTGATCACCGGCAGCGGGACGGCGTGCTGGATCGCCTCCTCGATGGTCCAGCGCCCCTCGCCGGAGTCGTCGACGTAGTCGTCGAGCGCGACGAGGCCAGGATCGTCCTTGAGCGCGATGACCAGCAGGTCCAGCAGCCAGGAGCGGACCACGGTGCCCCGCGACCACGCCTGCAGAACCGCGGGCACATCGGTCACGAGGTCGACCGCCGAGAGCAGCTCGTAGCCCTCGGCGTAGGCCTGCATGAGGCCGTACTCGATGCCGTTGTGGACCATCTTGGAGAAGTGCCCGGCGCCGACGGGTCCGGCGTGGGCGAACCCCTCCTCGCGCGGACCCTCCGGGCGCAGCGCGTCGAAGATCGGCATGGCGTGCTGGATGTGCTCCGTCCGCCCGCCCGCCATCAGGCCGTAGCCGTTGTCCTTGCCCCAGATGCCGCCGGAGACGCCGCAGTCGACGTAGCCGATGCCTTTCGCGTCGAGCAGGGCGGCGTTGGGGGCGTCGTCGGTGTAGCGGGAGTTGCCGCCGTCGATCACGAGGTCGCCGGGTTCCAGCACCTCCGAGAGGGCCTGGACGGTGCTGCGCGTCGGGTCGCCGGAGGGGACCATGACCCACACCACGCGCGGCGCAGTGAGCGCCGAGGCCAGTGAGGCGAGCGACTCGACGTCGGTGACCTCCGGCCGTGGGTCGTACCCGACGACCGCGTGCCCGGCCGCGCGCACGCGGTCGCGCATGTTGCCGCCCATCCTGCCCAGACCGATCAGTCCGAGTTGCACGGTTCCACTCCAGGTTTCGTCCGACGGAAGGCCCCGCGCACCGGGCGGCTCAGCCGGGGAGGCGCACGGGCATCAACAGGTGCAGGTACCCCGGCACCGCGTCGGCAGTCGGCCCGTCCGCCGCGTCGTCCGCAGGAGGGGCCGGGACGGGCCGTACGAGCGCCGGCCGGTTGGGGGTGGTGAACGTGAGCTGGGCGCGCTCGGTGTGCAGGGCTGCGAGCGAGTCCAACAGGTAGCCCGGGTTGAACGCGATGGTCAGGGCGGCGCCGTCGAGCTCGCAGGGCAGCTCCTCCTCGGCACTGCCGACATCGTCGCCGCCCGCGGCCAGCCGTAGCCCGTCGTCGCTGAACTCCATGCGGACCTGCGCGACGCGGTCGGTGACCAACGCGACCCGCTTGATCGCCTCGACGAGACCGGCCACCCCCACGATCGCGGCGCTGGTGTGCTCGGCCGGGATCAGCTGACGGAACCGCGGGAACTCGGCGTCGAGCAGGCGGGTGGTGGCGCGTCGGCCGGCGCCGGTGATACCGAGCATGCCCTCCCCCGCCGACAGGGCCAGCTCGACGGTACCCGCGCCACCGAGGGTCTTCGCGACCTCGGCCAGGGTGCGGGCGGGGATCAGCACGGCACTCGACCCGCCAAGGTCCTCCGGGGTCCAGTCCAGCTCGCGCACGGCGAGGCGGAACCGGTCGGTGGCGGCGAGGGTGAGCCGCTCGCCCTCGATCTCCAGCCGGATACCCGTGAGCATCGGCAGGGTGTCGTCCCGGCCGGCCGCGACCGCGACCTGCGCGACCGCCTGGGCCAGCTCGCCGGCCGCGACCGAGCCGGCCAGCTGCGGCATCTCCGGTAGCTGTGGGTAGTCCTCGACCGGCATCGTCGGCAGGCTGAACCGGCTGTTGCCGCAGTTGATCGTCGCGCGGGAGCCGTCGACGACGAGATCCACCGGTTTCGACGGCAGCGCACGGGTGATGTCGGCGAGCAGCCGTCCCGACACGAGAACCCGGCCCGGATCGCCGATCGTGGCGTCGAGCTCGACGCGGGCGGAGGTCTCGTAGTCGAAGCCCGACACGGTGAGCCGATCACCGTCCGCCCCGCCGGAGGCCTCGATCAGCACACCGCCCAGTACCGGGACCGGGGGCCGCGCCGGGAGGCTGCGGGCCACCCAAGCAGCCGCGTCGGCGAGGACGTCGCGTTCGACCCGGAACTTCATGGCGGGGACCTCTCGTGCCGAGCTCGGTGCCCGACTGGGCGGTGGGACTGGTCCGTCGACCTGCTCACGGGCTCGGCCGACGACCTGTTTCGGGATGCGGGGTGGTGCCGGGACGGCGGCCATCCGTGGACGTCGAACCGTGCCGGGAGGCTCCACCGTAGAGCCTCCCGGTGGTGGGTGTCATCCCGGCTGTCGGCACCCGTTGGGAGTGAGCCGGGCCGTTCGTCCACCGCCCTGTTGTTCTTCTAGTTCTCTGAAAAGAGTTCAACAGCAGTAGTACTCACACCTGTGGATAGTGTTGATCGACGCCGTCGTCGCAGGTCGGACGGTGTGGCGGGGTGGGGACGGGTCTGGTGGACCGACGGTGGACGGATCGGGTGACCGGTGGATGAACGCCGGCGAGGTCGGGTTGTCCCCCGGATGAACACCGGTTGTCCACCGATCGCGAGCGATCTGTCCACCGATGTGCGGCGAACCATCCACAGAGTTGTCCCCAGATGGGGGTGGAATCGTGGTCGCCCGTGGACGCAGTGCAGCCGGATCGGTCGGAGTTGCGTCGGACTGGGCAGTGGGGAAACTCATGGTGTTCCCCCACGGGCCATGAGGCGGAACGCTCCGTGACAACGATCGGTGACGGTATCGAGGACCGGGCACAAGGCGGAGCGGCGACCTGCCGCTATCGAACGCCGAGCGGTCGGCACCGGTGTGGTGCTCCGCCGAAAGCCCCGGCGGTCGGGTGGTCAGTGGCGCGCGCGCTGCTTGATGCGCGCCGTCAGCTCCTGGACCTGCTCGAAGGTCTTGCGGCGCTGGGCGATCTCGTTGCGGATCTTCTTGTCCGCGTGCATGACGGTGGTGTGGTCGCGGCCGCCGAACATCTGCCCGATCTTGGGCAGCGACAGGTCGGTCAGCTCGCGACACAGGTACATCGCGATCTGCCGCGCCTGCGCGAGCGCTTTGGTCTTTCCGGGCCCGCACATCTCGTCGATCGTGATGCCGAAGAAGTCGGCGGTGACGGCCATGATCGTCGGCGCGGTGATTTCGGAGGCGCCGGAGTCGGGGATGAGGTCGCGCAGCACGATCTCGGCGAGTTGGGTGTCGACCGGCTGCCGGTTGAGCGACGCGAACGCGGTGACCCGGATCAACGCCCCCTCCAGCTCGCGGATGTTGCGCTCGATCCGCTCGGCGATGAACTCCAGGACGTCACCGGGGACGGCGAGCCGGTCCTGCGCGGCCTTCTTCCGCAGGATAGCGATCCTCGTCTCCAGTTCGGGGGGCTGAATGTCGGTGATGAGGCCCCACTCGAACCGCGTTCGCATCCGGTCCTCGAGGGTCTCGAGCCGCTTGGGTGGCCGGTCCGACGACACGACGATCTGCTTGTTCGCGTTGTGCAGGGTGTTGAAGGTGTGGAAGAACTCCTCCTGGGTGCCCTCCTTGCCCTCCAGGAACTGGACGTCGTCCACCAGCAGCACGTCGACGTCGCGGTAGCGGCGCTGGAACGCGACCTTGCGGTCGTCGCGCAGGGAGTTGATGAAGTCGTTCGTGAACTCCTCGGTGCTCACGTACCGCACCCGCATCCCTGGGAACAGTCGCTGGGCGTAGTGGCCGACCGCATGCAGTAGATGGGTCTTGCCCAGGCCGGAGTCGCCCCAGATGAACAGCGGGTTGTACGCCCGGGCCGGCGCCTCGGCCACCGCGACGGCGGCGGCGTGGCTGAACCGGTTCGACGCACCGATGACGAACGTGTCGAAGATGTACTTCTCATTGAGACGGGTCTGGGAGCGCGGCTGCACCCGCTCGCTCGCCGGGACCCCGGAGTAGGTGGGCCACACGTCGGCGCCGCGACTGTCGAGCGCCCGGCCGTCGAGTTGCCGCTCGCCGAGCCGACGCACGTCGTGATGGCGGCTGTCGGGTTGCCGGCCGTCGAGGTGCGGATCATCCAGCTGGCTGCCACCGGGCCGGCGACCGTTCGGTGACCGGCCGTCGTGGTGGCGGTCCTGCTGGTGCTCGTCGGGTCCGGCGGTGCCGTGGTGGTGTGCGGTGCCGTTGAGGCCGTGCGGGCCGGAGAACGTCGTGCTGTCGTCGCTCGGAGCGCCGGGGTGGGACCCCGCGTCGGGGCCGTCGAGCGGCTCGGGTCGGATGCGCGGCGGATCGGGAACATCGGTGCCTCCGGCGGACGCCGACGCATCCACGACAACCGCGAGGTTGACCTGGACGCCGAGATGGCGGCTGAGGGCATCGCTGATGGGTCGGCGCAGGTTGCGCTCGATGGCGTCCTTGGCGAACTCGCTCGGGGCGGCGAGCAGTGCGGTGCCGTCGATGTGACCGAGCGGCCGCGTGAGGCGCAGGAAAGCGCGCTGTTGGGACGAGAGCGCCTGGATCTCGGAGCCCGGTGATGCGCCCGAAAGGTCGGCGATGACCCGGTTCCAGACCTGCCCGAGATCTTGTGGTTGATCGGCCACCGGCCCGTACCTCCTCCGGTCGTCGCCCCTGCCCTGCCAACTCGGAGCCGCGATCATCCCCAGAGGTGTCTACAGCTGTGCGCAGAACGGTACGCACCGCCACAAGGCGCCCGGCATGGAGGGCCCGCGCGACACGATCGGGCAACGGGACGACGAGGGCTCGGGGTGGTTTGACCGCTTGTCAGCGGGCTGCGTACCCTGTCAATGGCCTCGTCTGCCACATCGTCGTATGCCGTCGTCCGCGACAGCGTGCGATGTCGGGTGAGCACCCCGCTCCACAGTCCAGAGATAACGCAGAATGATCGTCGACGGCCCCCACGCTGCGGCCGCCGACCAGGAGAGCCGTCGTGAGCAAGGGCAAGCGCACCTTCCAGCCGAACAACCGCCGCCGGGCCCGGACGCACGGCTTCCGGTTGCGGATGCGTACCCGAGCCGGTCGCGCCATCCTCGCTGCGCGGCGCGGCAAGGGCCGCGAGCGTCTCTCCGCCTGACCGGCATCCGGTGTTGCCGGCCGAATCCCGGCTCACGCACCGGGATGAGTTCGCTTCCGTCATCCGGCGAGGCCGGCGCAGTGGGCACGTTCGTCTGGTGGTCCATCTCGGTCAGGGGCCCGTGGCTGATGGGCCCCGTGCGGGTTTGGTGGTGAGCAGGGCGGTCGGGGGTTCCGCGGTGCGCCACCGGGTGGCTCGCAGGTTGCGGCATCTCATCGCATCGCGCCTGCGCGATCTTCCCCCGGGGGTCCGGATCGTGATTCGGGCTCTGCCGCCCGCCGCATCCGCCCCGTCCGTCGATCTGGGACGGGACCTCGACGCCGGCCTGCGCCGTACGCTGCGCAAGCTCGCTGAGCCGGCAGGCGAATCGTCGTCACCGCGCATCGCGCGGTGCTCGACCGAGCGCCGCGACGGAGTGCGATGAGCATCATCACCCGATTTCTGGTCGCTGTGCTGCGCGGCTACCAGACCTACGTCTCACCCGCCCTTCCTCCGTCCTGCCGCTTCTACCCCACGTGCAGTGCCTACGCGATGGAGGCGTTGCAGTTGCGCGGTGTGATGGTGGGCTCCTGGCTCACGCTCGTCCGGCTGCTGCGCTGCGCGCCGTGGCACCCTGGAGGTATCGACCCGGTGCCGCAGCGCCGTCCCCGCCCGGCCCGGAACCACCACGAGGAGCAAGCGCCGTGCTGAACTTCATCTACTATCCGGTCTCCTTCATCCTCTGGTTCTGGCACAAGGCGTTCGGTTTCGTCTTCGGCGACGCCACCGGCATCTCGTGGGCCCTCTCGGTGATGTTCCTGGTCTTCACCCTGCGAGCGATCCTCTACAAGCCGTTCGTCGCGCAGGTGCGCTCGATGCGCAAGATGCAGGCGTTCCAGCCCGAGTTGGCCAAACTTCGCAAGAAGCACGCCAACGACAAGGCCAAGCAGGCCGAGGAGATGCAGCGGCTCCAGAAGGAACACGGCGTCAACCCGCTCGCCGGCTGCCTCCCCGTCGTGGTCCAGGTGCCGGTGTTCATCGGCCTGTTCCACGTGCTCCGATCGTTCAACCCGGTGCTGATCAATGGTGCACCACGCACCGACAACTACTTCTTCGACGCCCAGGGCGTCGCGTCGTTCAACGCAGCCGACCTCTTCGGGGCGAAGCTGGGCGCGTGGGTGACGCAAGGACCCGAGGTGCTCGAGGCGGTCGGGACCTCGATTGCAGCCATGATCATCGTGATGGCGCCACTGATGATCGCAGCCGGCATCTTCACCCACATCACGGCCCGCCACTCGGTGGCCCGCCAGACCGCGGCGCAGGGGGACAACCCGCAGACCGCGATCATGAACAAGCTGATGCTGTACGTCTTCCCCATCGGTGTCGTCGTCGGAGCGCCGTTCCTGCCACTCGCGGTCCTGCTGTACTGGGTCTCGAACAACCTGTGGACGCTGGGCCAGCAGTACATCGTCTACCGGCGCATCGATGCCGAGGAGACCGACAAGCGCGAGCTGACGGCCACCACCCGCCAGTCGCTGGCGCCGAAGCCAGGGCAGAAGCCTGTCCGGCCCGAGGTGGTCGAGCCCACCGTCGACGAGTCGAAGCCCAAGACGCCCGGGGCGAAACCTGTCGTGCGCAAGCCGCAGCCCGGCCAGCGCCCCGTGTCGACGTCGAAGAACGGCGCGACTCGGAACGGGGCCTCGACCAACGGGGCTTCGGCCAACGGAGCCTCGACCAACGGTGCTCCGACTCCCGACGGTGCGGCGACTGCCAACGGTGCGGCGAGCGCCGAGGGTGTGGCGACCACTGAGGGTGCAGCGACCACCAACGGTGCCGCGAACGGGTCCGCCGCGAAGTCCGGCTCGAGTGCCAACGGCACCGCCGGCAGCACGGCAGGCGCTCGCAACGGCGGCCGGAATCAGCGGACCCGCAAGCGTCGCTGACCGCGAACCATCGGCGGTCGCTCGCGAGAGCAGCCGCAGCGGCGCATGCGCCGCACCCGTTTCGGAGAGGAGACGCATCGTGCCGAAGACTGCGCAGGACGGCGCCACGGAGACCGCCCCCATCGGTGCTGAGGACCAGTTGGTGCGCGAAGGCGACATCGCCGGGGACTACCTCGAGCGGCTGCTCGACGTCCTCGACTACGACGGCGACATCGACCTCGACGTCGAGGTGGGCCGGGCCATCGTCAGCATCGATGGCAGCGAGGACCTTGCGAAGCTCGTCGGTGACCGTGGGGCCGTACTGGAGGCGCTGCAGGAGCTCACCCGCCTCGCGGTCCAGCAGTCCTCCGGAAATCGCAGTCGGCTCATGCTCGACATCGCCGGCTGGCGGCAGGGTCGGCGTGACGAGCTCACCGAGCTGGGCCTCCGCACCGCCCGGGAGGTCGTCGACTCCGGCGAGTCGGCACGGCTGCGCCCGATGACCCCGTTCGAGCGCAAGGTCGTGCACGACGCCGTCGCCGGGGTGAAGGGGGTGTCGAGCGAGAGTGAGGGCGAGGAACCGCGGCGGCAGGTCATCGTCTTCCGCAGTGCCTGAGGCGCCGGCGCCGGCGGCCATCGATCCCGTCTTCGGGAATCGAGTGGCCCTGGCTCGGCGCTACGCCGACCACCTCATCACCTCCGGCGTCGAGCGTGGCTTGATCGGCCCTCACGAAGCGCCGCGCGTATGGGATCGGCACGTCCTGAACTGTGCGGTCGTCGCCGAACTCGTGCCGGACGGCGCGCGACTGGTGGACGTGGGTTCGGGTGCGGGCCTGCCCGGGATACCGTTGGCTCTTGCTCGGCCCGATCTGGCGGTCGTCCTCGTCGAACCACTCGCTCGTCGTGTGGAGTGGCTCCGTGAGGTCATTGCCGACCTGGGCCTGACGATCGAGGTCGAGCGGGGTCGGGCGGAGGAGGTCGCCGTGCGGCGGCGGTGGGAGGGAGCCGACGTGGTCACCGCACGCGCTGTCGCTCCCCTGTACCGTCTCGTCGACTGGAGCCTCCCCCTGCTGCGCACCGGCGGAAGGGTGCTCGCCGTGAAGGGTGCCAGTGCGGCCGAGGAGATCGAACGGGATGCGGCTGTGGTCCGACGGCTCGGCGGCGGTCCGGCTCGGATCGAACGTTGCGGCCTGGGCATCGTCGATCCGCCGAGCACCGTGGTCGTCGTCGAGCGGACGGCAATCGACCGACCGCGACGCAGGAGAGGGCAGGCGTGACGTTCAACGTTTCCGATGTTTCACGTGAAACACCCGGCTGGACGCCCATCGCCGAGGAGGCGGAGCGGGCGGCCCGGGTACTGCATCCTGACCGCCACGGTATGCCGCGGCCGTCGCACCGGCGGGTGCTGACGGTCGCGAACCAGAAGGGTGGCGTCGGTAAGACCACCAGCGCCGTGAACCTCGCGGCCGCTCTCGCGATGCATGGCGTGCGCGTGTTGGTGATCGACCTGGACCCGCAGGGCAACGCCAGCACCGCCCTGGGCGTGGAGCACCGGCTGGGTACCGCGTCGGTGTACGAGGTATTGCTGGGTGAGATCCGGCTGGCCGAGGCCGCAGTACCGAGTACGGCGTCGCCGAACCTGCTGTGTGTACCTGCCACGATCGACCTGGCCGGTGCCGAGATCGAGCTCGTGAGCATGGTGGCGCGGGAGAACCGGCTCAAGCAGGCGCTGTCGTCCGAGGCGCTCGACGAGCTCGCCGTCGACTACGTCTTCATCGACTGTCCGCCTTCGCTGGGCCTGCTCACCGTGAACGCGTTGGTTGCGGCGGCCGAGGTCCTCATCCCCATCCAGTGCGAGTACTACGCGCTGGAGGGGCTCGGGCAGTTGCTGAGCAACATCGACCTCGTGCGTTCACACCTCAACACCGCCCTGCACGTCTCCACCATCCTGCTGACGATGTACGACGGTCGTACGAAGTTGGCCGACCAGGTCACCAACGAGGTGCGCAGTCACTTCGGGTCCGTCGCGTTGCGCACGGTTATCCCGCGCAGCGTCAAGGTGTCGGAGGCGCCGGGCTACAGCCAGACGGTGTTGGCCTACGATCCAGGGTCGCGCGGTGCGATGAGCTATGTCGATGCGGCGCGCGAGATCTCCGAGCGGGGGGCGTCGATGGACGTGCCTCGGGAGCGGGACGGGCGGTAGGGACATGGCGGAGCAGGGATCGATGCCGCACCAGCGAAAGGGGGGCCTCGGTCGTGGTCTCGCGGCCCTGATCCCCACGAGTCCGACCACCGGTTCGGCCGCGATCGATCTGTCGCTGCGTCAACCCGATTTCATGACCTCCAGCCAGGAGTATCTCGACGCCGGGCGGTCACAGGACAAGATCGCCACAGCTGCTCCCCGACCGGTTGGTGGCGCGGAGTACCGCGAGATCGAGATCACGACCGTGCGGCCCAACCACGCGCAGCCCCGGACCTCGTTCGACGAGGAGGCGCTTGCTGAGCTGGAGCACTCCATCCGTGCGTTCGGGCTGCTCCAGCCGATCGTCGTGCGCGAGACCTCTCCCGGCTCCTACGAGCTGGTCATGGGCGAGCGGCGGTGGCGGGCTGCCCAGCGGGTCGGGCTGACCCACGTCCCGGCCATCGTCCGCCACACCGGGGACGACGCCATGCTCCGTGACGCTCTGTTGGAGAACATCCATCGTGTCCAGCTCAACCCACTCGACGAGGCGGCGGCTTACGAGCAGCTGCTCGGCGAGTTCGGGGTGACGCACACCGAGCTCGCCGACCGTCTCGGCCGGAGCCGACCGGTCGTCACCAACACGATCCGGTTGCTCAAGCTGCCGGTGTCGGTTCAGCGGCGGGTAGCTGCCGGTGTGCTGTCAGCGGGCCACGCTCGTGCACTGCTCGGTGTCGAGGAGGTCGGGCGGCAGGAGGAGCTCGCGGCACGCGTCGTTGCGGAGGGTATGTCGGTGCGAGCCACTGAAGAGGCCGTCGTCCTGCTGCGATCGGAGAAGTCACCCGCGGCCAAGCCCGTCCGGCGACGGCCGATGCAGGCTCCGGGCCTCCTGGACCTCGCCGAACGCCTTTCCGACACCTTCGACACGCGTGTGAAGGTCGAGCTCGGTCAGCGCAAGGGCCGGATCGTGGTGGAGTTCGGATCCGTGGAGGATCTCGAGCGCATCGCGCGCCTCATGGGCGGCCCGACCTCCGGCAGCTGAGATGTTTCACGTGAAACGCGCCACGGCTCGTTCCACGAGTGCCGCGTGGAATACCAGCCTCCACCCTACCGTTGGGAGGCCAGCTGGAGGTGGCCGCGCCCGCGGTGGCACCCCGCGGTCCGCGTCGTGAACCTCTGCGGAGGTGTGAGACAGCCGGCCGTGGTCGGATGGACGTCGGTGTCTTCAGGAGCCGGGCCTGCGGGCACACGGAAAAGGGCTGAGACCCATATGGGGGTAACCGGATCGGACGAATGTCGTGCCCTTCGTCGTGGATGGGACACCGGTCGCAGCAGCCGGGGTGTCGTGCGGAGCTGGATCGATCTATCGTTGACACCGGCGCGTTGGCGTCGCCATCCTCGACCGCCCGCCCGGAGGTTCCCGTCTTGTCCTGGCACGTCGCGCCGATCACTCTGGACAATCTGGATGATCTTCCCAAAAGGTGCCGTCGGTGCGTCTTCTGGGAGTTGTCGGAGCATCTCGGTAAGCAGGCCGCCGACTTCGGGTCCACGGAACTCGAGAAGGAGGCCTGGGTCTCCGAGGTTCTGCTCGAGTGGGGTTCGTGCGGGCGGATCGTCCACATGGCGGGGGTACCAGCCGGATACGTCATGTATGCACCGCCGTCGGCGGTACCGCGGGCGTCGGAGATGCCCACCGGCCCGGTCAGTGCTGACGCCGTACTGCTCACCACCATGCAGGTCATCCCCGAGTTCGCGGGAGAGGGTCTGGGGCGGTTGCTGGCCCAGGCGGTCGTCAAGGACCTCACCCGGCGCGGGGTCAGAGCGATCGAGGTGTTCGGCGAGCAGCGACCCGGGAGCGAGCCGGGCTGCCTCATCCCCACAGACTTCCTGCGCGATGTCGGATTCAAGACCATCCGCCCGCATCCTCGCTGGCCGCGGCTGAGGATGGAGCTGCGTTCAGGCATCACGTGGAAGGAGGACGTGGAGGCCGCACTCGAGCAGTTGCTCGGCACGATCACGGTCCCGATGCAGGCCGCCGCGCCGGTAGCGCGTGTACCCACCCGTACGCCAACGCCGGCCAGAGGCCTTCTCGGAGCGCCCTGAGAGCGACGGAGCGGGCCTGACCGGGAGCGGTGCGAACCGTAACATTCACCCGAGACCCGATCAGATGGCCTGTGCGCCGCCGCGTTCGAGTTCGCGGGCCAGGACGTCGGAGAACGTGAAGGTGCCGGTGGGCTGGTCGTCCTGCCCGAGGAGGTAGAGCCGCTTGACCGCGACGAGGATGCCTTCGGCTACGACGTCACGGAACACGGGGTCCATCAGCCGACGCAGATCACCGATGTGGGAGATGTAGCCGACCTCTATGCGCACGGCCGGCATCCGGGTCAGCCTCAGCAGTTCCCAGGTGCGACCCTGCGAGCGGCAGTCGAGCATCGACGTGCGCATGAGCAGCTCGCGTTGGATGAACCCGGCGAGCGCCTCCCCCACCGTCGACGTCGCGCCCGATCCGTTGCCGAAGTGGAACGTGGCAAGACCCTGCGCGAGCATGCTCGGGTTGGCGTCGGTGTGCAGCGACAGCACGAGATCCGCCCCGGCGTTGTTGGCGAACGCCGCCCGCTCGGCCTCCGGAGGGCAGGTGTCTTCCTGCCGCGAGAGCATCGCGTCCATGCCGGTGGCCGACATCCGGCCGACGACGCGACGGGCGAGGTCCCACATCAGCTCGGCCTCGGCGACGCCCCCGGCGGCGACGCCACGGTCGAGCCCGCCGTGACCGGGGTCGACGACGATCCGCTTGCCCCGCAGCCGTGGCCCGGCCTGGCGCAGCAGCTCCTGCTCGCGCATCAGGCGGGGACGACCACCGGTGACCTTGCGGCCCAGCTGCTTGAGTGCGCGCAACGTGGCCGGCCCGCACAGGCCGTCCGGGACGAGGCCGTACTCACGCTGGAAGCGGCGCAGGGCGTGCTCGGTCTGTTCGTCGAACACTCCACCAGGACGGCCCGGGTCGAAGCCGAGCTCGGAGAGCCGCTCCTGCAGCGTGACGACGTCGTCCCCGCTCATCGGCGCGGAGATCATCAGCGCGAGCATGCGATCGCCGAGCGTCCAGCCGGCCTCGCGCATGGCGCGGTACGTGGCAGGACCGACAATGCCGTCGGTGATGAGGCCCCGCTGTTGTTGGAAGGCCCGCACCGCGTCCTCGACCTGGGCGTCGAACCGGGTATCGTCCAGCCCGAGCCGGGCCGGCGGGATCAGGCCGAACCGTTGCAGGGTGGTCCGGATCTCGACGACAGCCGGACCGGTGTCACCTCGGCGCAGCAGCTGCATGCACCCCTCGCTCGCTCGGTCGTGCAGTACTGACGTGCGCCCGCGCTCGGCACGCGCAGCCACCCGGACGGCGCCGGGCAGGCACCATTGTGCCCTGCGGCCGCTCGCCCGAGGCACAGCGGGCCACCGCCCGACGGGGCCGGGCCGTGATACGACGACGGCCCCGCCCCGGGGATTCCGGGAGCGGGGCATCGTCGTGACGCGGCCGATCAGGTCAGGTAGTCGGCGAGGTCCGAGAGCAGCGCGGCCTTCGGCTTGGCCCCGACGATCTGCTTGACCGGCTTGCCGTCCTGGAACACGATCATCATCGGGATCGACTTGATCTGGTAGTCCCGGGCCGTCGACGGGTTGACGTCGATGTCGAGCTTCGCGACCGTCAGCTTCTCGGTGTTCTCACCGGCGATCTCGTCGAGCACGGGGGCGATCATCTTGCACGGCCCACACCAGGTCGCCCAGAAGTCGACGACGACGGTCTTGTTGCTCTTCAGGACGACCGCGTCGAAGGTGGCGTCGGTGACGTCGACGGTGTTCTTGCTCATGCGGTTGTGCTCCGTTTCTGGTTGGACTCACCGGGTTCAGGCGAGGACTTCTGCGACCTGTTTGGAGGCGTGGCCGTAGCCACCGCCGGCGAGCTCGGCGTCGATCGGTACGTCGGCCAGCCAGCGTTCGGCGTCGATCGCCGCCGAACAGCCGGACCCGGCCGCGGTGACCGCCTGCCGGTAGGTGTGGTCGACGAGGTCGCCGCAGGCGAAGACGCCAGGCATCCCGGTCGATGTCGACGGCGCCGCGACGGTGACGTAGCCAGCATCGTCCGTGCCGAGCTGACCGCGCACGAGTTCGCTGCGCGGGTCATGTCCGATGGCGACGAACATGCCGGTGACGTCCAGCGTGCGTTGCTGTCCGGTGCTCGTGTCACGCAGTCGCAGGCCCTGCACCTTGCCCTCGCCGAGCACCCCGACGACCTCGGAGTTCAGCTCCCAACGCATCTTCGGGTCCTGCCGGGCCCGCTCGAGCATGATCCGCGACGAACGAAACTCCTCGCGTCGGTGCACGACGGTCACGGAGCGGGCGAACCGGGTCAGGAACGTCGCTTCCTCCATCGCGGAGTCACCGCCGCCGACGACGGCGATGTCCTGGTCGCGGAAGAAAAATCCGTCGCAGGTGGCACAGGCGCTGACCCCGCGGCCGAGCAGCGTCTGCTCTCCGGGTACGCCCAGGTAGCGGGCGGCGGCGCCCATCGCGAGGATGACGGCGCGAGCGCGGTAGCTGACGCCGTTGGCCATCACAGTCTTGACGTCGCCGGTCAGCGAGACCTCCTCGACGTCCTCCGATCGCAGCTCGGCGCCGAAGCGCATGGCCTGGCCGCGCATCTGCTCCATGAGGTCGGGTCCCATGATGCCGTCGGTGAAGCCGGGGTAGTTCTCGACCTCCGTGGTGGTCATCAGGGCGCCGCCGAACTGAGTGCCCTCGAACACCAGCGGCCGCAGCTCGGCGCGGGCCGCGTAGACGGCCGCCGTGTAGCCGGCCGGACCGGACCCGATGATGATTAGTTCGCGCACCTCGTCAGTGGTCACTGCTCCCCGTCCTCCTCACTGCTGCTCCTACGGCGTGCACAACACGATCCCAGCAGCGGACATTCCATGCCGGACAGGGCCCTACCGGCCGATCACGGTGCTCTCGGTGAGTGTGCCGCCCTCCGGTCCGCAGGCGGGATCGACGACCACCACCCGGAAGACGCCGAGCTCCCCCGTGCCCAGCACGAGCAGCACACCCTCGCGGTCGTCGCGATGGACCCGACGGCTGGCGACGAGGGGGGCATCCGCGGTCGGCGCACCGACCGCGGCCAGGCATCCCACGCGCCGCGCCGGATCGGTGAACTCCGCGACCTCGAAGGTCCCGAACGAGGACAGGGCGAGGGCGGCGAGATCGACCGGGATCCGC
>JAYSXW010000031.1:0-19110 GCA_043716935.1 Pseudonocardia sp.
GAGAGGCGGCGAGCACCCGCAGCGACTGACCCAGCGCGATCGCGGCCTGGTGCGTCATCCGGGCGAGCTGGCCGGCGCCGATCATGCCGACGAGAGGGAAGGGCGTGTCCACGGTTCCGCGACCCTACCTGCGCCGGCCGAACTCTCGCCCGTCTGGCACGATCGATCAGGTGTCCTTGGTCGAGACGGCGCTCGCCGCCGTTCCCCAGCCCTACCGCGACCTTGCGCTCAAACACCGCGAGCTGTTGAAGTTCGGCCTGGTCGGCGGCACGACGTGGGTGATCGACACCGTGGTGTTCCTCGTCCTCAAGGCGACCGTGCTCGACGCCAAGCCGCTGACGGCCAAGATCATCGCGGTGCTCGTCGCCACCGTCGTGTCCTACGTGCTGAACCGCGAATGGTCCTTCCGCACCCGCGGCGGCCGCGAACGCCATCACGAGGCGCTGCTGTTCTTCGTCATCAGCGGTATCGGGGTGGTCGTCTACACCGCGCCGCTGGCCGTCTCGCGCTACGTGCTGGACCTGCAGGTCCCGGTCGTGAGCCTGTTCACCCAGGAGGTCGCCGACTTCGTCAGCGGCCAGATCGTCGGCGTCCTGCTGGGCATGGCGTTCCGCTGGTGGGCGTTCCGCCGGTTCGTGTTCCCCAACCAGGACGTCCGGCGCCAGGTGCCGGCGGGCTGACCTCAACGCGGCGAGCCCACCGCCCGGGGCGGACCCATCACGTCGTCGGCCCGCGCCACCGGCAGGAAGATCGTGAAGACCGGCGGTCGGGCCCGGGAGAGTTCCAGGCGGCCGCCGTCGGCCTCGACCAGCGCACGGGCGAGCGCGAGGCCCAGCCCCGTCGACGATCCGACGGACACGCCCCGGTCGAACACGTGCGGCACCAGCTCCTCCGGCACACCCGGCCCGGTGTCGCCGACCTCGATGACCAGCGTGTGGTCCGTGGACCGGGCCGTGAGCGTCACGGTGCCGGCCCCGTGCCGGATCGCGTTGTCCACCAGCGCGCCGAGCGCCTCCCGGATCCGGGCCGGTGTCACGCGGGCGAGCAGACCGTCGGGCACCCGCACCCGTATCGACCGGCCCGCGGCCTTGAGCGCGGGCCGCCACTCGTCGGCGACGGCGGTGAGTCCCTCGCGCAGATCCTGCAGCTCGGCGCCGGCGGCGCGGGCAGCGCGGGCAGCCTGCAGCAGCTCGTCGAGGACCCCGGACAGGCGCATGGCCTGGTCGAGCGCGGCGAGGGCCTCCTCGCGGACGTCGGGATCGGGGTGGGTCGCCAGCTCGTCGAGCCGCAGCTGCAACGCGGTGATCCGGCTCCGCAGCTGGTGGGACACGTCGCCGACGAGCACCCGTTCCCGCTGCACGAGCGCGGCGAGGGCGGCGGCGGAGGTGTCGAGGACGTCGGAGACGCGGTCGAGCTCGACGATGCCGTGCCGGACGGGAGCGGAGCGGAAATCGCCCGCGCCCAGCCGCGCCGCCCGGTCGGCGACGTCGAGCAGCGGCACCACCAGTCGGCGCGCGGTGACCGTCGCGACCACCGCGCCGGTGCCCACCGACAGCAGCACCAGCAGCAGGACAACCACCGTGACCTGCACCTGCTCGGTGCGCATGATCGAGCGGGGTTCCTCCAATCGCAGCAGGCCGCCCGGCCCGAACGGAAGGGTCTCCGATACGACGTCCGCGCCGACGTCGGCCCCGATCACCTGCGGGGGACGGCCCTCCCGCTCGACGACGAGTCGCCCGCCACGCGGCACGGCCAGCTCGATGGCCGGCACGACGTTCCCACCGCTCGACGCAGGCGAGGTCGGGCCGTCGAGCCGCGCGGCCACCTGCTCCAGCCGGGACGTCAGCTCCCCGCGCTCGAAGTCCTCGACCAGCTGCCACGTGGCGATGGCCAGCGGGCCACCGAGCACCAGCGCGGTGATCGCGACCACCAGCAGCGTCGACTGCAGGATGCGGCGGCGCACGGGTTAGGCGTGGTTGAAGCGGAAGCCGACGCCCCGCACCGTCGCGATCCGGTGGTCGCCGCCGATCTTGCGACGCAGCCACGACATGTGCATGTCGAGCGTCTTGGACGTCTTCATCTCGGGGTCTTTCCACACCTCGCGCAGGATCTCCTCCCGCGTGACGACCTGCCCGGCGCGCAGCAGCAGCACCCGCAGCAGCTCGAACTCCTTGTTGGCCAGGTTGATCTCGAGACCGTCGACGACCACGCGACGGCCCGAGAGCTCCATGAGCACCCCGCCGACCTCCACCGTGTCCGGCGTCAACCGCCGCAGCAGCGCCCGCACCCGCGCGAGCAGCTCCGCGAGCCGGAAGGGCTTGCCGACGTAGTCGTCGGCGCCGGCGTCGAGGCCGACGACGAAATCGACCTCGTCGGTGCGCGCGGTCAGCATCAGGACGGGCAGATCGGGGAAGCCGAGCCGGACCCGGCGGCATACCTCCAGCCCGTTCATGCCGGGGAGGCCCAGATCGAGGACGAGCAGATCGACGTGGCCGCCACGCACCCGTTCCAGCGCCGTGACGCCGTCGACGGCCACGTCCACGGCGTAGCCCTCGCGCTGCAGGGCCCGCGACAGCGGCTCCGCGATGCCGCCGTCGTCCTCGGCGAGCAGCACGGTCGTCACGTCGGGAAGTCTAATCCCGTCGGGGGTGCGGTGAATGATCCGTGACATGACCCGCACCGAGGCTCCGCTCGTCGCCGACGAGATCACCATGCTGGCCGGCTGGCTCGACTGGCACCGCCAGACGTTCGCGCTCAAATGTGCCGGTCTCACCGGCGCAGAGCTGACGACACGGTCGGTCGCGCCGTCGTCCCTGTCGTTGTTCGGGCTGCTCCGCCACCTCGTCGAGGTCGAACGGGGGTGGTTCCGCGAAGTGCTGGCGCAGGAGGAGACGCCGCCGCTCTACTACTCCGACGGCGATCCCGACGGCGACTTCGACAACATCGACGGAGCCACCGATCCCGACATCGCGGCGACCTGGGACCGCTGGCACGCCGAGTGCACGCGGTCCCGTGAGATCGCGGCCGCTCTCCCGTCGCTCGACGTCACGTTCCCCCGCCGCGACGAGGTGTTCTCCGCCCGCTGGGTCATGATCCACATGATCGAGGAGTACGCCCGCCACAACGGCCACGCCGACCTGCTGCGGGAGCGCACCGACGGTGAGACCGGGGAGTGAGGCAGGCTGACGCCCCGTGGAACGCGATCTCGATCTCGCCCTGCACCTGGCCGACGCGGCCGACGCCGTCACGCTGCCCCGGTTCCGGGCCGCGGACCTGCGGGTGGAGCGCAAGCCCGACCGCACCCCCGTCACCGACGCCGACACGGCCTGCGAGCAGGCGTTGCGGGCCGCGATCGCCGCGGCCCGTCCCGACGACGCCGTGCTCGGCGAGGAGGGCGGCGGGGCGGTCGCGCACGCGGGCCGCGGCTGGGTGCTCGACCCGATCGACGGCACGAAGAACTTCTCCCGCGGCCTGCCGGTGTGGGGAACGCTGATCGCGCTGACCGTCGACGGCGAGGCAGTGGTCGGGGTGGCGAGTGCACCCGCGTTGGGCCGGCGCTGGTGGGCCGCCCGAGGCCGGGGCGCCTTCACCACCGACGCCCCCCGGGCCACCCCGCGCCGCCTCGCCGTCTCACACGTCAGCGACCTGGCCGACGCCTATGTCTCCACCACCGATCCGCGCACGTTCCCCCGCTGGTCCGCGCTGCAGGACGGGTGCTGGGAGAGCCGGGCGTTCGGCGACTTCTGGCAGCACTGCCTCGTCGCCGAGGGCGCGATCGATGTCGCCGTCGACGCCATCGCGAACACCTGGGACCTCGCCGCGCTGCTGCCGATCCTCGTCGAGGCCGGCGGCGCGCTCACCGACCTGACCGGAGCACCCACGTTCGTCGGCGGCAGCGGGGTGTCGAGCAATGGCCTGCTGCACGACCGCGTCCTGGAGATCGTGGGGCGGTGACCCCGGAACTCGCTTCGAAGACCGCAGCCGGTCGCGTGTGCGCACTCGGCACCACCGTCGTCGAACGCGACGCGACGCGACGCGACGATCGTGTTCGCCCGCCGCTTCACCGGCATGTTCGGCACGCGTTCGTGGATCACCGGGCTCGACGGGCGACCAGCGCGTCGATGTCGACGCGGAGCGCGAACGGCTCGGTGACCAGCAACTCTCCCGTCGCCGTCCGACTCTCCTCGTAGCCCTCCTGGAGCTCGAAACAGGCCGAGTGGTCCTCGGGAAGGACGCTGAACTCGTCCAACGTCATCAACCCGTGGGGCAACGGCATCGCCATCGGAAGACCTCCTCGCCTCGCGTGACGACAGTGTGCTCCATCCGCCCGACAGTTCCTGCCGGGTGACAGGTCCGGAATGCGGGTGACCCCGAGGCGGGCCAGCCGTACGGTCGCGCGATGGCACGACGGGATCGGCCTCCGGGGGCCGCGCGCGGCGGTGCGGGTGGAACAGAGCCGTCACGGGGCAGGTCAGCCGCGCGCAGGGGTGAGGGCGCGTACGACGGGGGACGGGGACGGGCGGCCGAGCTGCGCCTCCATCCAGGCGCTCGTGGCCACCAACGCGTCGAGGTCGAGGCCGTGGGTGATACCCAGACCGTCGAGCATCCAGACGAGGTCCTCGGTGGCGAGGTTGCCGGTGGCGGACTCGGCGTAGGGGCAGCCGCCGAGCCCGCCCGCGCTGGCGTCGATCGTGGTGACGCCCCGGCGCAGCGCGGCGAGCGTGTTGGACAGGGCCTGGCCGTACGTGTCGTGGAAGTGCACCGCCAGCTGAGTGACCGGCACCCCGGCCGTCATGCACGCGTCGAGCACGGCGTCGACGTGCCCTGGCGTGCCGGTGCCGATCGTGTCGCCCAGCGACAGCTGCCCGCAGCCCACGTCGGCCAGCCGCCGCGCCACGGCCGCGACCTGGGTCGGTTCGACGGTGCCTTCCCACGGGTCGCCGAAGCACATCGAGACGTAGCCGCGCACCCGCAGCCCGGCCGCCAGCGCCCGCGTGACGACGGGGGCGAACATCGCGAACTGCTCGTCGAGCGTGCGGTTGAGGTTCCGCTTCGCGAACGTCTCCGTCGCGCTCGCGAAGATCGCGACGTGCTCGACGCCGGCGTCCAGCGCCCGGTCGAGGCCGCGCTCGTTGGGCACCAGCACCGGGTAGTCGACGCCCGGGGCTCGGGGCAGCATCGCGAGCAGCTGCGCGGCGTCGGCCAGCTGCGGCACCCAGCGGGGGTGCACGAAGCTGGTGGCCTCCAGCACGGCCGCCCCGGCGGCGGCCAGCCGCGTCAGGAACTCCGCCTTGACCTCGACGGGCACCACCGTCGCCTCGTTCTGCAGCCCGTCGCGGGCCCCGACCTCGTAGATCGTGACGCGCTCGGGCAGCGTCGGATCGCGCACCACCATCGGCAGCGACCTACCGGTCATCGGCCACTTCCTGGTAGAGCAGCGCGTGCACCCGTTCAACGTTCGGGACGTCGGTGAACTCCAACGGCTCGTCGGACGCGGACTCGATCACGAGCGTGCCGCAGCCCAGCAGCCGTTCGACCACGGTGTGGTGGAACTGCACGCTGTTGATCCGGCTCATCGGGACGTCGATCCCCTGCCGTGACAGCACTCCCTCGCGCACCAGGACCCGTCGAGTCGTGACCACGAAATGGGTGGTTCGCCACCGCAGGAACGGCACCACCGTGTAGCGGACGACGAGCGCCAGGCCGGTGACGCCGAGCGCGAGCCACGCCCACGGCGCCCAGGTCTGCGCGCTGAGCACAGCGGCCAGGAAGCTCCCCGCCGCGACGACGACCAGCAGCACCAGCACCGGCAGGATCAGTATCTTCGGGTGCGGATGCTTGTGCATGACGATCTGCTCGCCCTCGGTCAGCAGCTCGTCCGGGTAGGCCACGCATCCACCGTAGCGGTCACTCCTCGGGTCGCAGGTGCACGACGTCACCGGCCGCGACGGCGCGCCGGTGACCCGAGGCGTCGAGGATGAGCAGCCGGCCGTCCCGGTCGACGTCCTCGGCGATGCCGCTGAGCACGGCGCCGCCGGGCATCTCCACACGCACCTCGGCGCCCAGGCTGGAGCAGCCGGCCCGGTAGTCGGCGCGCAGCCGGGTCACGTCCGGGTCGCCGCGGCCCTCCCTCCAGACCGACTCCCGGGCGGCGAGGTTCGAGAGCAGCGCCACGAGCACGTCCGTGCGGTCGACGCCACCGCCCGCCTCGGCCGCCACGCAGGTGGCGAACGGGTGATCGGGGGGTACCGCGGACACGTTGACCCCGATCCCGACCACGACGGCGGGCCGCGACGGGTCGGCCATCTCCGCCAGTATCCCGGCGACCTTGCGCGGCCGGGTGCCGATCAGCAGGTCGTTGGGCCACTTCAGGCGGGCGGGCGCCGTGGTGAACTGACCGACGGCGTCGAGCACGGCGAGGCCGGCGAGCAGCGGCAGCCAGGCGAGTCGTGATGTGGGCACCCCGGCGGGCCGCAGCAGCACGCTGACGGTGAGGCCCGACCCGGGCGGTGACACCCAGCTCCGCGTCAACCGGCCCCGCCCGGCCTCCTGGTGCTCGGCCACCAGAACGGTGCGGTCCGGGGCTCCGGATGCGGCCGCGGCCAGCAGGTCGGCGTTGGTGGAACCGGTGCGATCGACCAGATCGACCTGCGCCCACGGGCCGACGAGAGCGGCGCGCAGTGCGTCCACGTCGAGGGGCCGGTTCGTCCGGTTCATGTCCGGTGACGCTACCGGTGGCCCCCGGGTCCGCACAGCGCGTTCGTGCCCGGCGCCCGACGGTGAGCGCCGACCGCACGAACCGGTCCGCCCGACGGTCATGGTCGGCCACCGATGTACTGCAGCGACCTCGCGGCGGCCACCACGTGCATCGACGGGCGATCACGGACGTGACGTGGCACGCCGCACCGCCGGGTTACCGGCCGGTTAAACTCCCGAGCCATGAGTGCGGCAACGGAGCTCCCGGATCCCGACATCCACACCACGGCCGGCAAGCTCGCCGACCTGCAGCTGCGGATCGCCGACGCCGTGGACCCGGGCGCCGGGGCGGAGCGCCAGCACGCGAAGGGCCGCCAGACCGCGCGGGAGCGGATCGACCAGCTGCTCGACCCCGGCTCGTTCGTCGAGCTCGACGCGCTGACCCGGCACCGGTCCACGAACTTCGGGATGGACGCCAAGCGCCCGTTCGGCGACGGCGTCGTCACCGGCACCGGCACGATCGACGGTCGTCCGGTCGCGATCTTCAGCCAGGATGCCACCGTGTTCGGCGGGGCGCTCGGCGAGGTGTACGGCGAGAAGATCGTCAAGGTGATGGACCTGGCCGTCACGATCGGCTGCCCGATGATCGGCATCAACGACGGCGGTGGCGCGCGCATCCAGGAGGGCGTCGTCGCGCTCGGGCTCTACGGCGACATCTTCGTGCGCAACGTCCGCAGCTCCGGGGTGATCCCGCAGATCTCGCTGATCATGGGCGCGTGTGCGGGAGGCGCGGTCTACTCCCCCGCGCTGACCGACTTCACCGTCATGGTCGACGAGACCAGCCACATGTTCATCACCGGCCCGGACATCATCGCGACCGTGACGGGCGAGAAGGTCGACTTCGAGGAGCTCGGCGGCGGCCGCACCCACAACACTCGCTCGGGCGTCGCGCACTACCTGGCCGACGACGAGGCCGACGCGATGTCGTATGTCAAGGAGCTGCTCGGGTACCTGCCGAGCAACAACCTCTCCGACCCGCCGTCCTACCCGCCCCCGGAGCCGACCACGGCCTCCATCGCCGACGCCCTGACCGACGCCGACCGCGAGCTGGACACGATCGTCCCGGACTCCCCGAACACGCCCTACGACATGCACGAGGTGATCGGCCGGGTAGTGGACGATGGCGAGTTCCTGGAGGTCCACGCCCTGTTCGCACCGAACATCGTGTGCGGCTACGGGCGGGTCGATGGCCGCTCGGTGGGCGTGGTGGCCAACCAGCCCACCCAGTTCGCGGGCTGCCTCGACATCGACGCGTCGGAGAAGGCGGCGCGGTTCGTCCGCACCTGTGACGCGTTCAACATCCCCGTGCTCACGTTCGTCGACGTCCCCGGGTTCCTGCCCGGCACCGCCCAGGAGTGGAACGGCATCATCCGCCACGGCGCGAAGCTGATCTACGCCTACGGCGAGGCCACCGTCCCCAAGATCACGGTGATCACCCGCAAGGCCTACGGCGGCGCGTACGACGTGATGGGCTCCAAGCACCTCGGCGCCGACATCAACCTGGCCTGGCCGACCGCGCAGATCGCAGTGACGGGTGCGGCGGGAGCGGTGAGCATCCTGTACCGCAAGGAGCTCGGCGCCCTGCAGGGCGACGAGCTGGCGACGCGGCGCGCGGAGCTGCAGCAGGACTACGAGGACACCCTCGCCAACCCCTACATCGCCGCCGACCGTGGCTACGTCGACGGTGTCATCCCGCCGTCGCACACGCGCGGCCACGTCGGCCGCGCGCTGCGCATGCTGGCGACCAAGCGGGAGGTCGCCCCGGCCCGCAAGCACGGCAACATCCCGCTGTGACCGCGGTTGCGCCGCCCGGGAGTGACCCCCACATCGAGGAGGACCGCGTGACCCGGCCCGGCCCCGAACAGCGTCGTGCTCTGTTCCGCGTGGTCCGCGGTGCGCCGTCGGACGCCGAGCTGGCCGCGTTGACGGTGGTGCTCGCTGTCTCGTCCGCCCAACGGTCCGCTCCCCCGGCCGGGCCGGCGGGCGCCTGGAACGACCCGACGGCCCGGCTGCGCGGTGCGCTGCCCGTCGGCCCGGGAGCCTGGCGGACGTCGACCTGGCCCCGCTAGCCGAGTTGTATCGACCGACACGCAACGTGACGGTGACCGCGCCCGGCACCCCACCGACATCGCTCGGTTGGCCGCGGCCGTGCGGTCGCCACGGATCGTGACCCGAACCGTTCGGTGACGCTCACGAGCGCTCGGCGCCCGGGACGGGCAGGATCGAGGGCATGAAGGCCACCTGGAACGGCACCGTCATCGCCGAGAGCAACGACACCGTCGTCGTCGAGAACAACCACTACTTCCCCGCCGGCTCGGTGCAGGCCGAGTACCTGCGCGATTCCGCCTACAGCACTGTCTGCCCCTGGAAGGGCACGGCGAGCTACAAGACCGTCGTCGTCGACGGCAAGGAGAACCCCGACGCCGCCTGGTCCTACCCCGCCCCCAAGGACGCCGCCGCGGAGATCAAGGACCACTACGCGTTCTGGAAGGGCGTCTCAATCAGCGCCTGACGAGCGCGTCGCGCCCACCTGCGGCGCTGGCACACACCGTGTCGGGCTCACACACATGCCGGGTGGTGTGTGCCAAGCCGCCGCGGTGTGTGCCGCCAGTAGCGGCGGGGGGTCGTAGAGTTCCGTCACGTGCAGGTCGTTCTTGCTTCTGCTTCCCCCGCTCGGCTGTCCGTGCTGCGGGGCGCCGGCGTCGACCCCGTCGTCGAGGTCGCCGATCTCGACGAAGCCGCGCTGCTGGACGCCATGCCGGACGCCACCCCCGCCGAGAAGGTCACGACACTGGCGGGGGCGAAGGCGACCACCGTCGCGCGGCGACTGCACCTCGACGACGCCGTGGTCATCGGCTGCGACTCGATGCTGCACATCGACGGGCAGCTCGTCGGCAAGCCCGCCGATCCCGACGAGGCCCGGAGCCGCTGGCGGGCGATGGCCGGCCGCAGCGGTGAGCTGGTGACCGGCCATGCCGTGCTGCGGGTCGTCGACGGCGGCATCGACCGGGTCGCCGAGGGCCACGCCGTCACCGGCGTCCGGTTCGCCGAGCCCGACCCCGCCGAGCTGGAGGCCTACCTCGCCACCCGCGAACCCCTGGCGGTGGCCGGCGCGTTCACCCTCGACGGGCTCGGCGGGTGGTTCGTCGAGGGCATCGACGGCGATCCGTCCAACGTCATCGGGATCAGCCTGCCGCTCACCCGACGCCTGCTGGCGGGCGTCGGCGTCCAGGTCACCGACCTGTGGCAGCGCGACTAGGCTCGGGCGCATGGCTCTAACGACCGATCCAATCGACTTTGACGGGGACCCGAAGCTGGCCGCCTACGCGCACCCCGAGCGCCTGGTGACCACGGAATGGCTGGCCGCGAACCTGGGCACCGGCGGCCTGGTCGTCGTCGAGTCCGACGAGGACGTGCTGCTCTACGACACCGGCCACATCCCGGGCGCGGTCAAGGTCGACTGGCACACCGAGCTCAACGATCCTGTCACCCGCGACTACGTCGGCGGCGCCCGTTTCGCGGAGATCTGCGGTGAGCGGGGCATCGGCCGGGACACCACAGTCGTCTTCTACGGCGACCGCAACAACTGGTGGGCCACCTACGCCTTGTGGGTGTTCAGCCTGTTCGGCCACGCCGACGTCCGCATGCTCGACGGCGGGCGCGCCAAGTGGGTCGCGGAGGGCCGCGAGATGACCACCGAGCAGCCCGAGCGCGAGGCCGTCCAGTACCCGGTCGTCGAGCGCGACGACACGACGATCCGAGCCTTCAAGGAGGACGTCCTCGCACACCTCGGGGGCGCGCTGGTCGACGTTCGCAGCCCGGGCGAATACTCCGGCGAGCTGCTGCACATGCCCGACTACCCGCAGGAGGGTGCCGTCCGCGGTGGGCACATCCCCGGCGCCGCCAGCGTGCCGTGGGCCCGCGCCGCGGCGCAGGACGCCACGTTCCGCACCCGCGCCGAGCTGTCGGCGATCTACGAGCAGGAGCAGGGACTGAAGCCCTCGGACGAGGTGGTCGCCTACTGCCGCATCGGCGAGCGCTCCAGCCACACCTGGTTCGTGCTCACCCACCTGCTGGGTTTCGACCATGTCCGCAACTACGACGGCAGCTGGACCGAGTGGGGCAACGCGGTGCGGGTGCCGATCGTGCAGGGATCCGAGCGCGGATGACGCTTCCCCCCGCGCTGGAGGAGCTGGTCGAGGACTTCGCGGGCGTCGGCCCGAAGGACCGGCTCCAGCTGCTGCTGGAGCTCTCCCACGAGCTCCCGGCCCTTCCCGACCGCTACGCCGACGCCGCGGACAGTATGGAGCAGGTGCACGAGTGCCAGTCGCCGTTGTTCCTCGCCGTGGAGGTCGACGACGACGACGAGCGGCACGTACACCTGTACTTCTCGGCCCCGCCGGAGGCCCCCACCACCCGCGGGTTCGCCTCGATCCTGCACACCGGGCTCGACGGCGAGCCGGCCGCGGACGTGCTCGCCGTACCCGACGACTTCTACACCGCGCTCGGGCTGGCCCGGGCCGTGAGCCCGCTGAGGCTGCGCGGCATGACCGCAATGCTGGGCCGCATCAAGAAGCAGGTCCGCAGCGCCGTTTCCTGAGGTCGCTCCAGGACGTACTCCGTCGAGCCCATCGTGCCGACCAGATGCTCGTCAGGGCCGACTCGAACCGGCCGCCGCCGCTCTTGGCAGGTAGAGAGCGGCGCCCTCCTGGCCGTCCCAGTCGGGATTGCTCAGATCACGACTATCTCTCGTCAGATTGACGAAGTCCCCCGGCAAGTTGGCGGCGGTGAAGTTCCTCAGTGTCAGAACCTTCCGTGAACGCCTGCCGAAGAGACCCATCACACGAACTCCCTCGTGCTCGTAGGGCACACCTGTTGATCGAGGCGGGTGAGCTCCACCCCGGCCCCGCCTCCTGAGGCTCACCTCAAGCCCTGGTGACGAACGTTCCACCCGACCGTGACCCCGGTAACACTGGGATCGGCTCATTTCTACGGTGCGAGAGGTGCTCGACATGGCGAGACCTGGGGAGTCAGCGGCCCGACGTTCCTGATTTCCTACCTGCTGCTGGGGGTCGCGGTGTGGATCGCGACGGCGCGGGCGCGGCGGGTGCTCGCCGACGGTCCGGCTGGGCGGGGGCCCGGCCCCGAGCAGCCGCACGACCTGGCCCTCCTCAACGGTGGGACGGAGCTGGCCGTCACCTCCGCGCTCGCCGCGATGCACCTGCGGGGCACGATCACCTCGTCGCGGGGGAACGTGCTTGCGGTCGGCCGGCTCGACGCCCACACCGACAGCCTTGCGCGCGCGGTGCACGCCGTAGCGGCGGCCGAGATGCCGCGCCGGCGCCTGGTGCCGACCCGGCCCGTCCACACTGCTCTGGATGCGATCGAGAAGCGCCTGGTCGCCGACGGCCTGCTGCTCTCCGTCGAGCGCCGGCGCCGCATCCGCGCCGTCGGCCGGTGGACCGCGGCCGTGGCGCTCCTGGGGCTGCTGCGGTTCCTCGCCGGCGTAGCCGGCGGCCGGGCGGCCGGTTATCTGCTGCTGGCGCTGGTAGGGATCGCGACGGTCGCGCTGATACAACTGCTGCACGCGCCGCGGCGCTCCCGCCCGGGCGATCGACTGCTCGCGCGGTTGCGCGCGGAGCACCACGCGCTCTCCCCGGCGCAGCGCCCCGACTGGGTCGTCTACGGCCCCGCCGGCGCCGCGCTCGGGATCGGGGTCTTCGGCGCGAGCGCGCTGTGGACGTCGGACCCGGCATTCGCCGACGAGCTCGCACTGCAGCGCGCCACCAGCGGCGGTGGTGACGGCGGCGCGGTCTACGGCGGGGACGGCGGTGGCAGCTCCGACGGCGGCGGAGGTTCCGACGGTGGTGGCGGCGGAGGTGGGTGCGACGGCGGCTGTGGCGGCTGACGTGCTCGGCCCGCGCTGCCCCGCTGTGGGCGTCGGCTGGCGCCCCGGGATCGCGCGATGGATCGCCGGACTGCCCGACCCGGGCTTCTGCAGCTGGCCCGCATGCCGCTCGACCGCGTCGCATACGTGCATGTCGCCGGGGGGCTCGACCCATGACGGGCACGACGCCCACACCGACCCCGTCCCGTCCCCGGTCCTGACCCTGCTCGCCCAGCTTCCCGCCGAACTGCCCGTCTTGCTCGAACGCGACGGCCACTACCCACCCGACGCCGAACTCACCGCCGAACTCATCGCGATCGCCCGGGCCCGGCCCACCCCCACCTCGCGAGTCGGGGCGCAGATGCGCGCGAGTCGGGGCATCAGTGTGCGCGAGTCGGGGCGTGGAAGCGCGCGAGTCGGGGCTGAGCGTGCCCGTGTCGAGCCCCGCACGGGTCCGCCGATCGGGCACCGCGAGCGCGCCTGTCCGGCACGGCGAGCCCGCCGATCCGGCCCTCTCGCCCGACCTCGCCTCCCGCCAAGCCGCCCTCGTCGCCGCGCCCGTGGCCGGCGCCCCACCACCACCCGGCTTCGACGCCGATCGCCTCACCGCCACCCGACACGCCCTGCTCAGGAAACGGGCCGGAGGCGACCCAGGCCTGGCCGCTGCTCGCCGCCTCCCTGGGTGCCGACTGGCAGCGGGCGTTCGCCGCTCGGCATGACGGCCACGAGCCCGCCGGTGCTCTGCGGGACGGCTGGGATGTCGCACGCGCGTACCCACTGACCCCGGCCGGGACGGCAGAACTAGCCGACCGGGAGCGCACCTGGCACTACGACGGCCACACAGCCCCCCGCCTCCGCCGACGGGCGCGCCTCCGCCGTCTCCTCTCCCGCCGTCTCCTTCGCCGCACCTCGGGGCCGCACCTCGGGGCCGTAGCGCGGGGCCGTGGTGCGGGGCCGTGGTGCGGGACGAGCCGCCTGAATCGAACCCGAGGGCTCCGACGTGCGGAGTCGGCGACGTCACGGACGGTGGTGGACGACGGTCTGCCTAAACTCACCGGTAACCGTCATCTCCGTGGGAGGCCCAGTGCCGCGCCTGAGCAAGGTTCTCGTCGCGAACCGTGGCGAGATCGCCGTCCGTGTCATCCGCGCCTGCGCGGACGCCGGCCTGACCAGCGTCGCCGTCTACGCCGACCCGGACCGGGACGCACCGTTCGTCCGGCTGGCGGACGAGGCTTTCGCGCTGGGCGGCGAAACGGCGGCCGAGTCCTACCTCGTGATCGACAAGTTGATCGACGCCGCCGCGCAGGCCGGCGCCGACGGCATCCACCCCGGCTACGGCTTCCTGTCGGAGAACGCCGACTTCGCGCAGGCGGTCATCGACGCCGGCATCACCTGGATCGGCCCGACCCCGCAGACGATCCGCGACCTCGGCGACAAGGTCACCGCCCGCCACATCGCCACCCGCGTCGGCGCACCGCTCGTTCCGGGAACCGACGGTCCGGTGTCGGGGGCCGACGAGGTGACCGCGTTCGCGCAGGAGTACGGGTTGCCCGTAGCGATCAAGGCGGCGTTCGGCGGTGGCGGACGCGGGATGAAGGTCGCCCGCGAGATGGTGGAGATCGTGGAGTTGTACGACTCGGCGGTCCGCGAGGCCACCGCGGCGTTCGGGCGGGGCGAGTGCTTCGTCGAGCGCTACCTCGACCGGCCCCGCCACGTCGAGGCCCAGGTCCTGGCCGACACGCACGGCAACGTCATCGTCGTCGGCACCCGCGACTGCTCACTGCAACGCCGGTTCCAGAAGCTCGTGGAGGAGGCGCCGGCGCCGTTCCTGTCCGACGAGCAGCGCGCCACGATCCACGAGGCGTCCAAGAAGATCTGCAGGGCCGCGGAGTACCACGGCGCGGGCACCGTCGAGTTCCTCGTCGGCCAGGACGGGTTGATCTCGTTCCTGGAGGTCAACACGCGACTGCAGGTGGAGCATCCGGTCTCCGAGGAGACCAGTGGGCTGGACCTCGTGCGCGAGCAGTTCCGCATCGCCGAGGGTCTGGAGCTGAACCTGCTCGACGACCCGGCGCCGCGTGGGCACTCGATCGAGTTCCGCATCAACGGTGAGGACGCCGGCCGCGGCTTCCTGCCCGCCCCTGGCACCGTCACGTCGATCTCGTTCCCGGCCGGGCCCGGGGTGCGGGTGGACGCCGGGGTGGAGCCCGGGTCGGTGATCGGCGGGCAGTTCGACTCCCTGCTGGCCAAGCTGATCGTCACCGGCTCCGACCGGGCGCAGGCGCTGGAACGTTCCCGCCGGGCGCTCGCGGAGTTCCGGGTCGAGGGCATGGCGACAGTGTTGCCGTTCCACCGGGCCGTCGTCGTGGACCCGGCGTTCGCAAGCAGCGACATCGTGGAGTTCACCGTCCACACCCGCTGGATCGAGACCGAGTGGGACAACACCGTCCCGCCCTTCGACGGCGGCGCGGGTATCGACGAGGAGCCGGTCGGGCGTCGGACGGTCGTCGTCGAGGTCGGGGGCCGGCGGCTGGAGGTCTCGTTGCCCGGCGATCTCGGGCTGGGCGACGGCGCGACGCCGGCCACGGCCCCCCCGCGGAAGCGCGGCGGCGGCAAGGGCGGCCCGAAGGCCTCCGGCGACGCCGTCACCGCCCCGATGCAGGGCACGATCATCCGGGTCGCGGTGGCCGACGGCGACACCGTTTCGGCCGGCGATCTCGTCGTCGTGCTGGAGGCGATGAAGATGGAGAACCCCGTCACCGCCCACAAGGACGGCACGATCACTGGGCTGTCCGCCGACGCCGGCAGCTCCGTCACCCAGGGTACGGTCCTCTGCGAGATCAAGGACTGAGGCGGTCGAACCCGTCGAGATCAACGCGTGCGCCTGGTACCTCCGCACGCTGCGCGCCGACGACCGCATCGACGACCGGCCCGCCGTCATCGCCTCCGGCGAGGACCCCGAGATCCGACGCTGGCGTCGCCCCCCGGCGGGGCTCGGGGAGGCCGAGGCGTACGTGCGGGCGCGGAGCGTCGACTGGTCACGAGGCCGGCGCTGCTCCTGGGCGGTCTGTGACACCACCAGCACAGTGCCGGGAGAAGTCGAGCTCGCGGATCTCGACCCGGGGCACGCGACGGCGTCCGCCGCCTGCTGGGCACTCCCGCAGGCCCGCGGCCACGGCATGATCACCACGTCGCTGGCGGCGGTGCTGCGCTTCGGCTTCGCTGCGCTCGACCTGCAGCGTGTCGAGTACGAGTGGGCCGAGGGCAACACGGCGTCGCAGCGGGTGGCGCAGCGGTGCGGGTTCACCGTCGAGGGTCGACGGCGCTCGGCATGGCTCGACGGCGACCGCCACGTCGACATCGTCGTCACCGGCCGTCTGACGGCCGATCGTTGACGCCCTCTCCCCGCGGGAACTACAATCTGCCTGCCAGGCATTTCCACGGCGAACCCGCACCGTGCTGGACAAGTGCATAGCGGAAAGCAGTGACGCAACCCGTGTGACCATCCACGGGGCCCGGTCCCTCCGCCACGCGGCTGTGCTGACGCGCAGATAGGGCCGCGCCGCGGATCCGTTCACCACGCCGGCTCCGGCCGCGCCGTGAACACGCCCCCCTTCACTTCGGCGACCAGGATCCGTCATGCCCCCCGACACCACCCTCGTGACCGCCCACATCCACGTCGACGGGCCTATTCCCGGCCCCCATTCCCTGCTCACCCTCACCGCTGTCGCCAACATCGGCGTCGGTGGTCCGATCAGCTCGTTCACCACGAACGTGCGTGAACTGCCCGGCGCCACCCTGCACCCCGTCGACCTCCAGAGCTGGAGGACGCGGGCGGAGGACTGGCTCTCGTCCCGCCGGGCGAGCCGTCCCCCCGCCCTCGCGATGGCCGCCTTCGACCGGTGGATCGATCAGCTCCCCGGCGAGAAGGTGTTCGTCACCGACACCACCGAACCGGACTACCTGTTCCTCTACTGGTATCTCCAGCGCTTCACCGGGCACTGGCCGTTCGCCGGGACCCGCACCGGGACCGACCCCCACGGTCGCCCCGACTGCACCACCCTCTGCCCGCTGGCCGGGTGCCGGACCCCGTCCGCACCGCTGGCCAGGATCAGCTGAGGTCGACGATGGCCGGTGCGTCTGCAGCGCACCGGCCATCGTCGTGTCGGCGCCGAGCCTCAGCGCCAATTCTCAGGGCCGTCGCCCGACGGCGGCCCCCGCCACCCCCGCGACGACGGTGACGCCCGCGAGCAGGATCGCGATCAGCCCGCTCGGCACGACGGCGGGCGGGAGGACGGCCGTCAGGGCGTCATCGACGACCTGGGAGCCGAGGCCCGCGACCAGCACGGCGGCGACGGGAACGCGGGACGAGGTCTGCGGTGTGATGCTCATGACCCGATCGTCGGCGTCCGGGCGCTGCGCGGGATCGGGGATTCCCCGGATCCGATCCCGGAGAGCGTGCCGATCCCGGAGAGCGGTCAGTCGAGGTCGCCGTGGCGCATCAGCTGCCGGCCGGCCTCGGTGATCGACCCCGACAGCGACGGGTAGACGGAGAACGTGTGCGCGAGATCGGCCACGCTCAGGCCGTTCTGCACGGCCATCGCGATCGGCAGGATCAGCTCGCTCGCCACCGGCGCCACCACCACCCCACCGATGACGACGCCGGTGGCCGGCCGGCAGAACAGCTTCACGAACCCCCGCCGCAGGCCCTGCATCTTCGCGCGCGGGTTCGTCGAGAGCGGCAGCATGATCGTCCGCGCAGGTACCTCGCCGACGTCGATCGCGCGCTGGCTGATGCCGACCGTCGCGATCTCGGGCCGGGTGAAGACCGCCGCCGCGACCGTCTTGAGCTTGATCGGCATGACGCCCTCGCCCAGCGCGTGCCACATCGCGATGCGGCCCTGCATGGCTGCGACCGAAGCCAGCATGAGCACGCCGGTGCAGTCGCCCGCCGCGTAGACGCCGGGCACGCTCGTGCGCGACACCCGGTCCACGGGGATGAATCCGCCGCGACCCGTCTCGACACCGATCCTCTCGAGGCCGAGATCGCCGGTGTTGGGCACCGAGCCGACCGTCATGAGGGCGTGCGAGCCGCTGACCGTGCGGCCGTCGGCGAGGGTGACGACCACCCCGGCACCCTCCCGCCGCACCGACTCCGCCCGGGTCTCCGCGAGGATGTGGACTCCACGGTCGGCGAAGACGTCCTGCAGCACCGCCGACGCGTCGGCGTCCTCCCCGGGCAACACGCGATCACGGCTGGAGACCAGCGTGACCATCGCCCCCATCTCGACGTACGCCGACACGAACTCCGCGCCCGTGACCCCCGAGCCGACGACGATCAGGTGCTCGGGCATCGCGGGGAGGTCGTAGAGCTGGCGCCAGGTGAGGATCCGCTCGCCGTCGGGCTTGGCGTCGTCGAGGACACGAGGGGTGGCACCGGTGGCGACCAGCACGACGTCGGCCGGCAGCTCCTCGCGCGACCCGTCGGCCGCACGGACCTCGACGACGTGCGGCGCCCGTGCGGCCGGATCGTCGGTGAACGCCGCCGTCCCGCGGATGATCCGGACGCCCTCGCGCTCGACGCGCGCCCGGACGTCGGCCGACTGGGCGAGGGCGAGGCTCTTGACCCGAGCGTTGACGATCGGCAGGTCGACACCGACGGCCTGCCGGTCGGCGGTGAGGCCCAGCTCCGGCGCGCGGTGCAGGTCGACCCGGATGCCGGCGGAGGAGATGAACGTCTTGGACGGCACGCAGTCGTCCAGCACGCAGGCGCCGCCCATGCCCTCGCGCTCGACAACCGTGACGTCGCTGCCGTGCTGCGCCGCCACCAGTGCCGCCTCGTAGCCCGCCGGGCCCCCGCCCATGATCACGATCCGTGCCACGTCGCCCCGTCACCCTTCGTCGCTTCCCCTGATCACGGTACCCGCGCCGCCGCGCACTACCATGTGCCCCGTGCCGTTCTACGCCGCTTATGGATCGAACATGGATCCCAGCCAGATGAAGGAGCGCGCGCCCCATTCCCCCGCGGCGGGCACCGGATGGCTGACGGGATGGCGCCTGACCTTCGGCGGCGAGGACTACGGCTGGGACGGCGCCCTGTCCACGGTGGTCGAGGAGCCCGGAGCCCAGGTGTTCGTCGTGCTGTACGACGTGCCCGACCCCGACGCCGACCAGCTCGACCGCTGGGAGGGTGGGGAGCTGGGACTGCACAAGAAGCTGCGCCTGCGCGTCAACACTATGGAGGGCGACGTTCTGGCCTGGATCTATGTCCTCAACGACTACGAGGGCGGCCTACCCTCGGCCCGCTACCTGGGCGTCCTGGCCGACGCGGCCGAACAGGCCGGCGCCCCCGACGACTACGTCGCCGCCCTCCGCAGCCGCCCCACCGGCTGACCCCCTCCCCGCCACCACCCTGCGGGTCGGGCCTCAGTGCGCGCGGGTCGGGGCCTCAGTGCGCGCGAGTCGGG
>JAYSXW010000301.1:0-1351 GCA_043716935.1 Pseudonocardia sp.
GACAACAACTGATCGACTGAGGGAGTGCTCGCGATGATGTGGTGGTACGGCAATGGCAACGGTATGGATGGTTGGGGCTACGGGTTGATGACGGTGAGCGTGGTGCTGTTCTGGGGGCTGGTGATCTATGGGGTGATCGCCATGGTCCGCTACCTCGGCCGCCAGGACCGCTCGGTGGCCACGCGGCTCACCCCGGAGCAGGTCCTGGCCGAGCGGTTCGCCCACGGCCAGATCGACGAGCAGGATTACCGGCAACGACTGGACGTGCTGCGTGGCGGGCCTCGCCCGGTCGTCAATCCCTGAAGCCCCGGCCCTGCGATCCCGAGCACGCGGACGACCGCCGTCGATCAGCGACGGTGAAGAACGCTGATCGACGCGCGGACACGGCAGTGAATCTCCCCTGCCCGGCTCCTTCGCATCGGTAGGCCTGGACCGGTCTTCCTGGGCCTTCATATCCCCCTACCCGGTATAGGCTTACATGGGTACTCCCCAGGGGTATAAGGGACGTGGATTGGCGAGGAGGCCGACATGGTGGGTTACATCGACGGCAAGGACGGTCTGTTCACCCGGCTGCGTCGGGTCGAGGGCCAGGTACGGGGTCTGTAGCGGATGGTGGAGTCCGACACCTACTGCATCGACGTGCTGACCCAGGTCGCGGCGGCGACCAAGGCGTTGCAGGCGGTCGCGTTGGGGTTGCTGACCGAGCACCTGATGCACTGTGTGGCTGATGCCACCCGGGAGGGCGGTGAGGTCGCCGAAATCAAGCTCGAGGAGGCCTCGGCCGCGATCGCCCGCCTCCGACACCGCCCCGGCCTCGCCACCGCCCGACCGACAGCCGTGGGATGGCAGCAGGCCCCTGCAGCCGGCGCCCGCAGGCCGGCGCCGCCACGGCCTACCGCGCCGGGAAAGGTCCTGGGCTGTGCGAGCAGTGATCGTCAGGGAGCGGAGAAACTCTCCTCTCCTGCGCTTCGGCCGACCGTGCGGGCCGCCGCGCGCCTGTTGCAAACGCGGCGACGTCCGCAAAACGGAGCGCTATGGTGGTGGTCATGGACGGCCCGGGTCGCGTGCGCTGGGAGCGCATGTTGCTCGTTCTCGCCGCGCTGGTCGGTATCGTCGCCATGCACTCGATGGTCGGCCCGTCGCACGACGAGGCCATGCCGGCACCGTCCGGGCTGTCCCTCGTAGCCTCGCCGGTCGAACCGGGGGGCCACGCCCACAGCGCGATCGCCGGGCCGACCGTCGGCGTCCACGTGGCGACAGTGATGACCACGGCGGCCAGTTCCGGGGACGGGCCGATGTCCCCCATGTCGATGCCACACGCACTGATGCACCTGTGTCTTGCCGTCGTGGC
>JAYSXW010000302.1:0-4013 GCA_043716935.1 Pseudonocardia sp.
GTCTCCGGTGCGGTGTATCCGGCCGGCCCACCATCGCGCAGAAGGCGCTGCGAGGTGGCGTTCGACTTGTCGTAGGCGCTGACCATGCCCCGCGCCATCGGGTCGAGGGCGGCCAGCTCCTCCGGCGCCATCGTCGGGAACAGCTGCCGGACGCGCTCCTGGCTCAGCGGCGGCGTCCCGTTGCCGAGCTGCCGCAGCTGCTCGCTGGTATCGCCGACGGCGCGGTACCAGGCCGGATCGCCGTCGATCCGGTACTCGCTGCCCCGCAGGACGCCGAGCGCCTCCGCGCCGTCCCCCCGCAGGTGGTCCATGAGCCCGGACCGGGCCGGGCTAGGCGCGATCTGCTCCAGGCGGGTGGAGGACCGCAGGACGGCGGACGGGTCGTCGACCCCGCCGACCTGCGGCCAGGGCCGCTCCAGGGTGAGCGCGTCCGGAGCGACGTCCGCGCCGACGGTGCCGGTGCCGTTCGGCTGGAGCGCTACCGGGGTGGGCACGACGGCGCTCGCCCGCGTGGTCGACCTGCCGGTTCCGCCGGTGAGCGACGCGGAGGCGCCCGACCGCAGGAGGTATCCGGAACCCGTCACCGCAGCCAGGTGGACCAGCTCGTCGGGAGCGAGGGTCGCAGCGGCGCGGGCCAGCTGGCCCGTCGCGTCGGCCGTCGCGGCGGCGCTCAGCGCGGAACCCGTCGGGGTGGTGCCGGTGACCAACCCCTCCACGGCCCTCCCGACGCTGGTGCACGCCGCGCCGAGGCAGGCGTCGAGCAGCGCGCCCGCCGCGTCCGCCGCGTGGGCCGGCACTCCGAGCGTGGTGAGCCCGGCCCGGGTCCCGAACTTGGCCGCCTCACCGAGGGCCGAGGCGCGCGAGAGGAGGCTGGGCCCGCGCTGCGTCGGAGCGATCCCCTCCGTGTGGATGAAGGGTGTCGTCGAGAGCCACTCCGGGGCGCTGAGGACGTCGTCGACGACCCGCCGGGTCGCCGCGCTGTCCAGCGTGGCCTCCACGGCTGCGCGTTCCACCGCGAGCGGGCCGACGTCACGGGGCGTCGTGGTGGTGAGGTCGCCCGCCTCGGGGAGGCCGAACTCGGCCCGGACGGCACGTTCCTGCCGGGCCGTCCCGCTCAGCAACCCCTCGATGGCATCGTCCCGCACGATCGTCTCGGGTCGCAGGACCGATCCCTCGGCCCGCGGCACCAGCGGCGAACCATCGGACCCGACGAGGATCGGGGCGGACGAGAGCGACTGACCCTCCAGACCGCGCACCGCCGAGGAGCCCGTCAGCGCCGACGTGCGCCGACCGAGCCGCTCGACCAGGTTCGGCGCGGTGAGCGGGCGCCCATCCGAGGCCACCAGCAGAGATCCCCTGGTCGTGAGCGGACGGCCGTCGACCGTGGTCAGCATGTCGTCTATGGGGCTGGACGTGATCCGCTCGCCCAGCGGGTCGACCAGGTCGGCACGGCCGCCGCCCCGCCGGTACGGGGTTCCGTCGGGCCCGGCCAGTACGTCGCTGGCCTTCTCGTCCGACAGCACCCGCTCGAGGAACGGGTCGATCCGCTCCTTCTGCACCAGCTTCGCCGCCCCCGCCGCCGGAATCTGCCCGACGGGCCCGAGCGGCCCGGCACCGGCGGTGAGCAACGAGCTCAGAAGGCCGTACCCCACCTCACTGCCCGCCTCCCGGACGACTCGGCGCCCGACGTCACCCATCGTGGCGCCGAACTCGTCGAGGTTCCGGAGGGTCTCCACCGGCCGGCGGTTCAGCGCGCTCATGGCGCGCTCCTGCCGCGGCGTCAGGGTCATGCCCAGTCCCGCGGCGGCCGAGCCCTTCGCGATCTTGGACACGGTGACCTCGGGCGCCCGCTTCGCGGCCTGCGTCGCCGAGTCGACCAGCCAGCGCCCGGCCAGGCCCACCCCAGTCGCCGCGAGGACGCCGCGCGGGGACACGACGAGGCCTCCACCGGCTGTGGTCCGACCTCCCGGTTCCGCCGGACCACCCGACGCGGCGGAACCGGGAGCCGCGGACTCGTCGTCGGGCCGGTCACCGACGTCGCCGGGCCGGGCCCCGTCGAGCGGCCCGTCGGTAGGTACGCCGTCGGTACCGGTGGCGACCTGGTCGGCCGGCGTCGTGAGCGGCTGCTCGACCTCGGCGGTCCCGGCGCGGGAGGTCTCCGGTACCGACGCGCCCTGCGCAGTCGGCGGGGTATAGGGGAACGGGGCCTGCCGAGGCGCGCCGGGGCGCCCCTCGAGCACGCCGGCGGCCTCGTGCCGGGACACCGCACCGGGGACGGCCTGAACGCGCACCCGTTCGACGGGGGTCCGTTCGGTGATCCGCCCGGTGTCGCCCTCGCCCAGGCGGTAGACCGCGACGGTGTCCCCGGCCGGGTCGTAGGCCACCCGCTCGCCCGACAGCTGCGGGATGAAGGCCGTCTCGGTGTTGCCGGGGCCGTGGGCGCGGGTCGCCCGCACGGAGCTGTACCGGGCTCCGGAACGCGGATCCAGCACGGTGGTCAGGGACCCGACGGTGTCGTTTGGGTCGCCGGTCCCCGTGAGGTTCTGGACGTCCATCACGATGCCCTGGCTGCCGTCGGGCAGTGGCGCGTTCCGGTGCACCGGCCTCTCGGCCTGCGGGGACGTCGACGGCTCCGGGTCGCCGACAACAGCTGCGGTGGTGACGGGGCCGGTGGTGACGGGGCCGGTGGTGACGGGATCCGACCCCGGGTCGCGCGCGGCGGTGGTGTCCTCCACAGTGCCGACGTTCTTCCCGGCGGGTGCCGTGGCGGGGAGCGGGAACAGCGGCTCCGGCTCCACCCGCTTCGCGTCCCGCCCGGGCGGGGGGGAGGAGAACACCGGCTCAGGAATCGACATGGCGGCGACGGGCGACAGCGGCTCTGGATCGGACGTGCCGAGCGGCGTCGTGGCGACCGCGGATGACCGCGGCGCCGGTACGGAGGACGACGGCTCGATGTCGAGCCGGGAGTCGTCAGGCAGCGCCGACGCGCGCGAGGACGCGGCACCGTGGCCATCGGGGCGGTCGGCGGCGAGGTCGGCACGGAGATCGGCGCCGGGCGACGAGGCCGGCCACTTGCCGACGTCGGTCGTCGGGTCGACGGACAGCTCGCCGATCTCGGGGAGGTCGACGGACAGGTCGGCGGAGGACGCCGGCGACGACAGGTCCAGGTCGGTCCGGCCGCTGTCGAACGCAGGGGTGTCGACGTCGGTCATGCCGCTGTCGGAGGTGCTGTCCGAGCTGTCGGCGAAAGTGTCCGCGGAGCTGGCGGCGAAGGAGTCGAACGACGTCGGACCGGGGTCGTCGACATCGGCGGCGGCCGTGCCGCTCAGCCCGACCGCCGCTCCGGTGACGACGACCGCCCCGGCCAGGGTGCGCAGGGCCCAGGTCGGGCCGGTCGTGCGCTCCGCAGCGTTGTCGTAGGGGTTGTCCAGGGAGGAACGCCGGGCGGGCATCCGAAAATCGGTGTCCGAGTGACGGTGGGTCATAGTTGACGGGGCTCCGGAAATAGCGGGGAGAAAACATCGGTCGCGATGTCGACGATGACCAGCAATGAGCAGCCTACGGGCCGGATAATGCTGCCCGACGGATTCGGCCATGCCTCCACGCACATGCCTGCTCGCCATTCATGGGACCCACTCCCGCTGTACCCCGATGTCTCGCCAGCAATTCTTCCACAGTTCACCTGCACTAACCGACGCACTGTGACCGGTCGGTCACGGCACGCACACTTCCGGGTTCCGATCCAGCTCACAGTCCTGAGCGCGAGCCGCGCCCTGGTTTATCGGCCTGCTCGACGCTTCCTCCTCGGAGGATTCCGCTGTGGCGATCGTCTCTCATGAAATGGAGGTGAACGAGCGGTGGAGCAGGGCCGATCGAGCAGGTTTCACTGTGGCGTCGCCAATCACCCGACCTGCCCTACCGGCGGGCGGTGAGCACTCGGCGCCGGGCGAGCACGCTGATCGCGCCGGTAATCGGGCCCGCCGCAGAGGGATCAGCGCCATCGGCGTGTCGAG
>JAYSXW010000303.1:0-1347 GCA_043716935.1 Pseudonocardia sp.
GTGCCGCCGACCGCCGCGTGGTGGCGGGAGCAAATCCACCCCGACGACTTGGCGGCCATCGAGCAACAGTTCAGGGAGCTAGCGGGCGACTCCCTCGTGAGCGAGTACCGGGTGCGGCACAAGGACGGGCGGTGGCTGCACGTCGAGGACCGGGCCGTGCTGCTACGAAACGACGCGGGGCAGCCGATGCGGATGATCGGCTGCGCGGTGGACGTGACGGAACGGCGGGCGGCGGTAGCGAAGGAGCAAAAGGCTAGCGAGCAGGTCGTCGCCCTGATGGAAAGTTTGACGGAGGGGCTTTGCGTCCTCGACCGGGATTATCGTTACACCTACGTGAACGCCGCCGGCGAGCGGACCACCGGCATGGGCCGCGAAGAACTCCTCGGGCGAACACAGTGGGAGGCGTTCCCCGCCTGTGTCGGCTCGGTACTTGAGCGGGAGTTGCGGCGGGCGATGGTCGAGCGGGTGACGACCGAGTTAGAGGACCACTACGCCCCGCGGGGCCGCTGGTTCGCCCTCAAGGCGTACCCGGCCCCGGACGGCGGCATCTGCATCCTGTACCGGGACATCACCGACATCAAGCGGGCGGAGAGCGAACTGCGGCGGAGCGCCGACCTCCTGCGGGGGGTCACCGACGGCACGTCCGACCTCATCTTCGTCAAAGACCAGGACGGCCGGATGGTGTTCGCCAACCCGGCCACCCTCCGAGCCATGGGCCTGACCGACGCGGAACTCATGGGGACGACCGAGGCCGACCGGCCGACGGCTCCCGGCGAGGCCGAAGCGATCATGGCGAACGACCGCCGGATCATGGCGGCCGGCGCGACCGAAGTCGTGGACGAGGTGTACACCGGCCCCGCCGGGACGCGCGTCTACCAGGCCACCAAGTCGCCCCTGCGGTCCGAGGCGGGGGCGGTCACTGGGATCATCGGCGTCCTCCGCGACGTGACCGACCCCCGGCGGGTCGAGGTCGAACTGAGACAACGGGAGACGTTCATCAGCGGCGTCCTCGGCAGCATCACGGACGGCTTCTTCGTCATGGACGCGGGCTGGCGGCTCACGTTCGCCAACGACGAGATCGTCCGCCGCTTCGGGGTGGAGCAGGCCGAGATCCTCGGCGGGCACTTGTGGGAGATGTTCCCCGCCGCCGTGGGCCAGGGGGCCTACGTCAGCATGCACCGGGCGATGGCCGAGCGGGTGGCGGTCGAGTACGAGGTCTTCTACGAGCCGTGGCGGCGGTGGTATCTCGACAAAGCCTTCCCCACCGCCGACGGCGGGCTGGCGATTTACACGCGGGACATTACCGACGGCAAGCGGGCGGAAGAGGCAATACGGGCCAGTGAGGCA
>JAYSXW010000304.1:0-1347 GCA_043716935.1 Pseudonocardia sp.
AGATCTCCTTCGCCACGGTGGCCCGGGTCTGGCGCAAGTGGGATCTGCAGCCGTGGCGGACCGGGACGTTCACGTTCTCCACCGACCCCGAACTCGACACGAAGATATCGTCGCAACTCGCATTCTTGCTGCTCAGGTGCACCTCGACCTCGTTCTGTACCCGTTCAACCCCGGCGTGTCGCTCCCCGATGAAAGACGGAGGCAGGGCCTTGGCGATGGCGTCCCAGTGCCGGCGTCCGGCGTAGCTGAAGCTGTTGCGCAGCAGGTGCACGGTGCAGGCGCCATCCGCGCCGCCGTCCCGGGCTTGCAGGTGAACGGCCTGGCCCTGGACCTTGCGTCCTGGGCGTCGGTGCGTGCCTGCGCCGCGGAGGTCGCCGACCGCGCACCCCGGCTCGACGTCCTCCTCGCCACCGCGGCCGAACCCCCGCCGCAGCGGCGCGCTCTGAGCGCTGAGGGTCATGAACTGGTGATGGCGACCGACCACCTCGGGCACGCCTTGCTCACAGCGCTGCTGCTGCCGGCCCCTCGCGCAACCGCGGCCGAGCGGGGGGAAACGCGCGTCGTCGTCAGCTCCCGGCTGCACCGCCCGGCCCGGCCCGGCCCCGCCCGCACCTCGACCTGCTCGCACCTCGACCCGGACGACCTCGACGGAACCCGCCACCGCTACCGCCCGCTGCGCGCCTACCGCACGGTGGAGCTCGCCAACCTGCTCTTCGCCTTCGAGCTCGAGCGCCGCGAGCGCGCCAACGGGGTGCGCGCGCTTGCGTTGTGCCCCGGGTTCGTGCCGGGTTCGATCGGCACTGACGCGACGGATGTGCGGGGCGTGTTGCACCGCCGCGTCCACCCGGCACTGCCCTTCGCCCGCACCGTCGACCAGGCCGCCGACGCATACGTTCAGGCGGCCACCGCGCCGATCGACACCGTCGCAGGCCGGTTCCTCGGCGACGAGCGGCCGATCCAGGCCAGCCGCCTCGCGTGCGACCCGGAACTCGCGGCGAGGCTGTGAGCGGCGACCGCGGAGCTGATCAAGCAGCGCTGACGCGCCGCGTCGCGGCACGGTGATACCGCTTCGATGCGGGCGTCGGGTGGTGGGGCCTCTCCTCGCGTCGGCGCTGCAACGGTGCCCGGGAACCCGGTGGCGGTCCAGGCCCTGCGGCCGCTGCGCGGTCGCCTTCGGCGAGCCCGGACCACCGCCGGACCTGGGTTCCACAGTTGACGTGTGATCTGGTGCATGATCGCGGGTGTTGGTGCAGCTCGGCGCGGTGCGACCTGGTCCAGCACGACGAAATCCTAGTAACACGACCTGGCCGAGTCTGGTGCTGTGAGCTGCAGTAGGTCGGTGAGGTC
>JAYSXW010000305.1:0-3999 GCA_043716935.1 Pseudonocardia sp.
CCGCGCTCGACGCCGACGAGCACCTGATCGGCGGTTCCTACACCCTGGAGGTCACCTCGCCGGGCGTCGACCGGCCCCTCACCGGGCCGCGGCACTGGCGCCGCGCGCACCTGCGTCAGGTTGCCGTGCGCACCCACGACGGCGGGTCGTTCACCGGCCGGGTCGGAGCGGCGGGGGCGGACTCGGTCGTGATGGCTCTCGACGGGCGGCTGCGCGAACTGCTCTACGCCGACGTCGCGCACGCGGGTGTCCAGGTCGAGTTCCGGCCGGTACCCGAGGCCGACATCGCGCTGCTGGCGCCACAGGAGGAGAGGGCATGAACGTCGACATCGCCGCGCTGCGCACCATCGAGCGCGAGAAGGACATCCCGTTCGACACGGTCATCGCCGCCATCGAGACGGCCCTGCTCACCGCCTATCGGCACACCGACGGTCACGAGGCACACGCCCGCATCGACATCGACCGCAAGTCGGGGTCCGTGCGCGTGGTGGCGCAGGAACTCGACGTCGAGGGCGCGGTCGAGCGCGAGTGGGACGACACCCCGGAGGGCTTCGGGCGGATCGCCGCCGCCACTGCGCGGCAGGTCATCGTGGCCCGCCTGCGCGACGCCGAGCACGAGCGCACCTACGGCGAGTTCGCCACGAAGGAGGGCGAGATCGTCGCCGGGGTCGTGCAGCGCGACGCCCGCGCGAACGCCCGGGGTGTGGTCGTCGTGCAGCTCTCGGGCCAGATCGAGGGTGTCCTGCCGGCCGCCGAGCAGGTGCCGGGGGAGAGCTACGCGCATGGCGTGCGGTTGCGCTGCTACGTCGTCGGCGTGACGCGTGGGACGCGCGGCACGCAGATCACGCTGAGCCGCACCCACCCCAACCTGGTGCGGAAGCTGTTCGCGCTGGAGGTGCCCGAGCTGGTGGACGGCACCGTGGAGATCGTCGCGGTCGCCCGCGAGGCCGGGCACCGTTCCAAGATCGCGGTCCGCTCCACCGTGGCGGGCGTCAACCCGAAGGGGGCGTGCATCGGCCCGGTGGGGGCGCGGGTCCGCGGTGTGATGAGCGAGCTCGCCGGCGAGAAGATCGACATCATCGACTGGTCGGACGACCCGGCCACCTTCGTCGGCAACGCCCTGTCACCGTCGAAGGTGGTGTCGGTGACGGTGATCGACGAGCGCACCCGCGCCGCGCGGGTCGTGGTGCCGGACTTCCAGCTGTCGTTGGCCATCGGCAAGGAGGGCCAGAACGCCCGGCTCGCCGCCCGGCTGACCGGTTGGCGGATCGACATCCGCAGCGACGCCGACCCCCGTGGCGCAGTGGACGCCCCGCAGTCGGAGTCGGTGGGCTGAGCGGTCGTCGATGCCGAGCGGAGCGGGCGGAGCGAGCATTTGATGCCGAGCGTCGGCGAAGCGGGCCGCAGCGCTGCGCTACACTGCGGACCGGCCCCCGACCGGGGTTCGGTTGCTGCACGTCCGGCCCGCGCCGCGGATCCTCGATCCGGGACGCCCGTCCGGACGTGCGTGGGGTGCCGACGTCGGTCGTCGGCCGACGGTCTGTTGCGGGTCGTAGCGGTGGACGGGGTCCTGGCCCCGGACCCGTGTCGACGGCTCCCCGGACGAGGTGCCTGGCTGCACCCCGTCCCGGGGTGTCTGGATCGTGCCGAGCGGCGCTCGGCGTTCCCGCGGGCGCTGCGCGCCCCGGGTCCGCTGGACACCGGTGTGGTACGAGCCCACATCGAGGCCGGTTCACTGTTCAGTCACAGCTAGTGGGGTTCGGGAGACGCCCGAGCCCGTCACACCCGGAAGTCGAGTCGACCCGTCATGAGCCAGTCGTGAAGATCGCACCATGAACGTGCTTCGACACTAGGTACGAGGTCGAGCGGGATCCGCCGCCGGCCTCCGATGAACAAGGAGTGCAGTGGCAGGCAAGGCCCGTGTGCACGAGCTCGCGAAAGAGCTCGGCATCAGTAGCAAGCAGGTCCTGAGCAAGTTGCAGGATCTCGGCGAGTACGTGAAGTCCCCGTCCTCGACCGTGGAGGCACCCGTCGCGCGTAAGTTGCGGGAGTCGATGAGTGCTGGCGGCGCCCCGGCGCGCCCCGGCGGCCCGCCCCGTCCCGGCGGCCCGGCCCTGCCCGGTGGACAGTCGCGGTCCGGTCCCGGCGGTGCCGTGCCCGGTCCGCCCAGTTCGGCGGCGGGCCCGTCCCGCCCGCCGCAGGACGGCGCAACTCCCGGCCCGCGTCCGAGCGGTCCCCGTCCGGGTCCGCGTCCCGGACCGGTGACGCCGTCGCCGCCCGTCGCCCCGTCCATCGGGCAGCCCGCGGTGGCTGCGGTAACGGCTCCGGCGAGCCCGGCCGCTCCGGTCCGCCCATCCGGTCCTCGGCCCGGGGCTCCGCTTCCCGGTCATCCGGGTCCGTCCCCGATCGGGCAGCCTCCCGCCCCCCAGCCTCCCGCTCCCCGGGCTCCGGGCCTCCAGTCGCCCGCGGCACCGTCCCCGGCGGCCCAGTCCCCGGCACGACAGGACCCGGCCCCGCAGTCCCCGGGCCGGCCGGCGCCGGGCCAGCAGCGTCCGGCGGCGGTGGCGGCCGACGCCGGTGGTTCCGGCAGCGCCGTGATCCCGCCGAAGCCGAGCGGTCCGCGTCCCGGCCCGCGCACGCCGCGGGTGGGCAACAACCCGTTCGGCGTGGGCTCCGGCGCCCCGCCCCGTCCGGCCGCCCCGCGGCCCGGGCCGCCCGCTCCGGGTGGTCAGGTCCAGGGTCCGGGTGGTCAGGTCCAGGCCGGCCCGGGCCAGGGCGCTCCGCCGCAGGGCAACACACCTCAGGCCGGTCCGCGTCCCGGTGGGCCCCGTCCAGGCGCTCCGCGCCCCGGTGGCGCCGGTCAGGGCGGGCCCCGCCCGCCGTCGCCGGGCGGCATGCCGCCGCGCCCGAACCCCGGCATGATGCCGGCCCGTCCGGCGCCGCGTCCTGGCCCCGGTGGCCCCGGTGGCCGTGGTGGTCCTGGTGGTCCCGGTGCGCGTCCCGGTGGTCCCCCTGGTCGCACCGGTGGTCCGGGTGCCGGTCGTCCCGGTGGCGGCGGCGGTTTCCGTCCCGGTGGTGGTGGTCCCGGTGGTCCCGGTGGCGCTCCGGCCGGTGGTGGCGGCTTCCGCAGCGGTCCCGGTGGGGGCGGCGGCGGCGGTGGCCGTCCGGGTGGTCCGCGCGGTCGCGGCGGTGCCGCGGGTGCGTTCGGCCGCGCCGGTGGGCCGGTTCGCAAGGGCCGCAAGTCGAAGCGGCAGAAGCGGCAGGAGTACGACGCCATGCAGGCCCCCTCGGTCGGCGGCGTCCGTCTGCCGCGGGGCAACGGCGAGACGATCAAGCTCGCCCGCGGTGCGTCGCTGACCGACTTCGCCGACAAGATCAATGCCAACCCAGCGAGCCTGGTCACCGTGCTCATCCACCTCGGCGAGATGGCCACGGCCACTCAGTCCCTGGACGAAGAGACGTTCCGTGCCCTGGGTGGTGAGCTCGGCTACGACATCGAGGTCGTCTCTCCGGAGGACGAGGAGCGCGAACTGCTCGGTCAGTTCCACATCGACCTCGACGCCGAGCTGGCCGAAGAGGGCGATGAGGACCTCAAACCCCGTCCGCCGGTCGTGACCGTCATGGGTAACGTCGACCATGGAAAGACCCGGTTGCTGGACGCGGTACGCTCCGTGAAGGTCGCCCAGCATGAGGCCGGTGGCATCACGCAGCACATCGGTGCCTACCAGGTCCTCACGCATCACGAGGGCATCGAGCGCCCCATCACGTTCATCGACACCCCCGGTCACGAGGCATTCACGGCCATGCGTGCCCGTGGTGCCCGGGTCACGGACATCGCGATCCTTGTGGTTGCCGCCGATGATGGCGTCATGCCCCAGACCATTGAGGCACTCAACCATGCCAAGGCCGCGGGTGTGCCGATCGTGGTCGCCGTCAACAAGGTGGACAAGGAGGGCGCAAACCCCGACAAGGTCCGCCAACAGCTCACCGAATACAACC
>JAYSXW010000306.1:0-1339 GCA_043716935.1 Pseudonocardia sp.
GTCGCCCCGGTGCCGGGGTACGTGCCGCAGTGGGAGGCCGATCTGGCGGGCCTGCAGCAGTGGTGTGGCACCCCTGGGCCGGTGGTCGTGGCCGGCGACCTCAACGCCACCCTCGACCACTCCGCGCTGCGGGCCGGCATGGCCGGCTGCGCCGACTCCGCCGACCAGCGCGGAGCCGGTCTCATCCCCACCTGGGGCCCTACCGCCCGCACCCGCGGGATCGGCCCCCAGATCGACCACGTCCTGACCAGCGGCGGTATCGCGGCGGAGACGTTCGACGTCGACGACATCGCCGGCAGCGACCACCGCGCCGTGCTCACCCGGCTCCGGATCCCCGCCTGATCGCGGCCGGCCTACCCGGCCGCCGCCACCGTCTCGGCGATCTCGTAGGTGTTGAGCGCCGCACCCTTGCGCAGGTTGTCGCCGCACAGGAACAGCTCGAGGGTGTTCGGGAAGTCCAGCGCCTGCCGGACGCGACCCACCCAGGTCGGGTCGCCACCGACGGTGTCGGCCGGGGTGGGCCATTCTCCCGTCGCCGGGTCGTCGCGCAGGACGATCGTCGGCTGCGCGGCGAGCACCTTGTGCGCGGCCTCGACGGAGACCTCCCGACTGAACGTGGCGTGCACCGCCATCGCGTGTGTCGTGATCACCGGAACCCGGACGCAGGTGGCCGAGACCTTGAGGTCCGGGATGCCGAGGATCTTGCGCGACTCGTTGCGGACCTTCAGCTCCTCGGAGCTCCACCCGTCGCTCTTCACCGAGCCGGCCCACGGCACGACGTTCAGCGCGAGCGGCGCGGGGAACGGGGAGTCGGTCGACAGCCCGGCGGCCGCCAGCGCCTCGGCGACGTCCCCGGCGACGCGGCCGACGTCCTTGCCCGCGACTACGGCCATCTCGGCCTTCAACCTGTCGATGCCGATCTGCCCGGCGCCCGACGCCGCCTGGTAGGACGCCACGACCAGCGCCTCGAGCCCGAACTCGCGGTGCAGCGCGCCCATCGCGGCCATCATCGACAGCGTGGTGCAGTTCGGGTTGGCGACGATGCCCCTGGGCCGACGGGAAGCCTCGGCGGCGTTGACCTCGGGCACCACCAACGGCACCTCGGGGTCCATTCGGAACGCCCCGGAGTTGTCGACGACGACGGCCCCGCGCGCCACCGCGACCGGCGCCCAGTGCGCGCTGACCTCGTCGGGCACATCGAACAGCGCAATGTCGACGCCGTCGAACACCTCGGGCGCGAGGGCCTGCACGACCACGTCCTCGCCGCGGACCCGCAACACCTTCCCGGCCGAGCGCGGCGACGCGACCAGCCGGATCTCCGACCACGGCACGGCATCGC
>JAYSXW010000307.1:0-12109 GCA_043716935.1 Pseudonocardia sp.
GCGCCGTCGACCTCGACCGCGTGGCGGGTGTCTACCGGGTCGGGGAGAAGACCGCGGCCACGAACGCGTGGGTGCCGCACTCGGCCAACGCCAGAAAACTCACCGGCCTGGCAGCCTAAATCGGTGTCAACAGAATCGGGAACACTCGATGCTGCACAGATTGACAGATCCAGGCGCACTGGCGGTTTCGCATGCAGTGTCACGGACGAGCCCTCGCCGACCAAGTATCCGGCGCCGGACCGGTAGACCTTCCGGTGCGCGCACCGCTCGCGAAGAAGCTGATCTCAGTGGCGCGGCCGGCCAGATGTGTCAGGAGAACGTGCCGGCCTACGGCTTCTCGTGAACAGCCGCCGTCCTGCGTAGGGTCGCGTCCCTTCGGTTCCTGCGCCGCTCGACCAGCACCAGCAGCGGCACGGTCGCCGAGGTCGTCAGGAGGGCCATCAGCACGAGGAGCGAGTAGAGCCGGGTGTCGAGCACACCGATTTCCAGCCCAACCTTCAGCACGACGATCTCGGTGACGCCGCGCGCGTTCATCAGCACCGAGACCGAGGCGGCCTCCCCCGGGCCGACTCCACCGAGCCGGGCTCCCAGATAGGTGCCCCCGAGCTTCCCGATGACGGCGACGGCGACGATGAGCGCCAACTCGCCGACACCCGTCAGCCCCAGCTCGGACAGGTCGACGTTCAGCGCCGCCACCACGAAGAACACCGGCAGAAGGACGGCCCCGGAGACCCGCGTGATCTCCCCGATCGCCCTGGTGACGGCGGGACGTTCGCGCGCCGGAAGGATCACCCCGAAAAGCAGCGCCCCGAACACGAAGTGCATCCCGATCCACTCCGCGACCGCCGCGGACAGGAACAGACCCGCCAGCACCGGGGCGGGGCCGCTGCGCCCGGTCTGCCACAGCCGGGTCGCGTAGAGCCTGCGGACCCCGAACACCATCACCGCGACGTACGGGACGATCAGAATCATCTGCCACGGTGACCCGCCGCCCGCGAATGTCACGACCAACGCGAGCAGGGTCCACGCAGCCACGTCGACGAAGGCGGCCCCGGCGACGGCCAGCCCGCCCACCTCGGTACCCGACAGCCCCCGGTCGGCGATGATGCGGGCGAGGACCGGAAGGGCGGTCACCGACATCGAAACGGCCAGGAACAGCACAAACAGCCATACGTCGGGGGGCTCGTAGCGGGTCAGCGCCAGCCACGCCGCGAGTGCCGCCCCCAGCGCGAGGGGCACGAGAGTCGAGCCGATCGCGATGCCGGCCGCCGCGCGTACCCGGCCACGCAGCATCCGATCATCGAGCTCGTATCCGACGGTGAACATGAAGAGCACGAGACCTATCGTGGCCACGGCATCGAGCGCGGCACGGACGTCGCCCGGCAACATCACCTCCGTGACCGCACCGGAGAACAATGTCGGACCGAGCAGGATCCCGACTGCAATCTCGCCGACGACCGGAGGCTGCCCGATCAGTCGCATCAGCCTGCCGGACAACCTGACCGCGAGAATGATCACCGCCAGGTCGAGCAGCATCAGGCTCATCATCTCGGCGGATCGCGCCGCAGGGCGGCTGGACAGGACGTCCAGCGCGCGACACGGAACCCGGCGTCGGATACGACGCGGTACGTGGTCGGAGGTGGGATCATCAACTCGCGTTACCGCTCGATGACGGCGATGAGGTCCCCGCTCTGCACGACGTCGCCGGCGGCGACCGCAACGTGCACGACCGTCCCGTCCACCTCGGCGAGCACGGGAATCTCCATCTTCATGCATTCCAGCAGGACCAGGGTGTCGCCGCTCACCACCGTCGCACCCTTGGAGACGACCACGTCGGCCACGCCGGCCACCATCTCCGCCCGTACTTCCTCCAGGCCGGTCGCCGTCACCCGAGCACCACATCATGGCGCCGAGCAGCACACACCTGCTCGACAAGGTACGCAGCGTCGTCCTTGACCCACCAGATGAGCCCCGAACCGTAGGAGTACTGGCACTGCATGCCCAGGAAGTACAGGCCGGGCGCCTCGTCGACCACCCCGCGATCGTGATGTGGGCGGCCGTCGTCGCCGAAGATCGGCAGGTCGACCCAGCCGTAGTCGGGGCGGAAGCCGGTGGCCCACACGACCGCGTCGACGTCCACGGCGTGGCCATCCTCGAAGATCATGGTCCGGCCTGCGGCGTCCACCGTCCGGTCGACGAGTTCGATGCCGTGTCGCTGGGAGATCTTCTTGAGGCTCGGGCCGACGAGAATCGTCTTCTTGTGCAGGCGGCCCCGCTCACCGTCCAGCGGCTTCGCGATGATGCCGAGTTTGTCGCCCCACCAGTGCAGGCCGATCCCGAGGAACCGCCGTGGACCGTGCGGGAGCGGCGAGCCCTGGGACAGCACCACCTCGTGGGTGTCGGCCAGGTCGATCGCGATCTGGGCACCGGAGTTGGCCGCTCCGACCACCAGCACCTTGCGGCCAGGGATCCTGCCCGGATTCGTGTAGGTCCCGGTGTGCACTTGCAGCACTTCGGCATCCAACTTGTTCGCGAACGGCGGCACGAACTGGTGTTGATAGGCACCCGTCGCCACGATCACCTGGTTCGCCTCGAACGTGCCGGAGGTCGTTTCGAGCCGGTAGCGGTCCCCGGTCCGGACGAGCGATGTCACCTCCGTCCGGAACCGAACGGGCAGGTTGAACCGGTGGGCGTAGGCAGTGAGGTAGTCGGCCATCTCGTCCTTGTCGGGGAAGCGGCCTCCCCGACCCGGGAAGCGCAGCCCAGGCAACGAGCAGTACTGCGCCACGGTGAAGAGCTCGAGGGCGTCCCAGCGAACGCGCCACGACTCGCCGACCTCGTCCCCGCCGTCGAGGATCAGGAACGGAATGCCCGCGCGCTGCAACTGATACCCGGCGACGAGGCCGCTCTGGCCACCACCGACGATGATCACCTCGGGATGCTGGGTCATGACAAGCGGTCCTTCCTGGGCCGACACCGACGGTCATACCTGTGTAGCAATGGCGTCGGCGTGGGGTCTGCTCAGAATTGAGCCGGCCACCCGGTGCCGCGATCAATCCCGCAGGAAGACCAGGGAGGTGTTGAACCCGCCGAATCCGAAGCTGTTGCTCAAGGCGCACGTGATGTCCGCGGACACCGCCGAGGTCCCGACCAACCGCAGGCGGTTGTCGACCGGCCGCATGGAGTTCGGGTTGGGATGGACGAACCCGCCCCACATCTGGACAACCGTCGCCACCGCCTCAATGGCACCCGCCGCGCTCAGGCAGTGTCCGACGAGGGCCTTGGTCGAGTTGACCCAGGGGCGCCTGTCGCCAAAAACCTGCAGCAAAGCGCGCACCTCCGCGTCGTCACCGGCTGGAGTCGCGGTGGCGTGCGCGTTCACATAGTCCAGATCGGCACCCCCGACACCCGCCTGGCGAAGCGCCGCCGACATCGCCCGGGCCTCGCCTTCGACGCTCGGGTTGGCGAGGCTGTTGCCGTCCAGCGCCATGGCGAAGCCGGCGAGCTCCGCGAGAGCGGGTACCCCTCGCCGCCGAGCGCCGGTACGCGACTCCAGCACCAGGCACGCCGAGCCCTCGCCCGGGACGAAGCCCGACCGACCCTTGTCGAAGGGCCGCGGGCCGTCGGCGGCTGCGACGTCGTCGTCGGGTTCGGCCAGTACGCCGAGTTGGGCGAACGCGGACCGCTCCTGGGGATCCAGCTGGGACAAGGCGCCGATGGCCAGGCACACGTCGACGGCGCCGCAGCTGATCAGCCGAGCCGCGTGTATGACCGCCGCGTTGCCGCTCGCCGAGGAGGCGCCGACCGTGTACCCCTCGCCCATGATGCCGAGGGCCTCGCTGATCGTGCCCACGTGGTCGGTGTCCTGGGCATGCAGCGCGTAACGGGCCGGCAGGAACGCCGGCTCCCGCTCGTAGGTCTCGTGCTGGTCGAACGCGTACGAGGAGGTCAGATTGTGGCCCCCGACGATCAGGCCGATCCGCTCGGCGGGGACCGGGAGTCTGCCGAGGTCGGCATCCAGCCAGCCCTGCACCGCCACGGCGAGGGCGACCGCGATCGGCGGCGGTGACCGGTGGCCGGCCCGCAGGATCCGGTCCCGAACCCGGGGGGCCAGCCCGTGGCACCTGTCGAGTGCTGTCGGGAGGTCGAAGTCATGCACCGTCGCCAGCAGCCCCGCGGTCTCCGGCCCGGCCAGCTCGTCGACCGCCTCCACCCCGGACCGTCCGGCACGCAGGGCCTCGGTGAACGACGGCACGTCGAACCCGATCGCGCAGACCACACCCAGCCCGGTGACGACGGTCGAATCGGGCGTCACGCGTACTTCCCCAGCAGGACGACCAGGGACCGAACGTCAGCGACCCCACTGAAGTCGGACACCGGAATGACGACGCCGAGCTCCTCCATCGTCAGCGTGACGATCTCGGCCCGGTCGATGCTGTTCGCGCCGAGGTCGGACAGCGACCCGTCGATCGACACCTCCGCGGGTTCGATGTCCGGCAGGACCTCGGTTGTCTTGCGGCGGACGACGTCGAAGATGTCCTCCTCGGTCATGGCATTCCTCCTGTGGTCGGCGCGGACGCAGGTGTCCGCTCTTGTGGCCGCGGGCCGGCGGTGACCCACTCGTAGGTACGGCGGTAGTCCTTGGTGCCGGTGAAGACGAGCAGGGCCCGCTGGGCCCGGGAGCGCGCGAGGACCGACGCGTACCGCTGCGGGTCGACCTGCCGATCCTGTTCCGGGACCAGACAGTCGTGACTCTCCGCGGAGAGCTCGGCGTACTCGTCGAACTCCAGCTCGCACCGCGCCGCGAGGTGCTCGGCGACACCCATCTCCGCCATCGCCTCGGCGGAGCCGGCGTCGACCAGCCCGCTGAAGAACTCCGACGAGCAGCCCGATCCGTACGAGTACATGCCCACCCGCGCACCGGTAGCCATGTCGGCGTTGTCGATGAGGCTGGCAAGAGCGAGATAGACCGATCCCGAGCAGAGGTTCCCGACCAGGCTGGGATAGACCAGTGACGGGGCGACGCGGCGCGCGAAGTCCGCGTCCACGTCCGTCGCCTGCAGTCCGCCGAACTCCCTCATCATCTTCCGGTGCGCCGCCCGGACCAAGCCGGCGAACGGAGTGTGCATGGCCAGAAAGTCGAAGGTGCCGACGAAGTCGGCACCTTCGACCCGCCCCGTGTAGTCGCGGAAACTGTTGCTGAGGCAGTCCAGGTAGGCGAACAGCGACCGGTCGGCATCGGCGATGTCGAAGGTCGGACCCGGCCGCGCGGAGTCCAGCGTCTCGTAGCTGTAGAGGCCGAACGCTCCCGGATCGATGGTCAGTACCGAAGGATCCGCACCGACCAGGATGGCGACGCCTCCCGTGCCCGTGGCCGGCTCGGCGTACTCGGCGCGGGCGTCCACGAGGGAGACGTCCGTCGCGATCACGAGGACCGTTGCGCCGGGCGACATCCCGGAGGCGATGTAGCCGGCCGCGAGCTGCAAGGCCGCGGTCGCGGCGTAGCACGCCTGCTTGACCTCGACGAGGCGGCAGTTGCGGCTCAGCCCGAGGTGGTCGTGGACATAGGACGCCACGGACTTGCTGTAGTCCACACCGGACTCCGTGGACGTGACGAGCATCTCGACCCGGTCCCGCTCGCCGGGCGGCAGCCGGTCGAGCAACGGTCGGGCCGCGTTGACCGCGTTGGTCACCGGGTCCTCGCACGGAAGTCCGACCGACCGGTTGCGCATCAGCAGGTTCTCGATCCGGTCCGGGTCGAGCCCGCGGCCCTGGAACAGTGCGGGCACCGGAATCTGCGCGACTCCGCAGTAGACGTTGAGGGCTCGGATACCCACGGTCGGTCCGGTCACCGGCTGCTCCGCTCGTACAGAAAGTCGATCATCGCATCCACATTGGGCAGATCGCTGAAGCTGGAGAGCGGCTCGTCCACCCCGAGCCGGCCGAGCACGGCCAGGATGATCTCCACCCGGTCCACCGAGTCGGCTCCGAGATCTCGGAGACTCCCCTCGCCGCTGACGTCGTCGGGATCGAGCGTGGGCAGCACCTCGGTGATCGCCGCGGTGACGTGGCCGGCGATGACGGCGCGGGCCGGAGCGGCAGACGAGGTCATCGGGGGTCCTCGTCGGGACGGATGCGTTGCCGGCTGACGGCCACGACGGCGCCGGTGCCCCGGTCGCGGAGCACCGCGTCGACCACCTCGTCGCGGGGGTCGGTCGGGTCGAGGCGCCACGACAGCTCGATCCGGATCACGGCGTCGGCGTCCGCGTTGCCCAGTAGGCAGAGCTGGTGATCGAGCACCGAGCGGCCGAGGAACGTCCGGTCGGCCCGTCCCCGATGTCGCCAGAGCCGCAGCAGACCCCAGTCGACCATCGAGAAGTACGACGCGAAGTACAGCAGGCCCACACCGTTGAGGTCGCGGCTCGGTTCGACCGGGTAGTCGACGGTGAAGGAGGCCTCGGGCCGGTCGGTGACGGCCTCGGCGGGCCCGAAACTGTGGTGGGTCCGGGCGTGGGAGTAGGCGCCCCGCGGGGAGTACCGGTCCGGCATGGTGGGCAGGTGCTGGTGGCGGAAGCCCACGGGCGACGAGCTCGCCAGCGCGTGGTTGCTGTCGGGCCGGCTGCGGGCGATCCAGCGATTGAAGTTCTCGACGTAGACGCAGCTCTCGTCGTCGTAGCGATAGAAGTCGTCGGGCTCGATCGGCTCCGGTTCCCGACCGTCCTCGCGGCGCACCCGGTGCAGGGTCAGCACCGACTCGCTCCCGCACCCGAAGACCTTCGACACCACCTGCAACCGGTCGCCGAAGGTGATCGCCAACGGATGGAAACGACCGCCGCTGCGGACCCGGAAGTAGTAGAACGACAAATAGGTCGGCCGTCCGGACGCGTCGAGCGCGTCGTAGGCGTTCGTGCCGCAGAGCAGGCTGACCGCGTCCCATGTCCAGTCCCCGAGCTGCCCGACGAACAGCGAGTTCGGCCCACACATGGCCGGCGTCACCAGCTCGGTCCGCACGGTCGTGGCATCGTCGAGCGCTTGCTGCCCACGGGGGTTGGACGGCACAGCTGTCGGCGCGCTCATCTCTCGTCCCCCGGTTCCGGTAGCGCGGCGAGGAATCGTGCCATCGCGTCGTTGACCTCGTCGGGGTTCGTCAGTGTGGGGAAATGGCCGGCGTCGGGCAGTTCGAGGTAGTCGGCTTCGGGGATCGTCCCGTGCATCCGATGGGCGGTCTTGACCGGGATGACGGTGTCGTACCGGCCTTGGATGATCAGTGTCCGAGTGCCGATCTCGGCCAGCCGCGAGAGCAGGTCGGGTCGGGTGGCGAAGACGTCGAGGTAGCGCAGCCCCGTACGCGGATCCATGCTCTCGCACCGCAACAGCCGCAGCTCAAGGTCACCGCGCGCCGCCTCGAGACGGGTGGAGCCGGAACCGGCGACGACGTTGTCGAAGTCCTCCCGCGCCACCACCTCCAACCGGTTGATCTCGCCTATCCGGTTGCCGATCTTGTAGGAGCTGCCGATGAGGGTGAGCGAGGCGGTCAAATCGGGATGGCGCAGCGCGAAGGACAACGCGGAGAGGCCACCGAAGGAGGCGCCGGCGACGTGCACCGGCCACTGCACGTCCAGCTCGTCGAGGGCGGCCCTGGCCAGCTCCGCGATGCCGTCAAGGGTGATGTCGGCACCATCACTCGCCCCGAGACCGGGGTGGTGCGCGGCGACCACCTGGAACCGGTCGCTGAGACCGGCGAACTGGCGCTCGAACAGACCGGCGCCGATGTTGAACGGCGGCATCAGCAGCAGTGTCGGACCGCAGCCGGCGACGAACACCTCGACGGTACCGCCGTCGACCGACAGCAGCCGCCGCTCGACCGCCGGGCAGCTCTCTCGCAGCACCGCCTCGTTCTCGTCGGCGGGTGCGCTCCCCTCACGAAGGGCGTCGGCCACGTCCTCGGGAACCTGATGGGCCGGGTGGTACACCGCGGCCGGCGGGCTCGTCGCCGCCGAGGCGGCGACGAGATCGGGTGGTGCCGCCGGCCCGTCGAACAGCGCGGCGATGCGCGCACCGGTCTCGGCGGCACTGGTGACGCCGAGACCGAGCGGGACGGCGAACCGGATGGACCCCGCCCCCTCGGGCGAGTCGGCCAGATGAGGTGCGCCGCGGACCCCGGCCTCGCCGAAGATCCAGGCCAGGCCGGCCATCACCGGCTCCTGATGGCCGGCGAGGCTCGGCACCTGCGCCGTGTCGAGCAGCACGCAGTGCCCGCCCGGCGGGTCCAGGACGGGCAGCCCGGCATCGCGCAACGGTTGCCACAGCGCGCGGACGGCCGACATCCGCTCGCGGACGAGGGCCGCCACGCCCTCCGTGTCGGCCAGCGCGGCGGCCACCAGCTTCCGTCCCAGCATGGAGAGGTCGGTGCCCGTGGACGCGATCTGCGTCCGGGCGGCCGAGCCGAGGGTCCGGTCGGAGGTGGCGAGCAGGCCACCCGCCGTCACGCCGAAGTCCTTGGGCAGGCTCAGCGTCACGGTGTGGGCGGTGGCGAGCAGCTCCCGAACGGTGGCCCACAGCGCTGCCGGTGAGCCCTCCCCGGCCACGAGCGCGGCGTTCTCCACCACGCGGGTGGCGTCGAGGACGAGCGGCACGCCGTGCTCGTCGGCGAGCTGCCGGATCCGGCGCAGGTTCGCGATCGGCACCGGACGGCCGCCTGAGGCGTTGTCGGTCAACTCGACGCAGACGAACGACACGTTCGCGTCGGGCGCGCCGAGCAGCTCAGCCGCCCGGTCGAGGTCGACACCGCCTGTCGCGACCTCCCGTCCACACGCCGTCGGCCGGAAACCGGCCTCGATCAGGCTCGCGGTCCAGGTCGGGAACAGTCCGTTGTGCAGCACGACGCCGCGCGGCCCGGGCCAGCATCGGCACAACAGCGACTCGGCCGATCGCCCCGAGCCGGTGGTCAGGATGTCAGGGAACGGCAGCCAGTCGGGAGCGGCGGCGCCGTCCGGACCCGTCGCGAGCGTCATCAGTTCGGCGGTCCGGTGGCGGATCACCTCGCCGTCGAGCTCGGCCCAGGAGTCGGTGACCAGGTCGGTCGGGACCCGGTCGTGCGCGATCGCGAGCGGGTTGTAGCCGTGTCGGGCCAGCAGCTCCGCCGGGCTGTCAGGTCCGTCGTCAGGTGCGGTGGTTGGCGGGACGTCGGGTGCGCGGTCGCCGGCAGCGGGTGCCGCGGTAACGGGTGCGGCGTCCGAATCCTCCTCGCCGAGCTCCGGGCTGGCGATCATAAGGATGATCTCCGACAGCGGCGTCCGGTCCGCACTTGCCGGCTGGCAGAGGTAGATCGGGATGTTGGTCGGCCGGAACTTGTTCTTGAACTGGAAGTTGCCGTTTCCGAAGACGCCGGCCGAGCGCAGCTCTTCCATCCCGCGCTCGATCTCCGGCGCCGCGTTGTCGGAGTCGCACGCCTTGACACCGAAGCTCGCGCCGAAGCTGAACATCGTGTCGCCCTCGCCCCTGAGCTTGTCGATGCTGTGCACGATCGCGTGCTCCAGGCCGCCCAGAGGCGCCTCCCGCGGATAGAACTCCAGGTCCAACAGGTAGCCCGGCTCCGAGGGGATGCGGGTCAGGATGATGACGTTGGCCAGCTTCTCGTCGAGGTAGGTCAGAAACATCCGATGACGCTCATCGAGCGACCCGGCCCGCACCTCTTCGCGGACGACCGTGATGTACGGGTTGACCATTTCCTTGTTCTCGGTCCAGCGGTCGAGCATGTCCGCGACCGCGCGGTCGACGCCCGGGTCGTCCCCTGAGCGGCATTCCTCGACCCGCACGTCTCCCGCCCGTTCGAAGCGGGCCACCATGTAGCGCAGACGGGACATGCGCCCGCCCTTGAGGCTGAAGGCCGCGAGGTCTTCCAACCGCTGAACTGCCCCGAACGGCGAGGCGGTGAGCGACTCGTCGCCTGCCGTGTCCAGCGGCAGCAGGGACAGGAAGTTCGGCCTCAGCCCGGCCCGGCGCGCGTAGCCGACCAGCTCGCCGGCCAGGCTCGGGAAGTCCGCCTCCGAACCGACGTAGCTCCAGCCCAAGAGCACGCCGTCCCGGACCGACACGTGGAAATACCCGTTGCGGGCTCGGCCCAGGAACATCATCGGAGCGATGTCCCGCCCGGCCAGCCCGCCCTCCTTGCCGTACGTCCGCCCCAGCTCGTCGACCACGCTCACCAGCTCGGGCCGGTCGCTCAGGCTCCGTTTGATCAGGAGCTCGCCGCCACCGTCAGCGGCCGGATCTCCGCCGACGACGGCGCCTGGTTCGGCGTCGGGCTCGGGGACTGACGCCTTGCCTGCTTCCGGTCGATGACCGTTCCGCAGCCGCGCCCCGGCCTCCTCGCCGTAGCGCTCGGACAGGTCGTCGGCAAGCTCGGGCAACGTCGGCCGGTCGAACAGCAGCGTCTTGGGCATCGGCCCCAGGCGCCTTTCGAGGGCGCTGATCGTTCTCAGCATGTCGAACGACGTGAACCCGTTGTCGCCGAAGCTCTGTTCCGGGTCGAATGGGCGCTCCACCACGCCACGGATGAGTGCGGTGAGCGGCGCGCTCACGCCGGCACCGTCCTGGTCGGCACCGTCCTGGTCGGCGGGAGTCCGGCTACCCGACTCCGCCTCGACGAACGCGGCAAGCGACTGCACGGTCTGGTGTTCGTAGAGGTCGGCTGCCGTCAGCTCGCGGCCGAAGGACGTGTTCAGCTGTCGGACGAGCTCCATCCGGAAGATCGAGTCGAGGCCGAGATCGGCGAACGGGGCCTCGTCGGCGACCTGGTCGTCAGCGACTCCCAGGACGGACGCGAGGCGGGTGCGGATCTCCGCGGCCACAGAAGTCGCGGCCGCCGGTGCGGCGGGTGCCGGTCGGTCACGCTCCGGCCGGCGCTGCGCCGGTTCAGGCCGCGCCGGTTCAGGCCGCGCCGGGATGGTGCGGGCCGGTGCCAGCGTCACCGATGCGCGTGACGCCGGGCGCTCCGGCGGTGGGGTGGACGTTGGGCTCGGGCGGTCGTTCATGGTCACCTCTGCGCGGGGTCGGTCGGGTCGCTCGTCGAACCAGAAGGTCGTCCGGGCGAACGGGAAGCTCGGCAGGCCCGGCAGCCGGCGGAACCCGGCGGGCCAGCGGTCCGCCCAGTTGATGACGTGGCCGGCCACCCAGGCCGCCCCCGCGTCGAGGTCGCCAGAGGCGGTGAGCCCGGCCCGGTCGGCGTCGGGCTGACCCGCCGCAAGCACCCCTCGGTGAAGTCCCGCGACGGTTTCACCGCCGGCGGCCGCGCGCAGCGTCCGGATCGCCTCGTCCCGGTCGGCCGCGACGAACGCCATGCGGTGCGGCAGCGATTCACGTCCGACCTGGAGGGTGTAGGCGACGCGGGCCAGCGCATCCGGAGAACCGGCCTCCAGGTGGTCCGCGAGCAGCTCGGCGTAGTGGACGAGGGCCTCCGCGCTCGGCGCGGACAGCACCATCACAGAGGGCCCCGGCGGTGTCGGCGACTCGTCGGCCGGCTCGTCGACGGCCTCCACGACGACATGGGCATTGGTGCCTCCGAAGCCGAAGGAGCTGATGCCCGCTCGGTGCACCCGCGTCCCGTCCGGGCCGGGCAGGCCCTCCCACGGCCGCAAGGTCGTGCCGAGGGAGAACGGCGACCCGCCGAGGCGCAGGTACTGGCTGGGGCGCTCGACGTGGATGGTGGGGGGTAGCTGCCGGTGTCGCGCGCACAGCAGCACCTTGAGCAGGCCGGCCATGCCGGACGCGGACTCGAGATGGCCGATGTTCGACTTCACCGACCCCAGGGTCACCCAGGGCTCCGCATGGTCGGCCGAACCGGTGAGCTCGGCGAAGGCCTTCTTCAACCCCTCGACCTCGATCGGATCGCCGAGCCGGGTCCCCGTGCCATGGGTCTCGACGTAGCTGACCGTGGCCGGATCGGTCCCGGCCCTGCGGTGCGCCTCGACGATGACCTGGGCCTGCGCGCTCGGGTTGGGTGCTGTGAGGGATGTGCCGCGGCCGCCGTGGTTGACCGCGCTGCCCCGGATGACACCGTAGATCGTGTCCCCGTCGGACCGGGCCTGCCGTAGCGGCTTGAGCAGGA
>JAYSXW010000308.1:0-12090 GCA_043716935.1 Pseudonocardia sp.
GACGTGCAAGCCGCCGCCGTGGCGCCGGGTGGCCCACTCGCCGAGGTGGACGTCGCCGCCGTCGCCGGTCGGGTGGCGCGGCTGCCCGCCGTCGAGTCCGTGCGGGTGGGGCGTAGTTGGCCGCACACCGTCGCGGTCGAGGTCACCGAGCGGGTACCGGTCGCCGTCACCCCGACCGCGGCGGGCTCGGCGCTGGTCGACCGCGCCGGTGTCGTCTACCTCGGACGTGACGTCCCCGGCCTGCCGCAACTGCACGTCGCGGCACCGGGCCCGCGGGACCCCGCCACCCTCGTCGGCGTCGCCGTCCTCGGCGCGCTGCCACCGCCGCTGTGCACGCAGGTCGTCGCGGTCGATGTGACGGTGGCCGCTGCGGGCGCGCCCGGCCAGGTCGTCCTCGGCCTGACCAACGACCGCCTGGTTCGCTGGGGCGATCCCGATCGTGCCCAGCTCAAGGCCGCTGTGCTGGCGGCGGTGCTCACCCGACCCGGGCACATCTACGACGTCAGCAGCCCGGAGCTGCCGACCGTCCGGCAGTAGCACCCGGTCGGGGGCTTGCCGCCGCGCGGCGCGCCTGCTGGACCGGAGCGGGATCGCGACCTAGCGTTCGAGGGGAAGGCCCGGACCCCGGGGTCCGAACCGAGCTGGACTGGAGCCCCATGACGCCCCCACACAACTACCTGGCCGTGATCAAGGTCGTCGGCATCGGCGGCGGCGGCGTGAACGCCGTCAACCGGATGATCGAGGTCGGCCTCAAGGGCGTCGAGTTCATCGCGGTGAACACCGACGCGCAGGCGCTGCTCATGTCCGACGCCGACGTCAAGCTCGACATCGGCCGCGAGCTCACCCGCGGCCTCGGCGCCGGCGCGAACCCGGAGGTGGGCCGCAAGGCCGCCGAGGACCACCGCGAGGAGATCGAGGAGGTCCTCAAGGGGGCCGACATGGTCTTCGTCACCGCAGGTGAGGGCGGCGGCACCGGCACCGGTGGCGCGCCCGTCGTCGCGTCCATCGCCCGCAAGCTCGGCGCCCTGACCATCGGCGTCGTCACCCGGCCGTTCACGTTCGAGGGCCGCCGCCGCGCGGGCCAGGCGGAGGACGGGATCAGCGGGATGCGCACCGAGTGCGACACGTTGATCGTCATCCCCAACGACCGCCTGCTGCAGCTCGGTGACGCCGGCGTCTCGCTGATGGACGCCTTCCGCTCCGCCGACGAGGTCCTGCTCTCCGGGGTCCAGGGCATCACCAACCTGATCACCACCCCTGGCCTGATCAACCTCGACTTCGCCGACGTCAAGTCCGTCATGTCCGGAGCGGGCAGCGCACTGATGGGCATCGGCTCCTCGCGCGGGGAGGGACGGGCTGTCCAGGCCGCTCAGAAGGCGATCAACTCGCCGCTGCTCGAGGCGTCCATGGACGGCGCACAGGGCGTGTTGCTCTCGATCGCGGGCGGCTCCGATCTCGGCCTGTTCGAGATCAACGAGGCCGCCTCGCTGGTGCAGGAGGCCGCCCACCCCGAGGCCAACATCATCTTCGGGACGGTGATCGACGACTCGCTCGGCGACGAGGTCCGGGTCACGGTCATCGCCGCGGGTTTCGAGTCCGGCGGGCCGACGCACAAGAAGCTGGAGCCGACGGCCTTCCGGTCGCCGCCCTCGTCCGGCGTCATCGCGCCGGGGGTGAGCGGCTCGACGGCACCCGGCCCGCCGTCCGCGTCGGGCGCGTCCCCTTCCGCTCCGTCCACCCCGTCCGGTCCTGCGCCCGGGCACCGGAACGGGACGTTGCCGCCCTCCGTGCCGCACGGCTACTCGCCGTCCGAGCCGCGCCGTGCGGGGTCGCCCGGGCGGGAGACGCCCGCCGCGTCGTACCCCGCGTCGTACCCCGCGTCGCACCCGGTGCCGGAGACGACCGGGCCCCCTCCGGTCACGCTGCCGGTCGTCCCGGAGCGCCTGGCGCCGCCGTACACGCACACGATCGACCGGCACTCCGATTTCGGCTCCGACCTCGGTGTCGATCTCGACGACGACGTGGATGTCCCCCCGTTCATGAAGCGGTGACGCCCGCCCGGGTCCGACGGGTCGTCACCACGCGGGCCGGGGGGCGCTCCATCGGCGTGTTCGACTCGTTCAACCTCTCGGCCGGCGTCGCCGACGACCCGGCCGCCGTTGCCGCCAACCGGGCCCGGCTGAGCGCCGAGCTGGGCGTACCGGTCGCGTTCCTCGACCAGATCCACGGCAATCGGGTCGCGACGGTCACCGCCGTGCCCGCGCCCGGCGACTCCGACGTGGACGGCACCGACGCCGCGGTCACGGCGCTGACCGGGGTCGGGCTCGCGGTGCTGGCCGCTGACTGCGTGCCGCTGCTGCTCGCTGACCCCGGCGCCGGTGTGATCGGCGCCGCGCACGCGGGACGCGTCGGCGCCGCTGCCGGAATCGTGCCGGCCACCGTCGCTGCCATGGAGGCCCTCGGCGCCCGGGCCGGGAACGTCGAGGTCCTCCTCGGCCCGGCCGTCTGCGGGGCCTGCTACGAGGTGCCCATCGCGATGCGGACGCAGGTGGAGGCCCGGCTCCCCGGCAGCGCCGTCCGGACCCGGCGCGGCACACCGGGGCTCGACCTGCGCGCCGGCATGGCGCAGCAGCTCGCCGCCCTGGGCGTCGGCCGGGTCGACACCGACCCCCGCTGCACGTTGGAGGACCGCACCCTCTACAGCCACCGCCGCAACGCCCCGACCGGCCGGCACGCCGCGATCATCTGGCTGGACCCGAGCCCAGCAGCACCATGAGCCCCTACCCGGACCCCGCCCGAGGTTGCGGCAAAGCCACTTTCACGCAATCTCGTGGTTTGAAAGTGGCTTTGCGGCAATCGGCGCGGCGTGGGCGGCGCCGGCGTGGGTGGGGCCGGCGTGGGTGGGGCTGACGTGAGCAGCGCCGGTGTGGACGGCGCCACGGCGGGAGGGGAGGCGCGTCGGCAGGAGCTGTCGCGCCGGCTCGACGCCGTGCGCGGGCGGATCGACGCAGCGGCCCGCGCGGCCGGCCGTGAACCGGGGAAGGTCGCGCTGCTGGCCGTCACCAAGACCGTGCCCGCGCCCGACGTCGCGATCCTGCTCGACCTCGGCCTGGCCGACTTCGGGGAGAACCGTGTGCAGGAGGCCGGGGCGAAGGTGGCGGAGGTCGCCGCGCTCCGTCCGGGGGCCGGATCGCGGTGGTACCTGGTCGGCGGGTTGCAGCGGAACAAGGCCCGGGCCGTGGTTCGTTGGGCCGATCGGGTGGAATCTCTGGACTCGATCCGTCTCGCCGACGCGCTGGACGAGGCCGTCCGGCGCGAACAGGACACCGGCGGGCGCGCCGGACCGCTGCCGGTCCTGCTCCAGTACAGCGTCGACGGGGACCCGGCGCGGGGTGGCGTCGCCCGCTCGGACCTGTCCCCACTCGCCGAGCAGGTGGCCGGCTGCGCCGGGCTGCAGCTGGCCGGACTGATGGCCGTCGCCCCGTTGGGTGCGGATCCGGATGTCGCCTTCGCCGACGTCCGTGCCGTCGCTGACGCGCTGCAGAAGTCGTTCCCGCAGGCCAGGACGCTGTCGGCGGGCATGAGCGGGGACCTGGAGGCGGCGATCCGTCATGGTTGCGACGTGGTGCGTGTCGGAGCGGCACTGGTGGGGGATCGCCCGTTAACCTCGCGGTGACCGCTGGGTGCTGGGGAGCGTCCCGCCGTCGGGGCCGTCGATGATGGGAGCGCGGATGGGCGCGATGTACCGGCTCAAGGCCTACTTCGGGATGGTTCCCGCGGAGGAGCTGGGGGAGTACGCCGAGGAGCCGGTCGGCGAGTGCTTTCCGGCCCGCCACGGCCCGGGCGAGGAGCGGTGGGACGAGCAATCGTCCTACGAGGACGAGCCCCGCTACGACGACGGGTGGGACCGCCGCTCCGCGCGGCCGGCCGCGCCGGAACGGCCCGTCCGGGTGTCCGCCGCCGCGCCTTCGGGCCTGGGGTCCTCGGGTCTGGGCCCGTCCGCGGTGCGAGGTGCGCTGGCGATCGACCCCGACTCCATACGGGGCTCACTGCGGCCCGTCCCAGCGCCCGCCGCCGTGCCTGAGCAGCGCGAACCCGCCACCGCGGCGCTGTCGCGGATCACCACGCTGCAGCCGCGGAGCTACAACGAGGCCCGCACGATCGGCGAGCGTTACCGCGATGGGGTGCCGGTGATCATGAACCTCACCGAGCTCGACGAAGCGGCCGCCAAGCGCCTCGTCGACTTCGCTGCCGGACTGGCGTTCGCCCTGCGCGGGTCCATCGACAAGGTCACCAGCCGCGTTTTCCTGCTCACTCCGGCCGACGTCGAGGTCTCCGCCGACGACGCCCGCCGGCTCGCCGAGCGGACCACCGTCGCCCCCGGGCCCGCCGCCGAACGGGGGCTCGGCCGCGCACGGTTGGATGCAGAACGCGGACACTTCAGACAGGATTGAGGAGTGGCTCTCGCGATCCAGTTCGTCCTGTACTACGTGCTGTTCTTCTTCTGGCTGCTGCTCGTCGGACGCATCGTCGCCGAGCTGGTGCGCAGCTTCGCGCGCCAGTGGGTGCCGGCCGGTCCGAGCGCCGTCGCCCTGGAGCTGATCTTCACGGCCACCGACCCTCCGGTGAAGTTGTTGCGGAGAGTGATCCCGGTCGTCAGGATCGGCGGTGTAGGACTGGACGTGTCGATTATGGTTCTCCTGCTGGTCGTGTTCATATTGATGAACGTCGCCCAGCCGTAGTCGACGTGAGCCCCAGTCACGAGACTCCGCCGCCGAGGACTGCATGAGGTGATTCGATGCCGCTGACGCCCGCCGACGTACACAACGTCGCGTTCAGCAAGCCCCCCATTGGCAAGAGGGGGTACAACGAGGACGAGGTCGACGCGTTTCTCGACCTGGTCGAGGCCGAGCTGGCTCGACTGATCGAGGAGAATGAGGACCTGCGCGAGCAGGTGTCTCAGCTCGATCAGCGACTCGGCAACGCCCAGGCCGACCTGGAGGACGCCCGTTCGCGTCCACCTGTCGCGATGGCGAGCGTCTCGCCGCCGACGCAGCAGATCCAGCGTTCGGTCGAGCCGCCGCCGATGCGATCGATGGAGCCGCAGCGGATGTCCGCTCCGCCGCCGTCGATGGCCGACCATGGCGACGGGGGCGGTGATCACCACGTGCAGGTCGCCAAGGTGCTGAGCATGGCCCAGGAGATGGCCGAGCGGCTCACCGCCGAGGCCAAGTCCGAGGCCGACTCGATGCTCACCGACGCGCGGACGAGGTCCGAGCAGCTCCTGTCGGATGCGCGTGCCAAGTCCGACGGGCTCGTCAACGACGCCCGGGCACGGTCCGAGACGATGCTCAACGACGCCCGGACCAGGGCGGAGACCCTCGAGCGGCAGTCGCGCGACAAGGCCTCCAAGCTCGTCGGAGACGCCGAACGTCAGCAGTCGGAGATCATTGGCTCCATCACCCGCGACAAGACGGTGCTGGAGAAGAAGATCGACGAGCTGCGGACGTTCGAGCGCGAGTACCGGACCCGGCTCAAGACCTACCTGGAGTCCCAGCTGCGGGACCTCGGGGAGCGGGGTTCGGCGGCACCCGTAGACGGGCGGTCCGGCTCCAATGGCGGCTACGCGGCGACCGGTTACGGCCAGCGCGCCGACGCCGGAAGCTGAACTGTCGAGGTTCGACGACCCTGAAGATCCGTACGACACAGGGCGGTGCGGCGCTCCAGGCGGCCGCACCGCCGCACGTGGAGTGAATCGTGCTGTTGCTGGTCCTGATCCTCGTCCTCGTCGCATTCGGCCTGCTCGTGGTCGCGCTGCTGACGAACAGCGTGCTGTGGGCGTGGGTGTCGGTCGCTGTGAGCGTCACGGCGGGCGTCGTCCTGCTCGTCGACTGGCTCCAGCGGCGCTCCGCGCTGCGAGCAGGGGAGACGTCGTCCTCTGATGGCGCGACCGCTGCCGCCATGCCCCGGGCCGAGGCCGAACCGGCCACGGAGGCCCTCCCGGTCATCGCGGAGGCGCGCGGTGGCACCTCCGTCATCCCTCCGGACGCTGATCAGGGCCGATCGGACTCCGTCGACGACACGCTCCACACCGTCCTGATGCCTGTCGTTCAACCACCCGGCTCCGCTGGACGACCGTCGGGCGCTACCCCCGCCGGCGCACCATCGAGCGAGTTTTTGTCACTGAGCGTAACCAAAGTGCGGCCTGCCAGGCTCGATCGGATGACGTCCCGGCCTGCTCCGCCGGACGACGTCGATGCCACCGCGATCGTCCCGCCGTCCCTGGTGAAGGACGCGTCGGCGTCGGCTCGGTCGAGCGGGCCGTCGTCGCGTCGTGCCGGCGTCTCCGGCCGCGTTCCGTCCGACCGCGTTCCGTCCGGCGGGGGCGCGGAGGACCCGACCGTCGTGGTCCACCCGACCGACTCGCCGGAGGAATCCCCGGGGGCCCACCTCGGCGTTGCCTCCTCCATCCCGGAGCGCAGCGGCGGCAGCGGCGAGCCGGACGCCCCGGCCCGGGTCGTTCCGGTACAGGATCGCGAGCCGACGGTCGTGGTCGCGGCCAACCCACCGACCCGAGGCCCGGCGGATCGGATTTCTCCCGACCAGCCCGGATCGGCCTCGTCATTGTCCGGTACCGCAGGCTCCGAGGGGCCCCCGTCGACGGGGGACGCGACGCAGGGCGCGTCGTCTGCTCGTTCGTCCGTCGGTCCCGAGTCGTTCGTCGACGACGCCCGGCGGGATCGTCCGAGCCGGTCGCCCGACACCTCGTCGCACGACACCCCGTCGCACGACCCCCCGTCGAACGATCCCTGGTACGGCGGCCCGGGTCTGGCCACCACGAGTGATCCACTGGTCGCCGGGCCCTCGCTCGGTGGCCCCTCCGGCTCGGACGACCGCCTGGCCACCGCTCCCGCGGCGGCCACCGGTGTGACCGGACCCCCACTTGTGGACCAGAACCCGGACCCGACTGATCTGGACCCGAGTACGCCCGCCAGGGCCGACTACACCGCCACCGGCGATCTCGGCCGCGCTGCGAACGGTGCCCAGGCGAGCGCGCTCGACCCCGACCACGCGAATCGGTCCGGTGGCGTTCAGCCGGGCGTCGCTCAGTCCGACGGCGCTCAACCCGCGGTGAGCAGGCCCGACGTCGGCGCCCACGCCGGCGACCCGGCCGATGCCGAGCAGCACGGCCCCGACCAGCACGGCGACGACCAGCACGGCGATGACCAGCACGGCGACGATCGGTTCGGCGACGATCGGTTCGGCGACGGCGAGAACGCGGCCGACCAGCACGGCGACGACGGGCAGGCCGCCGATCGGTTCGTCGCCGACGAGCCCCCGGAGGAGCCGAGGTCCGATGCCGCCTTGCTGGTGGCCGCGTTGGAGGACGAGGTCGTGGTGATCGACGAGCAGCCCCGCTACCATGTCACCGGGTGCCGTGCCCTCGCCACGGTCGCAGTGATCCCGCTGCCCGCACAGGAAGCCGTCGAGCTGGGATTCACCCCGTGCGGCTGGTGCTCTCCCGATCGGACCCTCGCCGGCCGGCACCCCGCTGCAGCTCGGTAGGCAGGGCGGCCGGCGTGGGTAGCTGTGCGGGGCGGTACCCGTCGGAACCGGATGGTGCGGCGGCGGTATCCTGGTCGCACAGGCACTGATCCGGGCATCACCGGGGAGCCTCCGGAAGAAACGGGCGTCGCTGCCCGGAGTAGAACCGGACGGGAACGGCCCGTCACAGCCCGTCGACGAGAGGTTGCGCGTCGTACCGTTCGGTGCGTTGCGTGGCAAGCGGGGTGGTACCGCGGTGGCCGGAAGGTCCTCGTCCCCGTGCAGGCAGTTCGAGCCACGCACGAGGAGCACCCGCATGACCGCCTACCCCGCCGTCCCCGCGCACCCGTCGTTTCCCGCTCTGGAACGCGCGGTCCTCGACTTCTGGGCCGGCGACGACACGTTCGTCGCGTCCGTCGAGAACCGGCCGGCCGGTACGGGTGGCAGCAACGAGTACGTCTTCTACGACGGTCCGCCGTTCGCCAACGGCCTGCCGCACTACGGCCACCTGCTCACGGGCTACGTCAAGGACGTTGTGCCGCGCTATCAGACGATGCGCGGCCGGCGCGTCGAGCGCCGTTTCGGGTGGGACACCCACGGCCTGCCCGCCGAGGTGGAGGCCGAGAAGCAGCTCGGGATCAAGGACAAGTCCGAGATCGACGAGATGGGCGTCGCCGCCTTCAACGACGCCTGCCGCAGCTCCGTTCTGCGTTACACCGACGAGTGGCGCGCCTACGTCACTCGGCAGGCCCGCTGGGTGGACTTCGACCATGGTTACAAGACCCTCGACCTCGACTACATGGAGTCGGTCCTGTGGGCGTTCAGGTCGCTGTGGGACAAGGGCCTGATCTACCAGGGCTTCCGCGTGCTGTGGTACTGCTGGCACGACGGCACCCCGCTCTCGGCCACCGAGACGAAGATGGATGACGTCTACCTCGACCGGCAGGACCCGGCGGTGACGGTCGGGTTCCGGCTGACGGCCCCCAACCCCGATCTGGCCGACCCCGATCTCGCCCGGTCCGATCTCGATGGGGCTCTGGCGCTGATCTGGACCACGACCCCGTGGACGCTGCCCTCCAACCTGGCGATGGCCGTCAACGTCGACGTCGACTACGCGCTCGTCGCCGCGAACGGGGAGCGCTACCTGCTCGCCGCCGCCCGGGTGGCGCATTACGCCCGGGAGCTGGGGGAGGAGCCGACCGTCGTGTCGACCTTCCGCGGCTCCGAGCTGCTCGGGCTCTCCTACACCCCGCCGTTCGACTTCTTCGCCGGTTGGGAGAACGCCCACCGCATCCTCGCGGCCGACTACGTCACCACCGACGACGGCACCGGGATCGTGCACATCGCGCCCGCGTTCGGTGAGGAGGACAAGGTCGTCACCGACGCGGCCGGCATCGAGGCCGTCGTACCCGTCGACACCCGCGGCGAGTTCGACTCCCGGGTTCCCCCGTACGAGGGCATGCAGGTCTTCGACGCCAACGGCCAGATCATCCGCGACCTGCGCGACGGCACCGCCCCCCACGTCCACGGCGTGTTGCTGCGCCACGAGACCTACAACCACCCGTACCCGCACTGCTGGCGCTGCGGCAACCCGCTGATCCAGCGGGCCGTCGACTCCTGGTTCGTGCAGGTGACGGCGTTCCGCGATCGGATGGTGGAGCTCAACCAGGAGATCACCTGGGTGCCCGAGCACGTGAAGGACGGGCAGTTCGGCAAGTGGCTCGAAGGCGCGCGGGACTGGTCGATCTCCCGCAACCGCTACTGGGGCTCGCCCATCCCGGTCTGGACGTCGGACGACCCGGCCTACCCACGGGTCGACGTCTACGGCTCGCTCGACGAGCTGGAGCGCGACTTCGGGGTCCGCCCGACCGACCTGCACCGCCCGTATGTCGACGACCTGACCCGCCCCAACCCCGACGACCCCACGGGCGCCTCGACGATGCGCCGCGTCCCGGAGGTGCTCGACTGCTGGTTCGAGTCGGGCTCGATGCCGTTCGCCCAGGTCCACTACCCGTTCGACACAAATTCCTCGGGACACCCGAACCCGGGACCCGCGTGGTTCGAGGACCACTACCCGGGCGACTTCATCGTCGAGTACAACGGCCAGACCCGCGGCTGGTTCTACACGCTGCACGTCCTGGCCACCGCCCTGTTCGACCGGCCCGCGTTCCGCGATTGCGTCGCCCACGGCATCGTGCTGGGCGACGACGGCCTGAAGATGAGCAAGTCGCGCCGCAACTACCCCGACGTCAACGAGGTGTTCGACCGCGACGGCTCCGACGCCATGCGCTGGTTCCTGATGGCCTCGCCGATCCTGCGGGGTGGCAACCTCGTCGTCACCGAGCAGGGCATCCGCGAGGGGGTGCGGCAGGCGATCCTGCCGCTGTGGAGCACCTGGTACTTCCTGTCGCTCTACGCCGCGGCGGCCGGCCGGATCGGTGTCGCGCGGACGGACTCGACGAACGTCCTGGACCGCTACGTCCTGGCCCGCACGGCTTGGCTCGTCGACGAGGTGACCGCCGCCCTGGACGTCCACGACATCGCCGGGGCCTGTGACCGGATCCGCGACCACGCCGAGGCACTGACGAACTGGTACGTCCGGCGGTCCCGGGACCGGTTCTGGGACGGTGACGCCGACGCCATCGACACCCTGCACACCGTGCTGGAGGTGACGGCCCGGGTCGCGGCGCCGCTGCTGCCCCTCACGATGGAGATGATCTGGCAGGGGCTGACCGGGGGCCGTTCGGTGCACCTGACGGAGTGGCCGACGCCGTCGGAGCTGCGTCACGACCGCGAGCTGGTGGCGGCGATGGACCGGGTGCGGCAGGTGGCGTCGTCGGCGTCGTCGCTGCGCAAGGCCCGCGGGCTGCGGGTGCGGCTGCCTCTGGCCCGGCTCACGGTGGCGGCCGCGGACGCCGCCGCGCTGGAGCCGTTCGTCGACATCCTGCGGGATGAGGTGAACGTCAAGGAGGTCGTACTCACCACCGGCGTCGCCGCCCACGGCCGCTTCGAGATCACCGTCAACGCCCGCGCCTGCGGGCCGCGGCTCGGCGGCGATACCCAGAAGGTGATCCGCGCGGTCAAGGCCGGGGAGTGGTCGGCGAACGACGACGGCACCGTCACGGCGGCGGGGATCGTGCTGGAGCCGGGCGAGTTCACCGAGAAGCTCGTTGCGACGGATCCGGACGACACGGCCGCCCTACCGGGGTCCACGGGCCTGGTCGTACTCGACACCGCCGTGACGCCCGAACTGGCCGTCGAGGGCACCGCCCGTGACGTCGTGCGGCTCGTGCAACAGGCCCGCCGCGAGGCGGGGCTGGACGTTTCGGACCGGATCACCCTCGGCGTCGACGCGCCGGACACGGTGCTCGACGCCGTCCGCCATCACGAGGTGTTCCTGACCAGCGAGGTGCTTGCGCGCTCGGTGGTGTACGTGTCGCTGCCGGTGCCCACCCTGGCCGCCACGGTGGCTGCTCCGGATGGCACGAGCGTGGAGGTCCGCGTGCACGTGGCGCGGTAGCCGCGAGAGGTCGGTGGGTGCGACGTGGTCCAGTCCCAGGGTTGCCGCGATGGGCGGCACCGGTTCGCGGCGGCGTTCTACGGCGGCGGCGCAGCGCGGTGTCGGCGTCGGACTGCTTCGCGGAACACCCCATGGCCCGGCTCGACGATCTGTGGATCCACTTCCACGAGCGCCTGACCCCACTTGCGCTCCCTCGGGCGGGCTCGACGTGCCGAAGTGCACGTCCGGGCGAGTCGGACGACATCGGAAGAAGCCGGCCGCACGCGCAGAGTCGGCCTCGTCGCGGTGCACCTGCTCCTCGACCCCGTATCAGCAGGAAGAGGAACTCCACACGCACCATCGCGACGTCGTCCCGAAGCCGGCCCTCCGTCAGACTCGTGGTCGCCGGGTTCGCCCTCGCCGCCGGCGTCGCTGTGGCGGGGGCACCGCCGGCCTCGGCTCGGATTCTCCTGGTGCCCGTGCCGCCGGGGTGCGGCAACCTGTCCGCAACGATGGTTCTCTCGACCCGGCTCGACGACCACAGCGCCGATCCGGGCCCCCTGGGCGTCGTGGGGGGAGCGCCGTTCCAGGTGCCCGCGGCCGCCGACCGGATCACGGTCGGAACCGCGTTCGTCGATCACATCCGGGGCAACGGCGTCAGCGAGACCATCTGCGGCCTGGGCGGCGGCGACACCCTGGAGGGCGGCGCCGGCGGGGTGGATGTCATCTTCGACGGCCCTGACACGATCCACGGCAACGAGCCGGGCGACATCATCGAGGGCGGCCAGGGAGCCAACTCGTTGTTCGGCGGACAGGGGATCGACACCTGCGCCGAGCTGGGGGTGATCGTGGCCCGCTGAGCGGCCTCGCCGCTCGACGCCGTCCACCGGCGGGCAGCGCTATCACCTACGGCGGGGGTATGTCTCCAGGGCCGTCAGGCGGAGTTCCAGGCGGTCCACGTGCGCGCGGAGGAGGGTCAGCTGGGCTTCCAGGCTGATCTCCTGTTCCGCGCGGCGCCGGATGCGGGTGGAGCGTTCGGCCCGTTC
>JAYSXW010000309.1:0-3964 GCA_043716935.1 Pseudonocardia sp.
GGGCGTCGGCTCGTCGGACAGGGTCGCCTCGTCGATGCGGGCGAGATCGAGCCGGCATCGACTGCTCGAAACTCATCGCCAGTTCGCGCAGGTACGCTCGATGGGGGGACATGGAGTGATCGAAATACATCGCGGGCGCCGTCGAGTCCTCCTGGGTCATCAGCGCGAACGTCGGCGAGATGTCCCACCGGAACGTGCTCATCACCGGCGAGAGGCCGATCGCCGGCTGCAGCAGCACGAACCGCTGCCCGTACCAGCACAGCGCCAGCACGGTGGCAAAAGCGCTGCGGGCCATCGTCTGGGCGGTGTGCCGATCGGCGTCGCGCCCGGACGCGGGGCGCAGCGATGCGCGGTACTGAGCGTAGCGCTGGCACAGCGGTGCGTCCGTCGGATCGATGATCTCCACCTGCATCCGGACCGGCCGGTTGGCCCGGCGCGACGCCTCGGCGCACTCGCGCAGCGTCACCGCGCGCAGGTGCGACCCCGGCCCCCCTTGAAGATCCACTACCCGACGTTGCGGTGGGCGGCGGCGCTGAGCCGGTCGACCTCCGAGCCGTTCACCAGCCGCACCGCTGCCGACCGCGCGATCGCTCTGGCCGCCAGGGCCCGGTCGCGCAGCAGGGTGGCTGAGGGCAGGGCCAGCGTCAGCAGGATCGCGGCCTTGACCTCGTCGGTGCCCAGGACGTCGAGCACCCCCAGCACGCCGACGGTGACGGCGATGGCCAGCGCCAGCGCCAGCGAACCGTCGGCGTTATCGATCAACCACTGCACGAGACGGCGCATGCCGAGATCCTCTCGTGACGGGTGCGGCGAGAGCGAGGCCGCCCGCCACAACCATGACGATGGGGCCCGCCCACCGCCCAGCCGCGTCCGGCATCACTGTTCAGGAATGCTCGCAGCGCACGGCTCTCACCAACGTCCGTCAGATCACCACTGCCGGTTGCGCACGACGGACCCTTTCGTAGCAGAACTGATGGGCGGACTGGTCACCACTGCCGGTTGCGCACGACGAACCCTCTCGTAGCAGAACTGATGGGCGGACTGGTCACCACTGCCGGTTGCGCACGACGTCCCCCTTCGTAGGCGGGTTGCGCCGTCGGGCCGGCGTCGACCGTCCGGCCCTGTGGCAGACCCCACCTCATCGGTTAGCGTGAACAGCAGGAGGGGTGTCCAGGGGTCGAAGTGGACCCGATGGCATGCATCCGAGCGAGCAGGAGACATTACGGTGCTGCGTGGGGTGACGAGATGGCCCTTCTGGGCGATCCCGGCCCGCGTCATGGTGGCGGTCCTGGCGGTCGAGGTCGCGGCGATGGTCGCGATCCTGGCCGGAATACCCGCGATGACGCCGGATCGGTCGAGCCTCCTGCTACTGCTCCTACTGGGAGGTTGTGCCGCTGCCCACGGGGAGGCCTCGCGCGGCATCGAGCGCTTGCGGCGGCAGCTCGCAACGGAAGTACCCCACATCGACCTCGGTTCCGTATGGACCTTAGCCGGCGCCCTACTTCTCCCTGGCCCATTAGCGGCGTTGCTGGTAATTTTGGTCAATACGCATCTCTGGTGGCGGTCGTGGCGCGCGAGGTCGCCGCTCTACCGTCACCTCTTCAATACGGCAACGATCGTTCTGGCGTCACTTGCAGCTTCGGCCGTGGCTCACATCAGCCCGATGACCGCGGGCCCGACCACCGACGGACGGGGTCTGGTCATCATCGTTCTGGCGCTGCTCGCCTACGCCGCCATCAGCGCCCTGCTCGTTGCAGGCATTATTGTCCTCAGCGATCCACAAGCGGATCTTCACACGATGTTCGGTACCGGGGACGACAATCTACTGGAGATTGCCACTCTCTCGTTCGGAGGGGTTGCCGCCCTCGCGGTTACGGTCAATCCGCTGCTCATCGCGTTCGTCCTCCCGCCGCTGCTGGTGCTGCACCGGGCCGTCCTGGTCCGGCACCTGGAGGTGGCCGCGAGCACCGACGGCAAGACCGGCCTGCTCAACGCCGCCGCCTGGCACGTCCAGGCCGAGCGCGCCCTGCACCGGGCCCGACGCGGCGACCCACCCCGTGGGGTCCTCGTGCTCGACCTCGACCATTTCAAGAACGTCAACGACACCCACGGCCACCTCGCCGGTGACTCCGTCCTCGCCGCCGTCGCCGACACCCTGCGCACCGTGGTCCGCGACCGCGACCTCGTCGGCCGCTTCGGCGGCGAAGAATTCGTCGTCCTCATCGCCGGACTCGACATCACCGCCACCGGCGACCTGCACACCGTCGCCGACCGCATCCGCCGCCGCGTCGCCGCCCTCCGTGTCGAGATCCCCACCCCCGACGGACCCCTCACCATTGCCGGCCTGACCATCTCCATCGGCGCCGCCCAACACCCCGACACCGGCAACGACCTGCGAACCCTGCTCCAGATCGCCGATGCCGCCCTTTACGCCGCCAAACGCGCCGGCCGCAACACCGTCCGCGTCGGCAGCACCCTCCCCAGCCTGCCGCCGACATCCGTCCGGCAGACCGTCCCGGACTCGCCCGGGACGACAGCGGCTCGGTGAGGGCCGACCGGCTCGCCGAACGCACCGGTCGCGGCGGGAACCGGGCGCCGAAGCCGAGGCCTGCGGGCATGGCGCTGCGCGATCGCCGCACATGACGGCAGCGCCGGGCCGGGCTGTACCTGGCCCGGGAGCTGCGTCGGATGGCGGCTTGACCGGGTCGACCGGCCCGGCCAGCATCCGGCGGATGGATCTCCGCTCCCGAACGGTCGACACCGACCGCATCCGCATGCAGGTCGTCGAGTCCGGTCCCGCCGACGGGACGCCGCTCGTGTTCGTGCACGGCAACCTGTCCACCGGACGCTTCTTCGAGCACCTCGTGCCCGACCTGCCGTCCTACTTCCACGTGATGGCGCCGGACATGCGCGGTTTCGGCGGCAGCGAGCCCGTCATGCTCGACGCCACCCGCGGTCTCGCCGACTGGGCCGATGACCTGCATGCGCTCCTGCGCGCGCTGGGCGTCGACGCCCTCCCGCATCTGGTCGGCTGGTCCACCGGCGGGGCAGCTGTGGTGCGGTACGCCCAGGACCGGCCGGTGGCGTCGCTGACGCTGGTCGACCCCGTCTCCCCGTACGGCTACGGCGGCACCCACCCCGACGGCACTCCATGCACACCCGACTTCGCGGGCGGCGGGGGCGGCACCGTCAACCCGGAGGTCGTCGAGAGGATCGCTGCCGGTGACGCGTCCGACGAGAGTCCGTTCTCGATCCGCAACGTCATGCGCGCCTTCTACTGGGCGCCGACCCACCGGGAGCCGCGGGAGGACCTGCTCGTGGCCGAGGTGCTGCGCACCGTCACCGGCGACGCGAACTACCCGGGCGACAGCGTCACATCGGAGAACTGGCCCGGCATCGGGCCCGGCACCACCGGCATCCTCAACGCCGTCTCCCCGAAGTACTGCAACTGGACGGGAATCGAAGACCTCGACCCGAAACCACCCGTCCTGTGGACCCACGGCACGGCCGACCTGGTCGTCGCCGACGGCTCACCGCTGGAGATGGGCACCCTCGGTGCGTCGGGAACGGTGCCGGGCTGGCCGGGGGCCGAGGTGTTCCCGCCGCAGCCGATGGTCGGCCAGATCCGCGCGGTGCTGGAGCGCTACGCCGCGGCCGGCGGCACCGTCCGCACCGAGATGTTCGACGGCTCCGGCCACGGCCCGTTCCTCGACGCGCCTAAGCAGTGGGTGGCCGTGCTCTCCGCGTTCCTGGCAGAGATCGCGGAGTGACGCCCTCGACCGAAGGGTCCGCCGACCTGCGCTGCTCCGGCCGCTTGCCGTTCGAGTTGGGCCGTTCGAGGAGGGATGAGGGCGCTGGACGCGCCACCTTCGACCGAAGTGCCACGCAGCTTCCACGATCGGTCTAGGTAGGTGGCGCAGAAGGGTCGGCCACGACGCCGCAGCCTGGCGAACGGCCTAACGAC
>JAYSXW010000310.1:0-1329 GCA_043716935.1 Pseudonocardia sp.
GCGTGACGTGTTGTTCTCCGCCGTGCTGGCCGCGTCCAGCCAGGTGCTGGCCGACCTCGCCGACGAGTTCGGCCGCCCCGAGGCCACCGAGCTCCACGACATCGCAGCCCGGTTTCCGGGCGGGCGTCGCCGGTACCGTCGACCCGCACCGGCCTGGCCCGTGACGTCGACGTCATCACCGGCGAGTGGGTCGGGCCCCTGACGGTGGCGGGTTTCGCACCTCTCGTCGCGGGCGGCGACCCGGCCCTGCTCTCACGCCAGCGGGCCCTGCTGCTCGGCGAGCAGTGGATGGGTCATCCGGCGTTGCACCTGCCGCTGCCGCCGTCCACCTCGCCGGTAGGTCCCGACTTCCGCCGCCGCACCTACTGGCGCGGCCCGGTACGGCCGTTTCTCAATCTGCTGCTGGGCTGGTGCGCGGCTCGCGACAGCGCCTGGCACCTGCGTTCGGTGCTGCGCGACGCGTCGCCGGCTCAGCTGGGCGACCTGAGCTTCGCCGAGTGCCACGAGCCGATCACCAGCGAGCCACTGGGCCGCCGCGACCAGGCCTGGACGGCCGCGGCGGCGCTGGAGTGGCTGGGCTGACCGCGCGTCAGTGGCCCTCGGCGACCCGACGGCGGGCAAGGTCGGCGATGCCGTAGATCGAGCAGGGCCACGGGGTGGACGGCAGTCCCGTACCACCTTTGGTGCAGGTGCGGCACCGGCCCGCCTGGTCGGGCAGGTGCTCGACGAGCAGCCGCTGCCAGACGTCGACCATCGGGGCGAGTTCTGCGGCAAGCCGCCGCATGTCGAGGCCCGGCGTGCGCACGTTGGGGACGCTGCCGGGGAGCGGCCGGTCGACGATCGCGGGGGCCGGGATCGGGACGACCGGTACAGCCGTGCCGGGCCCCTCGGCCATCGGGCTCAACGCTCCGCCGGGACCCACCCGCGGACCTGCACCCCAGGAGTAGCTCACCGTGCCTCCTCACGCTCCGCCCGTGACGGTCCGTGGCCGGATCGCCGTACGCGATACGATCGTGTCCGTTCCCTCTTGCATCCGCAAGTGCTGGTGCATGAACATCTGCACGTGCATTCCCAATTCTCCAGCCTGCGCTGGCGCAAGAGCAGTGCCAGCAACCCCAGCGGCAACTGCGTCGAACTGGCCGAACTCGCTGGCGGTGACATCGCCGTGCGCAACTCACGGCACCCGACCGGCCCGACGATCGTCTACACGCGGGCCGAGATCGCGGCCTTCATCACCGGCGTGCGCAGCGGGGAGTTCGACGATCTGGCCGGCTGACCGCTCGTAGAGGGCCGGCTTGCCACGCGATCGGCGTCCCGGCAGAATGAACC
>JAYSXW010000032.1:0-2144 GCA_043716935.1 Pseudonocardia sp.
TCCGATGGTCGTCGATCATGGGGGGAGCCGGCGCCGTGGTGGGTGATCCGGCGTCGGAGCCATCCGACGAGGAGCTGGCCGAGCACCTGCTCGACGTCATGGGCAGTGGGCACGAATGGGACCTGGCGGGCACGGTGATCCCGTCCGCGGTGCTGGCCGACGTGCTCACCGGGCCCCCGCCCTCGGGCGCTCCCGCTCTGCGCCTGCGCCGGGCCACGTTCACCGGCGTGCTGCGGCTCATCGGCGCCTCCGTCCGGGTGCCCGTCGAGCTCCGGGAGTGCACCTTCGGCCACGTCCCGGACCTGCGGATGGCCGCCTTCACCGGGCTCGCGTTGTCGGGTTGCCGGCTGCCGGGCCTGCGCGCCGGCAACGCCCGGTTCGGCGCGGATCTCCTGCTCGACGACGGCTTCTCCGTCCACGGGCCGGTCCATCTCCCGGACGCGTTCGTCGGAGGGTCGCTACGACTGTCGGGCGGGCGCCTCGACGGCACCGGCGGCCACGCGCTGGTCGCCGACCGCATCGTCGTCGAGGGCACCGTCTACGCCCGCCGTCTGCGCAGCCGGGGTGAGCTGCGCCTGCCGGGCGCACGCATCACGGGCAACCTCGACCTCGCCGGCGCCGAGCTGAGCAGTACCGGGGGAGACACCCTCGACGCCAGCGGCGTGACGATCGGCGGGAGCCTCCTCGCGGGCCGACACCCGGACGGGCACGGGTTCGGCAGCATCGGACGGTTGCTCCTCGCGGGCGCACACGTCGGGGGGGACATGGTGCTGTCCGGGGCGCGCATCGACCGAAGTCCCGGCGCGGTGCCGCCCCCCGAGCCCGTCGCGGACGAGACGCGGGTGCCGATCGTGCCCGGCGGGATCGTCGACTCCGGGGCGTGCGTGGTGGCTGACCGCATCCGCGTCGACGGCAACCTGGAGCTCGACGACGGCCTGGCCACCGACGGCACGGTCCGCCTGCCCAACGCCGTCGTCGGGGGGTTCCTGCGGCTGTCGGGAGCCCGACTCGCGGGCCCGTGGGGCGCCTCGGACAAGGGCATTGCGCTGTTCGCGGACGGGATGGAGGTCGGCGGTGACGTCGAGGGCCGCGACCAGGGCCGCGGCGCGCTGACGTGCAGCGGCCAGGTGCGGCTGATCGACACCCACGTCCGGGGCAGCGCCAGCCTGTCCGGCGTCGTGATCACCGCCCCCGACGGCTACGCGCTGCTCGCCGACGGCCTGCACGTCGGCGGCGAGTTCTACCTGCGCCGGACCCGGTTCGAGGGCACGGTCCGGCTCCAGAACGCGGTGATCGGCGCCACCGTCGACGCCACGGCGGCGGTACTGACCCGTCCCCGCCTGCGGCTCGACGGCACACCCCGCTCGTCGCTCGACGCCCGCGCGGCGACGATCGGCAGCGACCTGCTGTGCATCGACGGCTTCACCGCGGCCGGCGGTGTCCGGGTGCGCCGGGCGGAGGTGCGCAAGTCGGTGCAGTTCGTCGATGCCGTGCTCGGCCCGCCCGAGGGTGACGTCCTCTACGCGCTCAACGCCTACGGCCTCGACACCGCTGAGTTGATCATCGAGCCCCGGTCGGCACCGAACGGCCGGGTGCGGCTGACCCGGGCCCGGGTGGGCACGTTCACCGACTCCGCACTGCTCTGGGCGGCCGTGCACGGCGTCGATGTCGACGACTTCGACTACCAGACGTTGACCGACATCCGGGTGATCGACGTCCGGACGAGGTTGCGGTGGATCGAACAGGTGGCCGACGACTACGCCCCGGCACCGTATGAGAAACTCGCGGCCGCCTACCGCCGCAGCGGCGACGAGGAGCAGGCCCAGGCCGTGTTGTTCGCGCGGCAGCGACGCCGCTACGCCGCGACCGGTCCCGTCGAGCGGGTGTGGGGCCAGCTGCAGCGCGTGACGGTCGGCTACGGCTATCGGCCCTGGTTGGCCGTGTGCTGGCTGGTCCTGTTCGCGGTGCTCGGCGGAATCTGGTTCGCCACGCACGTCCCGCTCCCGGTAGACGACGGCCAGCACCCCGTCTTCAACCCGTGGCTGTTCGCCGCCGACACCCTGCTCCCGATCGTGGACCTCGGACAGGACGGCTACTGGCAACTGGCCGGAGCGTCGCAGTGGATCGCGAGCGGACTGGTCGCC
>JAYSXW010000311.1:0-1327 GCA_043716935.1 Pseudonocardia sp.
GCCGCCATCAGGTGCTCGACCACCCGGAGGACCGAGTTGGTGACGCCGTTGACGACGGGCAGGAAGCACTCGGAGACGATCGCGACGCGCACATGGAGAACCTGCCCGGTTCGACCTCCTCTCTACCGTCGTCGGGCTGGCCGTGCGCCGAACAGGCGGACAACAGCGCGTGCCGGTCGATCTACACAATGTCCCGAGGGCACAGTTGGCCAGGTGATCCGCGGCACTTCATGTCCGAGACGCGCCGCCGACACCCGACGCGGTGACTCTCGGTTCCCATGACGGTCCTTCCGCACCCACCCCAGGTGGACCCCGGTGTGCTCGCGCGCGCTCTCGAGGTGGCCGGACGGCTCGCCAACGACGCCGCCGAGGTCATCACGGCGACGGCCGGCCGCGACCACGTGGGGGCCGGGCACAAGGCCAACCCGTTCGACTGGGTCACCGACACCGACCGCACGCTGGAGCGTCACACCCGTCGGGTGCTGCACGTCGAGTTCCCGGGCGTCCCGGTCGTCGGCGAGGAGTACGGGGCCGACCCGGGCGCCGACGCGGCCCCCTTGCGCTGGGTCGTCGACCCGGTCGACGGCACCGCCAACTACGTCGCCGGCTTCCCGTGGTGCGCCTACAGCCTCGCGCTCGTCGACGCCCACGGCCCGGTCGTCGGCGTCGTCGCCGACCCCAGTCGGGCCCAGATCTACGCCGCGGCACGCGGTCGAGGGGTGCGCGCCAACGGCGTCCCGGTCCGGGTGGTGCCGCGCGGTACCGCGGGCGGGATCGTCTGCACCGAGCTGTCGCTGGAGCGGGCGCCGGCGTTCGGCCGGGCTGCCGCGGCCGCCCACGTCGGGGTGCGAGCGCTCGGCTCGGCCGCGCTGGCGATCACCCAGGTGGCACTGGGCCACGCCGTCGGTGCGGTGCTCGACCACTACCAGGAGTGGGACGTCGCCGGCGCCGCCTGCCTCGCCGCGGAGGCCGGCGCCCTCATCGTCGACGCCGACGGCACGTTCGACGCACTGCCCGTCGGCGGCATGGTCGTGGCCGCGCCCGGCGCGCTCGACGACGTGCTGAGCTGGTGGCGCGCGACCTGAGGTGGGGAATCGGGGCGCCGAGCCCCGAGGAACCACTCGGTCGCAGTCCTGGCCGGTGATCTCGGCGATCACGTCGAAGTCCTGGTCGTCGGGCAGGACGGAAACGCGGTTGCGCCGGCCGACCCTCGAAGACGTGGTCGGGAGACCGGGTTCCCCTCGGCAGCTCGGTGGCCGCCACCGCGCGCAGAGCGAGCGCACCGGTCGTCACGAGAGGGCCGGCGATCTCGGACACCAGTTGCCGC
>JAYSXW010000312.1:0-11925 GCA_043716935.1 Pseudonocardia sp.
CGTTTGTCCAGCACGGGGCAACTAAACGAGAGAGGGGCGTCCGCCGTGATCCCGGTCCGGACTACAAGTGGATCGCGTTGTCGAACCCGACGCTCGGCCTGCTCAGAGCCACCATCAATTCGTCGATCGTGCCGATCGCGCTGCCGGACATCTTCCGCGGCATCTCCATCGACCCCCTCGCCCCGGGCAACACGAGCTACCTGCTGTGGATGAACATGGGATTCCTCGTGGTCACCGCGGTGCTGGTGGTCGGGTTCGGCCGGTTGGGGGACCTGTACGGCCGCGTCCGAATGACATGGGCCTGTTCTCCTCCCCCAACCGGGCCGACGTCATGAACAGCCTTTCCGCCGACGCCCGGGGCGCCGGGGCCGGGTGCTGTTCGCGGCGTTCCTGGGCTACAACCCCGTCCAACAGCTGCTCGGCAACGTCCTCACCACCCTGCCGCCCGCACAGGCGTCCTACCTGACCGGCCGCAGCTTCTTCGAACCGCGAACCCCTCTCGTGCGGGCTGACCCCGCAGACTGGCGACGTGAGTCTTTCCCCCACCCCGCGCAGCACCGTCACCCGCGCCCGTGAGCGGGCCCGCACCGACCCCGCCGACCTGCACGCCGTGCTCGACGCCGGCCTCGTCGCGCACGTCGGGCTGGTCCGGGACGGCGCGCCGGTGGTCATTCCCACCGGCTACGGGCGCGTCGGGGACACCGTCTACGTCCATGGCTCGACCGGCGCGGGCTGGCTGCGCATCGCCGACGGCGACCCGATGTGCCTCACCGTCACCCACGTCGACGGGATCGTCTACGCGCGGTCGGTGTTCCACCACTCCATGAACTACCGCAGCGCCGTGGTGCACGCCACCGCGCGGGTCGTCACCGATCCGCAGGAGCGCTGGACGGCGTTGCGGGCGATCGTCGATCAGCTCTCCCCGGGCTCGTGGGAGCACGCCCGCGAACCGTCGGCCAGGGAACTGGCCGCCACCGCAGTGGTGGCGCTCGACCTGGGCGAGGCGAGCGTCAAGGTGCGCACCGGCCCGCCCGGCGACGACGACGCCGACATCGCTGCGGGTGGGCGCTGGGCCGGCGTGCTGCCGCTCGAGACGACCTTCGGCGCGCCGCTGCCGTGTCCCACCCTGCCGGCGGACACGCCCACACCCGCCCACGTCGGCGATCGGTGATGGTTCGTTCACGGAGATGGTGTGATCCCCAGCTCGGTCATCCGGTCGGCAAGATGGCCCCGTTCGACGTCGTTGCGGGCCGCCTCGATGGCCGCCCGGAACGCGGTGGCCGCTTCCCCGCGGCGGCCGAGCTCGGCGAGCAGCTCCGCGCGCAGGGCGTCCACGAAATACATCCCGGGATCGCCGCCGCCGGGACCGCGGCCGGCGAGGGCGGCCAGCCCGGCGTCGGGGCCCGCGGCCAGCGTCGTGGCGGCAGCCCGGTTGGCGAGCACCGCCCGCGAGGGGTGGACGGTGGCGAGCCGGTCGTAGAGCGCGGCGATGACAGCCCGGGCGGGCTGCGGCGCGACGTTCGCGACAGCCATCGCGGCCTGCAGCGTCCATGCACCCGGTGTGGTGCCCGACCGCATCAGTGCCTCGGTGGCCAGCACGATTCCGAGGTCGAGGTCGGGCTCACGCCACCGGGTGCGGTCGGAGTCGGCCAACCGCACCAGCCGGCCGGCACCGTCGACCCGCGCTTCGCCCGGCCGTCCCAGCTCTCGGTGACGCGCGTGCCCTCGGGGACGGCGACGAGCTCCCAGTGCCAGACGTGCCGGGCCCGGTGCCGCCACGCGATGCGGACGTCGGGCTTGAACTCGACCACCACGTTGTCGACCTCCCGGGTTGTGGGCGACCCGGTGGCCGCCCTCCACTCCTCGACGCGCGGCGGTGTCGCGGATCGACACCCGTCTCCGGTGGAGGTGTGCCGGATGCGCTCCGGGCCCGCCCGGGACGCGTGACGTACCCTCGGCCCGCGTGGACTCCCCCTACCCTTCCGCCGAACGTCTCGATCTCGTCGAGGACCTCCACGGTCACCGGGTGGCCGACCCGTACCGCTGGCTTGAGGACTCGAGCGATCCTCGGACGGCGGCCTGGTCGCAGGCCCAGGACCGCCGGACCCGGCAGCACCTGGACGCCCTCCCGGGCCGGCCGGGGCTGGCCGCGCGCCTGCACGAGCTGCTCGCCGCCGGGTCGGTGTCGATCCCGGTGTGGCGGGCGGGGCGCCGGTTCGCGATGCGCCGGGAGCCGGGGCAGGAGCACCCGGCGCTGCATGTGACCGAGCGGAGCGCAGGCGGAGCGAGCATCGGTACCGAGCGGGGCGGGACCGAACGCGTCCTGCTCGACCCGATCGCGATCGACCCGTCCGGACTCACCACCCTCGACGCCTGGGTGCCCGATCTGGAGGGGGCCCGGCTGGCCTATCAGCTCTCCTGCGGCGGCGACGAGCACTCGGTGCTGCACGTGCTCGACGTCACGACCGGCGTCGAGGTGGAGCCGCCGATCGAACGCTGCCGCTACTCGTCGGTGGCGTGGCTGCCGGGCGGGGAGGAGTTCCTCTTCGTCCGCATGGTCGGGCAGGACGAGGTGCCGCCGGGCGAGCAGGCGCTCCACCGCCGGATCTGGCGCCACCGGGTGGGCTCGCCCGACGACGTGCTCGTGGAGGGCCCCGGGTTGTACGACACCGGCCTCACCTACTACGGCGTGCGCGTCTCGCGAGACGGCCGGTGGCTGGTGGTCACGGGAAACGTCGGCACGGCCCGCCGCGACAGCGTGTGGGTGGCGCAGCTGCCCGACGGACCGCTGGTCCCCGTCCTGACCCAGGCCGACGACGTCCAGTGCGACGCCTGGGTGGACCGCGACGGCCTGCTCTATCTGCACACCACCGACGGAGCCCCCCGGTGGCGGCTCGCCGTCACCGATCCGGCGACGCCGACCCGGGAGCACTGGCGCCCGCTGGTCGCCGAGGACCCGGACTCGGTGCTCGACGGTGTCCGCCGCCTGGAGGGGCCCGACGGGGCGCTGCTGGTGCTGGCCCGCTCCCGACACGCCGTCGCGGAGCTGCACCTGCACGCCGCGCTCGACGGCGCGCCACGCGGCACCGTCGCGCTGCCCGGGCCGGGCTCACTGCACGGCATCTCGGTGGCCGACCGCGACACCCCCGAGCAGGCGGGCCGCGTCTGGTTCGGCTGGACCGACCTCGTCACCCCCGCGGGGGTGCACCGCTTCGAGGCCGGCGTCACGGTCCTGGAGCAGGCCGCGCCGGGCGCGGTGACGGTGCCGGGGGTGCGCTCGGAGCAGCGGGAGTTCACCTCCGCCGACGGCACGACCGTCCGGATGTTCGTCGTCTCCCCCGTCGACGCCCGGGGCGCGGTGCCGACGCTCGTCACCGGCTACGGAGGGTTCGGGTTGAGCCGCGCCCCTGAGTACTCGCCGTCGGCGCTGACCTGGGTGTCCGCGGGCGGGCGGTACGCGCTGGTGTCGCTGCGCGGCGGCAGCGAGGAGGGCGAGGCGTGGCATCTCGCCGGCAACCGGAGCCACAAACAGAACGTGTTCGACGACTTCCATGCCGCGGCCCGGGCCCTCGTCGACGCCGGCGACACGACCCCGGCGCAGCTCGCGATCACGGGCGGCTCCAACGGCGGCCTGCTCGTCGGCGCCGTACTGACCCAGCGCCCCGAGCTGTACCGGGCGGTCGTGTGCTCGGCACCGCTGCTGGACATGGTGCGGTACGAATCGTTCTCCCTGGGACGTACCTGGAACGACGAGTACGGCACCGCCGCCGATCCGACGGAGCTCGGCTGGCTGCTCGCCTACTCGCCCTACCACCACGTCCGCGACGGAGTCGCGTACCCGGCCGTCCTGTTCACGGTGTTCGACGCCGACTCCCGCGTCGACCCACTGCACGCCCGCAAGATGTGCGCGGCGCTGCAGCACGCCACCGGCCGCGACCCCGCGGACCGGCCGGTGCTGATCCGCCGCGAGACCGATGTGGGACACGCGGCCCGCTCGGTGTCGCGGACCGTGCCACTGGCCGTCGACCAGCTGTCGTTCCTGGCCGCCCGTACCGGACTGGAGCTGCCGGCATGAGCACGTCCGTCCTGCCGCTGCGGCCCGCGTGCGCCGACGACGCCGGCAGCTGGTGCGCCCGCATCTACGGCTGGACCAGCAACGACACCCTGGCCCGCTCGGCCGACACGATCGTCACCACCGTCTGGCACATAGCCCTGATCCTCGTGCTGACCTTCGTCGCCCGCTGGGCGCTGCACCGGCTCATCCACCGGGTGATCGAGGGCGCGGCGTCGGTGCCGGGCCTGGTGAGCCGAGCGCCGCTGGGCCGACGCGGGAGGGCCCGACGCAACGGGGACGGTAGCGAGGCGGATCGGCACGACCGGGATCGGCGCGACCGGGACGGGCACGCCGCCGCCGCGCGCAGCGCCCAGCGCGCCCGCACCGTCGGCTCGGTGCTGCGCTCGACCGCCTCGGTGGTGGTGCTGACGATCGGCGCGGTGATGGTGCTCGCCGAGTTCGGCGTCAACCTCGGCCCGATCCTCGCCTCCGCCGGGATCGTCGGCGTCGCGGTCGGGTTCGGCGCGCAGAATCTGGTCCGCGACTTCCTGTCCGGCATGTTCATGCTGCTGGAGGACCAGTACGGAGTCGGCGACATCGTCGATCTCGGGGAGGCCGGCGGCGTCGTCGAGGCCGTCGGGTTGCGCATCACGACGCTGCGCGACGTCAACGGCACGGTCTGGTACGTCCGTAACGGCGAGATCCTGCGGGTGGGCAACAAGAGCCAGGGCTACGCCGTCGCGGTGGTCGACATCCCCGTCGGGCACAGCGCCGACATCGCCGAGGCCAGCGCCCTGATCGGCCGGATCGCCGCGGAACGCGTCACCGCCGAGGATCTGGCGGTACAGGTGCTCGGTCCCGTCGAGGTGCTGGGCGTCGAGCGCGTCGGCCCGGAGGGCGTGACGCTGCGCGTGACGGTGAAGGTCGGGCCCGGCCAGCAGTTCGCCGTGCAAAGGGCGCTGAACGCCGCGATCACCGACGCGTTCGACGAGGCCGGCGTGCCTCGACCCACCGTGGTGCCCGCGGCCGTCGAGCCGGGATGATGGGCCGGTGACTGATCCCGTGAACTTCTACGCCGAGGTGGGCGGCGCCCCGGTCTTCGAGAGGATCGTCGCGCGCTTCTACGAGCAGGTGCGCGACGACGAGGTGCTCCGCCCGCTCTACCCCGAGGAGGACCTCGGGCCCGCGGAGGTGCGGCTGCGGATGTTCCTGGAGCAGTACTGGGGCGGCCCGCGCACCTACTCCGACCAGCGCGGACACCCCCGGCTGCGGATGCGGCACGCCCCGTTCAAGGTCGGCCCGATCGAGCGGGACGCCTGGCTGGCGGCCATGCGGGTGGCTGTCGACGAGGCGGGGCTCGATGCCGCCCATCGCGCGCAGCTGTGGCAGTACATGCAGTACGCAGCGGCGAGCATGATGAACTCCGACTTCTGATCCGGCAGCGACTGCGCTCACTGTCGCCTGCGCTGGTGGGGCCAGGGCCGGGTCCACCCACGACTCGAACGGGCCGCGGTCAGAGCAGCAGGGGCAGAGCGGTGAGACGGCGGCGGACGACAGCGCCGTAGCGGGCGTCGAGCCGCAGCCAACTGCCCGTGGCCGAGACGCGCACCGGGTCGGCGCCGTCGCCGACGAAGCCCATGCCCGACAGTGCGAACAGGCAGCGCATCGCCACCTTGACCGACGGGCCGCCGTCGGCGGTGACGGTGAGTACGGTCTGGTCCAGCAGCGACACCGGCGGCCCCATCCGCCCGGCGCTCTCCCGCGCGAGCGCGAGCCCCCGCTCGGTGAGCGCCTCGATCTCGGCGCCCGGCACCTCGTCGACAGGGCGCCAGCCCGCGACGGGCGGCAGCTCCGCCGACCAGAACCCGCCGGAGCCGGGATCGACGGTCGTCGCCCGCTCCACGGTCAGCGCCGTCAGCAGGGACGCGGCCGGCACCGTGACGTCCCCCGGATCGAGAGCGCCGTGCACCGAGCGGGTGGCCAGCAGGTCGAACGGCGTGGACGCCCACGCTGTGACCGTGCCGTCCGCGACCCGCAGCCGGACCGTCGCCATCTGGTCGAGCCGGACGACGCGGGCGACGAACGCGCCGAGGTCGCAGCGCTCGTCCGGATCGGGCACGGTCAGTGCGGTCACGACTGCCACCTCTCGAGGAACGCCCGCTCCACGGAGTCGAGACGGCGGGGCCGCCCGGCCGCGAGGTCGAACGTCGCCATTGTCGTGGACGCCGTGATCGCGACGGGATCGGCGTCGCCGAGGCCGTCGTGCAGGGCGTAGTGGATCCGGAACGACGCCGCGCGGACCGTGTCGACGGTCATCGCGACGCGCAGCGCGTGCGACCGGTAGGGCACCTGCCGCCGGTAGGCGACCTCCAACGCTACGACCAGCAGCCCGCCCACGAACCCGTCGATGCCGACGGCGGCGGCCGCGACGAAGCACAGCTCGATGCGCGCCTCCTCCAGCAACGTCACCGCGCGGGCGTGGTTGAGGTGCCGGTAGGCGTCCTGGTCGGTCCAGCGCAGCGGGACGTGCGTGACGAAGGCCGTCACCGTGCCCACCCTCGCGGACGGAGCGAGATCGCCCTCATCGGGCCAGGCCACGCAGCTGGCGGGAGACGACCGACAGGGTCGCAAGATCGAGAATCCCGGCCGTGCCCACCTCCTGCAGCGCCGCGCGGGCCCGGACCAGCCGTGAGACGTTGGCCCTCTCCCACTGCGCGATGGCGTCGTCGACGGACGTGCCCGGTGCGGCCTCGCGCAGGGCGTCGAGGGTGACGCTCCGCAGGGAGCCGTAGAGGTCGTCGCGCAGCGCGAGCCGGGCCAGGGCGTGCCAGCGGTCGCCGCGCTCGAGCGCGCTGACCGAGGTCAGGGCCAGGTCGATGCCCAGGTGCTCGGACAGGCCGTAGTAGAGCGCCGCGACCTCGGCAGGCTCCCGCGGTTCGCGGTCGCGCTCCGACAGCTCGGTCAGCTCCACGACGTCGAGCAGCCCGAAGCCGTACATGAGCGCCGCCGCCCGTCCGGCCACGTCCTCGCTCATCCCGGCCGACCGCAGCTCGGCCGCCCTCATCTGCACGACGGCGAGTTCGCGGCCGCGCAGCAGCGCCGGCAGTTGCTCCCGCAGTTCCCGCACGGCGCCGGCGAACCGGGCGGTCTCGGCACCGACGGCGAGCGGTTGGGGCCGGTTGGTGAGGAACCACCGCGACGCCCGGTCGAGCAGCCGCCTCGAGTCGAGCACGACCTGGTCGCTGACGGCCGTCGGGTACGCCGGGTCGCGCAGCTCCGCCCATTGCGCGGGGAGGTCGAACACCGCCGTGACGACGGCGTAGGCCCGCACCGCGTCGCCGGGCCCCGCCGCCAGCTCGTCGGCGAGCCGGAACGCATACGTCATACCCGCGCCGTCGACCAGCTCGTTGACCAGCGTCGTCGTGACGATCTCGCGCCGCAGCGGGTGCGCCGTGATCGCCGCCGGGAACCGGCGCCGCAGCGGGTGCGGGAAGTACTCCGGTAGCCGGGACGCGAACGCCGCCACGTCGGGCAGGTCGGTGGCGAGCACCTGGGCGGTGAGGTCGAGTTTGGTGTGAGCGAGCAGGGTGGCCAGCTCGGGGCTGGTCAGCCCGGCCCCCGACCGCTCCCGCTCGGCGAAGCCGGCCTCGTCGGGCAGCACCTCGATTGCGCGGTCCAGCCCGTGTCGGGCGACGAGGTCGGTGGTGAGCCGGCCGTGCACCCCCACCATGTGGACGGCGTGGGCGCGGGCGATGCCGAGCACGGCGTTCTGGTCACGGTTGTCCGCGAGCACGAGCTGCCCGACCTCGTCGGTCATCTCGACGAGCACGGCGTTACGGTCGTCGCGGGCCAGCTCACCGGCGGCGACGAGCCGGTCGAGCAGGATCTTGATGTTGACCTCGTGGTCGGAGCAGTCGACACCCGCGGAGTTGTCGATCGCGTCCGTGTTGATCTTGCCGCCGCGGCGGGCGAACTCGATCCGCCCGCGCTGTGTGAGCCCCAGGTTGCCGCCCTCCCCCACGACCTTTACCCGCAGCTCCGCCCCGTCGGCCCGGACGGCGTCGTTCGCCTTGTCGCCGGCGTCGGCGTGGGTCTCCTGCGACGCCTTGACGTAGGTCCCGATTCCACCGTTCCACAGCAGGTCGGCCGGGGCACGCAGGATCGCGGCGATGAGCTCGGGCGGGCTGAGCGCCGTCACACTCTCGGCCAGCCCGAGCGCCGTGCGCATCTGCGGGCCCACGGGCACCGACTTCGCCGTGCGCGGCCACACCCCCCCGCCGGGGCTGATGACCTCGCGGGAGTAGTCGTCCCACGACGAGCGCGGCAGCGCGAACACCCGCTTCCGCTCGGCGAAGCTCGCCACGGCGTCGGGCGTCGGATCGACGAACACGTGCCGGTGGTCGAAGGCCGCGAGCAGCCGGATACGGCGCGAGAGAAGCATGCCGTTGCCGAAGACGTCCCCCGACATGTCACCGACGCCGACGACGGTGAACTCCCGGGTTTGCGTGTCGATCCCCAGCTCGTGGAAGTGGCGCCGGACGCTCTCCCACGCTCCCTTCGCCGTGATCCCCATCGCCTTGTGGTCGTAGCCGACCGAGCCGCCGGAGGCGAACGCGTCGCCGAGCCAGAAGCGGTAGGACGCGGCGACCTCGTTGGCGATGTCGGAGAACTTCGCCGTGCCCTTGTCGGCCGCGACCACCAGGTAGGAATCGTCGCCGTCGTGCCGGACGACGTCCGGGGGTGCGACGGTGACCCCGTCCACCAGGTTGTCGGTGACGTCGAGCAGCCCGGAGATGAAAGTGCGATAGCAGAACTCGACCTCGGCGGCGTCAGGCCCTTCGGCCCGCACCACGAACCCGCCCTTGGCGCCGACCGGCACGATCACCGCGTTCTTCACGGCCTGGGCCTTGACCAGGCCGAGGATCTCGGTGCGATAGTCCTGCGGACGGTCGGAGTACCGCAGCCCACCACGGGCGACGGGCCCGAACCGCAGATGGACGCCCTCCACCCGGGGCGAGTACACGAAGATCTCGAACCGCGGACGTGGCGCCGGCACGTCCGGCACCTCCGACGGGTCAAGCTTGATCGACAGGAACGCCCGGTCACGGAACCAGTTGGTGCGCAGCGTGGCAGTGATCATCGCGAGGTACTGGCGCAGGATCCGGTCGGCGTCGAGCCCGGTGACGGCGTCGATCAGGCCGCGCAGCTCCGTGAGTGCCTCGTCGCCCGCACCCCCGCGCCGCTGCAGTGCCGGGTCGAACCGGGCCCGGAACAGCGTCATCAGCGCGCGCGCGGCGGCAGGGTGCGCGAGCAGCGTGTTCGCCATGTACTGCGGGCCATAGGTGCCACCGAGCTGGCGAGCGTATCGAGCGTAGGCGCGCAGCACCGCAACCTCGCGCCACGGCAGCCCGGCGCGCAGCACGAGCGCGGAGAACCGGTCGGTCTCGACGTCACCGCGCCAGGCTGCGCTGAACGCCGCACAGAACCCGCTCTCGACGGCCTCCTCCCCGGGCTCGGTGACACCGGCGCGGGTGGCCGCGTCGAGGCGCAGCCCGAAGTCGTAGAGCCAGCACCGCGTCCCGTCGGGCCGGACGAACTCCGAGGGTCGCTCGTCGAGCACTTCGACGCCGAGCTGCTGCAGCAGCGGCAGCACCGCCGTCAGCGTCGCCGACACCCCGGCCAGATAGAGGGTGAAGCGCCGGTTCTCCCCGACCGAGCCCCGGTAGAGCCGGACGTCGAACGCGCCCGAGCCGCCCAGCGCCGCGATCCGGCGCAGGTCCTCCACGGCGTGCCGCGGCTCGACGGCGGCCTTGTACGACTCGGGCACACCGGCCAGCAGGCCCGCCACCGCCGGCTCCGTACCGCCCGAGAGCAATCGGTCGTCCCAGGTGCGAACGGCCTCGGTCAGCTCGTCCTGCAGGGCCGTGACGTCGACCTCGCCGAACCCGGCCGCGTCCCGGTCCGCGTGCACCGTGAAGTGGACGAGCGCGAGCCGCGACTCCGACACCCGAGCCGTGTGATCCACCGACCGGCCGCCGAGGCGTCGCCTCAGGACCTCGGCCATGGCCAGCCGTGACGACGTGGTGTACCGGTCGCGGGGCAGGTAGACCAGCGCGGACAGGAACCGCCGGTACGGGTCGGGCCGCAGGAACAGCCGCACCGCGCGCTGCCCCGCTACCGCGAGCACGCCGACCGCGGTGTCGTGCAGGCTCTGCTCGGTGGCGCTGAACAGCTCCTCCCGCGGCAATCCGGAGATCACCTCGAGCATCTGCTGACCGGAGTAGGACTCCAGCGGGAATCCGGCACGGTGGATCGCGCCGCGCACCAGGCGGTCGACGACCGGGATGTCCAGGACGCTCTCGTACAGCGCAGGCACCGTCAGGCTACCGAGGAAGCGGTGCTCCTGGGCGGGCTCGCCGGCGGTCGTGACCGCCAGGTAGTAGGGGTGCACCGGGCGCAGCGGACTCGGCGCGCTGGCGCGGGTGATCACCAGCAGCCGGGGCGCTCCGCTGTCCGGTGCGAACCGCTCGGCCAGGCCGTCCTCGCGCCGCAACACGCCCAGACCGGACGCGGGATCGGAGCGTTCCTGGCCTGCGCCGACCTCCCCTGCGCCGACTTCCCCTGCGCCGACGAGGTAGCGGCGGTACCCGATGAACGTGAAGTGGCCGTCGACGAGCCAACGCAGCAGCTCGGCGACATCGGCCGGGCGGGTGTCGCCCGGTGCGGACGGCGGTTGGGCGACCAAGATCTCGGCCAGCTCGCGGGCCCGCGCCAGCATCGGTTCCCGGTCCTCGACCACCCCGCGCACCTCGAGCAGCACCGCGGCCAGGTCGTCACGCAGTTCCGCGGACGGCACCTGCACCGGACCCAGGTCGAGATGGATCCACGACTCGACGAGCGCCCCGGCCGGCGGCGCGGCCGGATCCGCACCGGTCAGCACCTCGGCGAGGTCGCCGGTGGCGCGCCGGCGCACGACGACGATGGGATGGATCACACGACGCACGTCGCCGCCGGCGCGGGCCACCCCGGCCAGCAGGGAGTCCACGAGGAACGGCATGTCGTCGGTGACGACCTCGACCACGACCCCTCCGCCCCCGGCGTCGCCCACCCGGATCAGCGCCTCACCGGGCACGCGGCGCGTCGCGAGATCGAGATGCGAGCGGGCCGCCGCCAGCAGCAGCGGCAGGTGATCACCCGGCATGCGCTGCAGGTCAGGGGCATGGCGCGCGTACAGCGCACCGAGGTCGGTCAGCTCGGGGTCCGGCACGGGCTCCGTAGCCCTCGCTGCCGTCCGGCTCGTCACATGCGGCTCCGGTGCTCGTCGACGGCCATCCGAGCTGGTGGACCGTCGGAGATTGGTCGCTGGTGCGTCACGGCCTGCGTAACACCTCGGCAACCCTAGACCGGCGACGGGGCCCCGGTACCGTGTGGTGCGGGACCGTCCGACGCCGGCCGGTCGGGCCGCATCACCGGCTCAGATGTCACGGTAGGCGGCGAGAGCGCCGGCCAGGAGGTCGGCGAGGCCCAGCCCGTCCGCGTCGTCCTGCCACCGGCCGGCGGTCGACGGCTCGGCCGCCAAGTCACGGGATTGCCGGCGATCCGACACGGCACCGGTCGATCCGGCGCCTGGTTCTGCGCTGTCTCCGAGGTCGTCGGCGACCGACCGGTCGTGTCGCGGCGGGTGCCCGGCCGGCCGCGCGGGCGCCGACCCGTCTCCGGCGTCGTCCACCCGGTGGGATCGCAGCATCCGGGCGTCGAGTCGCTCCTCGTCGCCGGAGGTGGTGCGGCGCGAGGCGATGTCGGGCCGGCCGGAGTGCCGAGGCCGACGCGCACGATCGGTGTCGCTCCACGGGCTCGGCTCGTCGTCCGCG
>JAYSXW010000313.1:0-1315 GCA_043716935.1 Pseudonocardia sp.
ACCGGCAGGCTGGCCGTGCCCAGGCCCGCGACCAGCGCGAACAGTGGCACCGCACGGCGGGCGGCGCCGTAGAGGAACCCACCGGTGAGCGACGCGACGCACCACACCGCGTTGACCACCGGGATCCACGCCGCCTGCCCGCGCAGCTGCAGCCCGGCGATCATCGACAGCTCCGTGCCGAAGACGACGACGACGGCCGCCGTGGTGGCGAGCAGGGCCGCGAGCAGCCTGCGGTCGAGCCACTCGCGCGCCGGTGGCGGCGGACCGTCGCCGGCCGACGCCGCGACCCGGGTGGGCGGGTCGAGCACCCACAGCGCCACCCCCGCCACCAGGAACCCCGCGCCGACGGTCCACATCGCCGCAGCGCTGGAGAGTTGCAGGACCAGCAGTGTGCCGGTGGCGGGACCGATGATGTACGACAGCTCCACCGACATGGAGTCGAGAGCGAACGCCGGACGCCGCTGCCCCGACGGCACCATCGCGGCCAGCGCCTGGCGCACCACCGAGTAGACGGGCAACGCGAGCACGCCGGCGAGCAGCGCCCCGACCAGCAGCCCGGGGTAGGACAGCCACGGCGCCACCGACCAGAACACGGCCTCGGCCATCAGCGTGATCGCGAGAACGGTACGCAGCCCGCGTCGATCGACCAGGCGCCCGAGCAGCGGCGCACCCACCGCAGTCCCGATCGTGGCGGCCGCGCCGACGAGCCCGGCGGCCGCGTAGCCGTGCCCGAGAGTGAGCACCACGTGCAGTGTCAGGGTGATGCCGGCCGCGGACGCGGGGATGCGCGCGAGGAACCCCACCACCGACAGCGGCGCCACCCCGGCCAGGGCGAGCACGGACCGGTAGGCGGGGATCCCGCGGACCTCCTCGTCGACCACGAGCCCCATGCTGCCCCGGGGTACCAACAGAATTAGATCCGGCACGATGATTTCCGCCCTCGAGGCGCCCTCGCCGGCCGACGGCAATCGGCCTTGCGGGTCGCGTCACCGGCCACGAGCCTGAGCCGGTGACCGACCCCGACCTCGACCCCGACCTCGACCTCGTCGTCGCTCTCGAGCGGCAGCTCCTCGACCCTTCCGTCCGCGGGTCGCCTGCGGCCGTCTCCGCTCTCCTGGACCCCGGGTTCGTGGAGTTCGGAGCGTCCGGCGCGGTCTGGGACCGCCTGTCGGTCCTGGAGGTGGTGGCCGAGGACGACTCTCCGGCGCCCGCCCTCGACTCGGTCGCGGCGCACCGCGTCGCCGACGATGTCATCCTGCTGACGTATCGAACGGTGTGTCCCGACCGCGTGACGTTGCGCAGTTCGCTCTGGCGG
>JAYSXW010000314.1:0-11902 GCA_043716935.1 Pseudonocardia sp.
ACCCGGCAGTTCGACCTCGCGGGTGCCCCCCGGCCGGTCCTCAACCCGGCGGGCGGCAACCCGTCGGCGATCACCTCGCTGCCCGGTGTCGGAGGCGCGATCGGTTCGCTGGCCGGTCGCCTGACGGCGCTCACGGCCGAGCTTCCCGGCCAGTCCGCCGACTTCGCGACAGCAGCCTTCGACGCCCCGCTGCTGCTCACCGGCGCTCCACGCGTCCGCATCACCGTGGCGCGGCTCCCCGGCCAGCCCGCGCCTGCCGACGCGGCACTGTTCGCGAAGACGTTCGAGGAGTCCCCGGACGGTCTGCGCGCCCTGCTCGGCAGCACGGTTGCACCGTTGCGGGTCACGGTACCCACCGACGGCGCTCCGGCCATCGTGGACGTCACACTGCCCGGGGTCGTCGCCCCGATCGAGGCCGGAAACCGGCTGGTGGTGGCCGTGAGCACCACCGACAACGCCTACGCGGCCACCGTCGACCCGGCCGTGTGGCAGGTCGGCGTGGCGGGCGGGCTGACGGTGCCGGTGGTACCCGGGGAGAACGTCGCGGCCAATTCCGTGCCGCTGGTTCCGCTGATCGGGATCGTGGCCGTGCTCGCGCTGGCCCTGCTCGCCTGGGTCGTGGCCCGGATCCGGCGACGCACCCCGGCACGCGGCAGTGGTGGGCGCCCGTTGGAGATCGTCGACCTCGCGAAGACCTACCGGGGCGGCTTCAGCGCCGTCAAGGGCGTGTCGTTCCGCGTCGAGCAGGGCGCAGTGCTCGGCCTGCTCGGGCCCAACGGCGCCGGCAAGACCACCGTGCTGCGCATGCTGATGGGACTGATCCGCCCGACCGCCGGGACGATCACCGCGTTCGGCGAGCCGGTCGGTCCGGGCGCGCCCGTGCTGGCGCGGATCGGCGCGTTCGTGGAGGGGCCGGGATTTCTGCCCCACCTCTCGGGCGCGGACAACCTGCGCCTCTACTGGGCGGCCACCGGACGTCCGACCGCCGAATCCCACCTCGACGAGGCCCTCGACATCGCCGGGCTGGGTGACTCGGTGCGCCGCGGCGTCGGTACCTACAGCCAGGGCATGCGGCAGCGGCTCGCGATCGCGCAGGCCATGCTGGGGCTGCCGGAGCTGCTGGTGCTCGACGAGCCCACCAACGGGCTCGACCCGCCCCAGATCCACGCCATGCGCGAGGTGCTGCGCCGCTACGCCGCGGGCGGGCGCACAGTGCTGGTGTCGAGCCACCTGCTGGCCGAGGTGGAGCAGACCTGCGACCATGTCGTGGTCATGCACCACGGGCGGGTGGTGGCCGACGGCTCCGTCGACGAGATCATCGCCGGCGGTGGGGCGGCCACGTTCACCGTCGACACCCCGCAGCTCGCGGCGACGGTGCTCGGCGCGTTGGCCGGGGTGCACGCGGTCGAGGTCGACCAGGGCGTGGTGCACGCGGAGCTCAACGGCACCCCGCGCGGGTCGGCGGTCCGGGCGCTGGTGACCGCCGGCGTCGACGTCGCTGCCGCCGGGCCGCGGAGACGGCTCGAGGATGCGTTCCTGCAGCTGGTGGGAGAGGACACGGCACCGTGACGGAGAATCGCTCCACCGTCACCGGGACGGTCGGCGCGCTGGCCGCCGGCCCGGCGCCCGCGGCCTACCGGCCCGGCCGGACGCTGCCGATCCGGGTGGAGCTGTTGCGCCAGCTCAAGCGACGTCGCACGCGGGTGTCGTTCGCGTTGATCGCGCTGCTGCCGGTGATCCTGTGGGCAGCGTTCTCGCTCGCCGAGGACGGGCCACCCAACGGGTCGCTCAACCTCGTGGACCTCGCGAAGGGCAGCGGCGCGAACTTTTCGGTGTTCGCATTGTTCGCGTCGGCGTCGTTCCTGCTGGTCGTGGTGGTGGCGCTGTTCTTCGGCGACACGGTGGCGTCGGAGGCGTCGTGGGCGAGTCTGCGCTACCTGCTCGCCGCCCCGATCCCCCGTGCACGGCTGCTGCGGCAGAAGGCGCTGGTGGCGGCCCTGCTCTCGGCGTCCGCGCTCCTGCTGTTGCCTCTGGTGTCGCTGTTGGTGGGGGCGCTGGCCTACGGCACCGGCAACCTGGTCAGCCCCACCGGTGAGTCGCTGACGTTCGGGCCCGGTGCCGGGCGGGTGCTGCTCGGCGCGGTGTACGTGGTGGTGCAGCTGAGCTGGGTCGCGGCGCTGGCGTTGCTGCTGTCGGTGTCCACCGACGCCCCGCTGGGCGCGGTCGGCGGGGCCGTGATGGCGTCGATCATCTCGCAGATCCTGGATCAGATCACGGCGCTCGGAGACCTGCGCAACTACCTGCCGACCCACTACGGGACGGCGTGGGCGGACCTGCTGGCCGTACAGGTCGACTGGGGGAACATGACCCGCGGCGTGTTCAGCTCCCTGACCTGGGCGCTGGTCCTCGGTGCAGCGGCGGTGTGGCGCTTCAGCCGCAAGGACATCACGAGCTGATCAGGACAGACCCGACGCGGGCCACTTTATGGTCGTCACCTCTTCGGCAGTCGTGCGACCACTGTGGCGTAGGAATCGTCGAGCGGCTCGAGCACCTCGACGTCGGGAACGGCGCCGTCGAGGGACACCCTGTTCCAGCCGAAGCGGCCGATGTAGACCGACGGCGACACGGAGCCGGGACAGCGCAGCCGTAGCTCGGCGGCCTCGTCGGCGTCGCGGCCGCACTTGACGCCGACGCCGTCCCCGCCCAGAAACGCGAAGATCTTCCCACCGACCTTTGGCCACGAGGTCGTTCTCGCAGGGCCGGTCGGGGGACGGCGCCGGGCTTCGCCAGGCAGTACACCACCAGCTCAGCGTGCTCCACGGCGCCGCCACCCCCACCACAGCAGGACGTAGAGCAGGACCGTGAACCAGACGTACGTGCTGCCGATCAGCTGCTGCGGCAGCGACCACGCCAGCTCGCGGCCGCCGGAGCGGGGCAGGTCCTGCTGCTGGTGGGGGGCGAACACGAAGACGGCGGCGGCCGCCACGGTGACCATGCTCCACACCGCCGACCGGGCGCGCCAGGCGGTGGCGGCGGCGATCAGGAGGGCAGGCGCCACCCAGACCCAGTGGTGGGACCAGGACGTCGGCGACGCCAGCAGCGCGACGCCGGCGAGCGCGATCATCGCCAGGGGTGGGGGCGCGCGGCGGATCGCGGGCAACGCGAGCGCGAGCAGCCCGGCCGAGAGCCCCAGCCACGCCATCGTGGCCGCCGGGCCGTCGACGCCGGCGCGGGTGAGGACGGCCTGGAACGTCTGGTTGGTGAAGAAGGCCGACCCGCTGACGCCGGACGCCGGGTTGTGCAGCCAGAACGTGAGCGACGGGCCAGGGGCGACCGCGAACCCGATCGCCGTGGCGACCGCCCCGGACACCGCGGCCGTGGCCGCGGCCCGGTAGTCGCGGCGCAGCAGGAAGTAGAGGACGAACGCGGCGGGCGTCAGCTTGATCGCGGCCGCGACGCCGATGAGCAGGCCCCGCGGCCAAAGCGGCCGGGCGACGAGAAGGTCCGCCGCGACCAGCGCCATGAGCAGGAGGTTGATCTGGCCGTACTCGATCGTCGAGATGACCGGCTCCAGCCCGAGCGCCGGACGGACAAAGCCGGTGACCACCGCGTCGAAGTCGATGTCCTTGCCGGGCTCGACGGCCAGGGCCAGCGGCAACCCGATCGAGGCCACCGACAGCGCGCCACCCCGCCCACCCGTCGGCCACACGCGCCGCGCTACGACGAACAGCGTCCCGCCCAGCGCCACCGTCGAGAGGGTCAGCAGCGCCACCCACGACACGGTCCACGGGACCACAGCCAGCGGCAGCAGCACGAGCGCCGCGAACGGCGGGTAGATGAACGGCAGCGTGATGTGCCCGGCCGTCTCCGGAAGGGTGCCGTACATGTCGCCGCCGCGGATCCAGGCCTGCACGCCGAAGCGGTAGACCTGCAGGTCGATGTGCCGTCCGCCCGTGTGGACCACCAGGCCGACCAGCACCAGCACCAGCAGTGGCCCGGTGACGAGCAGCACCCGGCTCGGACGCCGCAGCAGCGCGAGGAGCCGCTGCTCGGCCCGCGACCGAGCGGCACTCGTCCCGACCGCCGTCACCGTGTGCTCCTCCACCTGGTCCGGCCTGGCGACCGGACGCGACCGAACCCTACGAGATGCCCGCGGCGTCCATGCCGCGCAGCTCCTTCTTGAGGTCCGCGATCTCGTCGCGGAAGCGCCCGGCCAGCTCGAACTGCAGGTCACGGGCGGCGCCGAGCATCTGGTCGGTGAGCTGCTGGACGAGATCGGCCAGCTCGGCCCGGGGCATGTTCTTCGGGTCGCGCCCGCTCACGATGCCCGAGCTGGCGCCCGAGCGCCCCGGTTCGCCCGCGGCCCGCTTGCCGCGGGAGGAGTTGCGGCCCGACCCACCGACCGGCACGTCGGCCGCGTCGTCGGCCTCCCGGTAGACCTGGTCGAGGATGTCGGCGATCTTCTTGCGCAGCGGCTGGGGATCGACGCCGCGTTCCTCGTTGTAGGCCACCTGCTTGGCGCGCCGCCGGTCGGTCTCGTCGATGGCGAACCGCATGGAGTCGGTGATCTTGTCGGCGTACATGTGGACCTCGCCGGAGACGTTGCGGGCTGCGCGGCCGATCGTCTGGATCAGCGAGGTACCCGAACGCAGGAAGCCCTCCTTGTCGGCGTCGAGGATCGCCACCAGCGACACCTCCGGCAGATCGAGTCCCTCGCGGAGCAGGTTGATGCCGACCAGGACGTCGTACTCGCCCAGCCGGAGCTGGCGCAGCAGCTCCACGCGACGCAACGTGTCGACCTCCGAGTGCAGATAGCGCACCCGGATGCCCAGTTCCAGGAGGTAGTCGGTGAGGTCCTCGGACATCTTCTTGGTGAGCGTGGTGACCAGGACCCGCTCGTCACGCTCGGTGCGCTCCCGGATCTCGTACACCAGGTCGTCGATCTGGCCCTTGGTCGGCTTGACCACCACCTTCGGGTCGACCAGGCCCGTGGGCCGGATGACCTGCTCGACGAACTCGCCGCCGGTGCGGGTGAGCTCGTAGGGGCCGGGCGTGGCCGACAGATACACCGTCTGGCCGATCCGGTCGGCAAACTCCTCCCAGGTCAGCGGCCGGTTGTCGGTGGCCGAGGGCAGCCGGAACCCGAACTCGACGAGGTTGCGCTTGCGGGACATGTCGCCCTCGAACATGCCACCGATCTGCGGCACCGTCTGGTGGGACTCGTCGATGACCATCAGGAAGTCGTCGGGGAAGTAGTCGATCAGCGTGGCGGGGGCGGTGCCGGGCCCGCGGCCGTCGATGTGGCGTGAGTAGTTCTCGATGCCGGAGCAGAACCCGACCTGGCGGATCATCTCCAGGTCGTACTGGGTGCGCATGCTCAACCGTTGGGCCTCGAGCAGCTTGCCCTGGTTCTGCAGCTCGGCCAGGCGATCGGCCAGCTCGGCCTCGATGTCGCGGACGGCGCGCTCCATGCGCTCGGGCCCGGCGACGTAGTGGGTGGCCGGGAAGATCCGCAGCTCGTCGACCTGGCGCACGACGTCGCCCGTGAGCGGGTGCAGGTAGTAGAGGGCTTCGATCTCGTCGCCGAAGAACTCGATGCGGATCGCGAGCTCCTCGTACGCCGGGATGATCTCCACGGTGTCGCCGCGCACGCGGAATGTGCCGCGATTGAACGCCATGTCGTTGCGGGTGTACTGCACGTCGACCAGGGCGCGCAGCAGTTGGTCGCGCTCCACGTGGCCACCGACCTCCAGCCCCACCGACCGGTCGAGGTAGGACTGCGGCGTGCCCAGGCCGTAGATGCACGAGACCGACGCGACCACCACGACGTCACGCCGGGAGAGCAGGTTGTGGGTGGCCGAGTGCCGCAGCCGCTCGACGTCCTCGTTGATCGAGGAGTCCTTCTCGATGTAGGTGTCGGTCTGCGCGATGTACGCCTCGGGCTGGTAGTAGTCGTAGTAGGAGACGAAGTACTCGACGGCGTTGTTGGGGAGCATCTCGCGCAGCTCGTTGGCCAGCTGTGCCGCGAGGGTCTTGTTCGGCGCCATCACCAACGTCGGGCGCTGCAGCTTCTCGATCAGCCACGCGGTGGTGGCCGACTTGCCCGTGCCGGTGGCGCCGAGCAGCACGATGTCCTGCTCGCCGGCCCGGATCCGCCGCTCCAGCTCGGCGATGGCCGCGGGCTGGTCGCCCGCCGGCTGGAACTCGCTGACCACCTCGAACCGGGCGCCCGTGCGCTCGATGTCCCCCACCGGCCGGTGCTCGGAATGCGCCAGGGGGATGTCGGGCTGAGCCTGCCCGAGAGAAGCAGCGGACCCGGGAACCTCTGTTGCGAATGCCACATCCTCCAGGGTACGAGCCACCCCTGACAATTCCGACGGAGCGGGCCTCGTCGGCGCGAAACGCCGGTGGGATCTGACACCATCGGTGCGATGCACCCGCCGAAGATCGTGACCTTCGACGTCGCGGCCCGCGTCAACATCGACAACAAGGGCGTCGAACGGCCGGTGCAGGACTACCGGACCACCGCGTTCGGCCTGTACATGAGCCGGGCCATGGTCGACCGCCCCACCGCCCACTGGGTCGAGTCCTGGCTGCTGCCGGAGCTGGGGGTGTGCGTCACCGACTGGTGGTGGAAGCCCGGCCACACTCGCGACCAGGACTTCTACCTCGACATCTGCGAAATCGTGCGCGACGGCGACCGCTGGGTGCTCACCGACCATTACCTCGACGTCGTCGTGCGCAACAGGCAGAGCGCCGAGGTGATCGACGTGGACGAGTTCGTGGCGGCCGTGGCGCAGGGCCTGCTCGACTCGGCCACGGCGGAGGCGGCCATGCACCGCACCCACCGCGTCGTGGACGGGCTGGCCGCCCACGGTCACGACCTCGACGCCTGGTTGGCGGGGATGGACATCGCGCTCACCTGGCGCGAACGCCCGGCGATCTGAGCGGGCGGTCAGGCGGTGGCGGTCGGGGACGGAGGGCCGGGCAGGTCCGGCGACGTGACGATGGCACTCGACGACGAGGCGGGGATGACCGACGGCGTCGGGGTAGGAGCGCCTGTCGGCGGTGGCGGGGTGGGCGTCGGGGTCGCCGGGTCGGGGATCTGCGGGGTCGGCGTGGGGACCAGGGTCGGGGTGGGCGGGCGAGGGGTGGTGACAGGTGGTGGGGCGGTGGTGGGCGGCCGAGCGGGCACCGCGGTCGGTCTGGGGGTGGGCAGCGGGGTGCGTTTACGGGTCTGCTGCTGCGGCGTCGTGGTCTCCGGAGGCACCTCCGCCGCCGGCGGCTCCGAGGTGGTGACGGCGGGTGACGGCGGCGCGGTGGTGTCGGTCCGGACCACGTCGGCAGCCGGCGGGACGACGGCATTCGCCACCGTCACCGGCAGGGCGGCGGCGACCGTGACGGCCCCCAGTGCCCCCACGGTGAGGACCGCGGCGGCGGCGGCCGTGCTGACCCGGTTGAGCGTGCCGGCCCGGCGGATCACCGCATCCACCGAGGGCAGGGTTACGGCGGCGGCCAGTTCGTCGTCGAGCCGGCGCAGCTCGTCGGCCACCCGGCTGTAGGGCTGCGTCATCGGAACTCCCCTTCGTACTCGTCGACCGGGCCCAGAACCTCGGGCAGGACGTCGGCCAGACCGTCGGTGACCACGTGCCGGGCCCGGGCCAGATGCGCCTGCACGCTGCCGCGTGAGATCCCTTCGAGAGCCGCGATCTCACCCACCGAGGATCCGGCCATGTAGAACAGCACCACGCACCGCCGCTCGGCCGCCGGCAGCCGGCGCAGCGCTGCCAACAGCGCCGCCGTGCGCGGGTCGGCGCCGTCGTCCGCAGGTGCGCGCGCCACGATGCGCTCCCGCATCCGCCGCCAGCTCCGGGCGGTGGAGCGCACCGCGACGCGACGCACCCAAGCGGCGGGATCGGGCGAGCGACCCACGGTCGACCACGACCGCCAGGCCCGGGAGTAGGCGTCCTGCACCACGTCGTGCGCCTCGCCGGGATCGAGCGTGATCGCGTACAGCTGCGCGACGAGTCGCCGGTAGTGGGACTCGACGTGGGCGCCGAAGTCGGCGCGCAACTCGGTGGCCGACGGGGCAGGTGCCGCAGGTCCGTCCCGACCGACGTTTTCCGGCCCGGAAGCATCGCCCCGGACACCGGCCGGTTCGCGGGGCGCGTCGACCCTCGAGGGCATCGGCTCGTCCTCCCGCTCGTCCACGTCCACCATCCTGGCCCTCACCGTCGGTGCATGCCGATCACACGTTCGGGTACGGTTCTGTCCACACCATCGTGGAGGTGTGGCGCCCCGTTACGGGCGGAACCGTCCCTGCGAAAGGACGGTACCCAACCCGTTGTCGCGGCCCACGCCTCGGCCCGTGCTGGCCCGTCTACGGGTCGTGCGGCACCGACGGCACAGCGGGCGGCCGCGTAGGCGGCGGGTTCCGCGCGTAACCAGTCGCGCAGCAGCAGGGCGCGGCGCCAACCGGCTGAACCGACCTCCCGCACGGCCAGGCGCGCCGGCCGACCCGGATCGGCCGAGCCGTGGTGACGCTCGGACGCCGAGTCGGTGCGGTTCGACCACGACGGGAAGCCGGCGTCGGCGAGGGCGTCGCGCAGGGCGTCGGCATCGGACCTGCCCTCGACGCCCAACTGCAGTTCGATCACGTCGACCGCCGGGAGGCCGGGTACCGCGGTCGAGCCGATGTGCGCCACCCCCCTCCCCCGCACCCCGGCCGCCGCCGCGATCCGCGCGGCCAGCCGGTCGCCCGTCGCGGCCCACGTCGGGTCGGGGTCGACGAGCACCGAAGGCTCGACCAGCGACAGGATTTCGCGCGCCGGGCGTCGACGGCGCAGGTTCTCCTCGAACGGGACGAGACGGGCGAACCACAGGCCGTCCACCGCCCGGTCGAGGCGGTCGGGTGCTCCGGCGTTGTCGAGCCAGACGTCCGCCGCGGCCCGGCGGGCCTCGTCGTCGGCCTGGGCGGCGATACGGGCCCGAGCGTCGGCCTCCGGCACGCCGCGCTGCTCGACCAACCGGCGCATCCGCTCGTCCACCGGCGCGTGGACGACCACCACCAACGGCAACAGTGTCGCCATGCCGCCCTCGACGAGCAGCGGGACGTCCTGGATGACCACCGCGTCGGCGGGGGCGGCGGCGATCAGTTCGTCCGAGCGCCGACGGATGCGGGGGTGCATTATCGAGTTGAGCTGCGCGCGCGCGTCGTCGTCCCCGAATACGAGCCCCGCCAGGGCCGGCCGGTCCAACGAGCCGGTCCCGTCCAGGATCCGGTCGCCGAACGCTTCGACGACCTCCGCGAGCCCCTCGCTGCCGGGCTCGACGACCGCGCGCGCCAGCACGTCCGAATCGACGAGCACCGCGCCGCGCCGGACGAGTCGGCGCGCGACCGTCGACTTGCCCGACCCGATCCCGCCCGTCAGCCCCACCCGCAGCACACGAGCCACGCTACGTGATCGACGCCGCAGAAATCGGACGCGTTTCAGCACCGGGCACCGGCGCCGGCCGAGCAGCGCGATGCGAGAGCGGGCCTGACGACCCGGCATGCGAACCGCGACGTACTGGTCAACGGGCCAGAGATCACGATCGCGCCGGTGGAAACTCGTGGAGGGTGGACTGTTGCCGTACCCGAGAGGGCGGGTGCGGCATTGAGCGAGATCACAGCGTCACTGGGCGCAAATCAGCGCTGGGTGGCGGCCGCCTGCGCCGGATCTCCGGTGGGCCGTGCCTGCAGCGGCACCGGTGACGGGGCGGGGCTGGCCACCGGGAACACCGGCAACACACGCAGTGCCAGATCGACGAGGACGTCGCCGCGCGCACGGTTGCCGGGCAGTGGCTGAGCGGGCAGCACCATCGTGACGGTGGTGGTCGCGTAGGCGACGGCGAGCACGGCCTCGCGGGGCCGTTCGATGAGCACGGCCGAGGCGGTGCCGATGTTCAGCTCGCGGCGGTCGCCGTCCTCGGCGTCGGCGTTGCGCCGCCACTGTGCGGTTGCGGCCTCGGGGTCGGTGTAGGAGGCGGAGTTCAGCATCAGCAGGGAGCGGCCGCGGACCGGCGGGGCGGTGCCGCTGTAGCGGCACGCCACGCGCTCGGTACGGCCCACCGATGGCTCGGGCGCCCCGATCGTGGTGTCTACGATCACCGAGTCCAGCGGCAGGCCCAGCAGCGCGTTGAGGTCCTTGGCGGCGAGGATCCGCTGGCAATCGTCCGGTACCTGGCCGTCCTGAGGGTCGGCCGCAGCCGGCCCGGACGCGATGGGCGCCGCCGCGAAGCCCGGCACCGTCGTCGGGTCGGGGCGGCCGGCGGCGCAACCCGCGAGGGCGGCGGCCATGAGGACTCCGAGCAGCCCGGCGCGGGCCGCTCGCACCCGGCCGTCCACCCCGCGCATGGGACCTACAATAGGCCATATGCACCCGCGTCCCCGCAGCGCCGTACCGGACCACACCCCAACCGTGACCGGGCGGTCGCACCGGGGTCCACACCGCATCCGGACGTCGAACGGCCCCGGCGACCGAAGTTCGCCGGGGCCGCCGCCCTAACTGCCGAGCCTGCCTGCCCAGCCCACGCTCATCGCTCAGCCTTACCTGCTGTGCGTGGCTCAGGCCCCGCCGGACAGCTTCTCGCGCAGGGCGGCGAGCTGCTCGTCGCTCGCCAGCGAGCCACCGGACTGCGCCGGTGCGCCGCCCCCGCCGCCGGCCTCGCCCACCTCGGCATCGGCCGTGTCGGACGAGTAGCTCGTGCCACCGCCGTCGGCAGCCGCCTCGGCCTCGGCCTCGGCCGACTTCTTGATCTGCGTGATGTGCTGGTCGTACCGGGTCTGGGCCTCCGCGTACTCCTTTTCCCAGGCCTCGCGCTGGGACTCGAAACCCTCCTGCCAGTCACCGGTCTCGACGTCGAAGCCCTCGGGGTAGATGTAGTTGCCCTCGGGGTCGTACTCGGCGGCCATGCCATAACGGGTCGGGTCGAACTCCGTCTCGGCCGTCATGCCCTCGTTGGCCTGCTTGAGCGAGAGCGAGATGCGGCGCCGGTCGAGGTCGATGTCGATGACCTTGACCATCGCGTCGTCGCCGACCTGCACGACCTGCTCCGGGATCTCCACGTGACGCTCGGCCAGCTCGGAGATGTGCACCAGGCCCTCGATGCCCTCCTCGACACGCACGAACGCGCCGAAGGGAACGAGCTTGGTGACCTTGCCCGGCACGATCTGACCGATCGCGTGGGTGCGGGCGTAGAGGCGCCACGGGTCTTCCTGGGTGGCCTTGAGCGACAGCGACACGCGCTCGCGGTCGAGATCGACGTCGAGGACCTCGACGGTGACCTCCTGGCCCACCTCGACGACCTCGGACGGGTGGTCGATGTGCTTCCAGGACAGCTCGGAGACGTGCACCAGGCCATCGACGCCACCGAGGTCGACGAACGCACCGAAGTTGACCACCGACGACACGACGCCCTTGCGGACCTGCCCGCGCGCGAGCTGGTTGAGGAACTCGCTGCGCACCTCGGACTGCGTCTGCTCCAGCCACGCCCGGCGGGACAGGACCACGTTGTTGCGGTTCTTGTCCAGCTCGATGATCTTGGCCTCGATCTCCTTGCCGACGTACGGCTGCAGGTCGCGGACCCGACGCATCTCGACCAGCGAAGCCGGAAGGAAGCCACGCAGGCCGATGTCCAGGATGAGTCCGCCCTTGACGACCTCGATGACGGTACCGGTGACGACGCCGTCCTCTTCCTTGATCTTCTCGATGGTGCCCCAGGCGCGCTCGTACTGCGCACGCTTCTTGGACAGGATCAGACGGCCTTCTTTGTCCTCCTTCTGAAGGACGAGGGCCTCGATCGCATCACCCACGGAAACGACCTCTGAGGGGTCGACGTCGTGCTTGATGGAGAGCTCGCG
>JAYSXW010000315.1:0-11900 GCA_043716935.1 Pseudonocardia sp.
CCATCGCACTCGTCGGCGTCGCCACGGCGGTGATCGGCTCCATCGGCGTGCGGGTTGCGCGAGGCAGGTCGGATTTCCTCGTCGCGTCGCGCACGGTCGGACCGATCGCCAACGCGAGTGCGATCTCCGGGGAGTACCTGTCAGCGGCGTCGTTCCTGGGCATCGCCGGCCTGATCCTGCGCGACGGGGCCGACGCCCTGTGGTACCCGGTGGCGTTCGTGGCCGGCTACCTCACGCTGCTGCTGTTCGTGGCCGCACCGCTGCGCCGCTCGGGCGCGTACACGGTGCCGGACTTCGCCGAGGACCGGCTCGCTCCCCGCGCCTGCGCCGGGTCTGCGCGGCTTTCGTGATCGTCATCGGCTGGCTCCACCTGCTGCCGCAGCTGCAGGGCGCCGGGCTCGCGTTGACCACACTGACCTCGCTGCCGCCGTGGAGCGGGGACACCACGTGGGAGTCGGGTCGCCACGAGGTGGCGGAGGGCGCCGCGCTGGTTTTCGCGGCTGGTACGCCGGTGCCGACCACCGCCGGCGCGCCCACGACCGACGAGCAGTGGCTGCGCCCGATGGCCGGCGACGCGGCCGACAAGCTGCTGGAGATCTACTCGATCCTCATCGCCGGGTTCCTCGGCACGATGGGCCTGCCGTCCTGGTGCGCTCCTACACCAATCCGGACGGCCGGGCCGCGCGACGCACCACGGTGGTGGTGCTCGCGATGACCGACGTCTTCTACGCGCTGGTCACGCTGATGGGCGCGCTGGCCCGGCTCCACACCCCGCAGTTGCTGGTCAGCGGCCAGACCGACGCAGCGGTGCTGTTGGTGCCCAGTGCCGCGCTCGGGCAGGGCTGGCTGGGGTGGCTCCTGGGCGGGCCGGTGGCGGCGGGAGCGGCGGCTGCGTTCCTGGCGCTGTCGGTGGCGGTACCCCTGGCACCGGCGTTGACGGTGCCGAGTCTGGACTTCACGGTGGCGGTGCCGCTGGTGTTCGCCGTCGCGGCGTCGACGTTCTGCCCGCTGCTGGTGCTGGGGATCTGGTGGCGCGGGCTGACGTCGCCGGGCGCGATCTCCGGCGTGCTCGTCGGCGGCGGGCTGTCGGGCGCGGCTCTCGCGGTGTCGATGTTGGCGACGGTCCCTCCCGGCTGGTTCGGCGTGCTGCTGCACCGTCCCGCCGCCGTGACGGTCCCGGCGGCGTTCCTGACGATGGTCGTCGTGAGCCGGTTGACCCGCGCCGACATACCGGCCGATGTCGACCACGCGTTACTGCGTCTGCACGCTCCGGAGCAACTCGGACCGTCCACGGAGGGGCCGCGGCGGCCGAGATCGACACCGTCACGAGATAGGGGCGTGACCTGGGCCGATCGTGCTGTCATGGTGGTCGGGTGACGGTCACCGGATATCTGGCACTCGGCGCCATGGCGGTCGTGGCCATCGCGTCGGCGATCATCGGCGCGATCGGCGTACGGGTGGCGCGCAGCACGTCGGACTTCTTCGTCGCCTCGCGCTCGGTCGGGACGGCCGCGAACGCCGGGGCGATCTCGGGGGAGTACCTGTCGGCGGCGTCGTTCCTCGGCATCGCCGGGCTGATCCTGCGCGATGGCGTGGACGCCCTGTGGTACCCGGTCGGGTTCACGGCGGGTTACCTGGCGCTGGTGATGTTCGTGGCCGCGCCGCTGCGCCGCTCCGGCGCCTACACCGTGCCGGACTTCGCCGAGGCGCGGCTGGGCTCCACCGCTCTGCGCCGGATCTGCACGGTGTTCGTCGTGATCATCGGCTGGCTCTACCTGCTGCCGCAGCTGCAGGGGGCGGGCCTGACGGTCGCGACCGTCACAGGGCTGCCGGCCTGGGTCGGGGTGGTGTCGGCCGTGGTGTTCGTGGTGGGGACCGTCGCGCTCGGGGGAATGCGGTCCATCACGTTCGTGCAGGCGTTCCAGTACTGGTTCAAGCTCACGGCGCTCGCGCTGCCCGCCGTCATCGCGGTGATCTTCTTCCTCAACAGCGGCCGCACGTTCGACCGTCCGGCGCCGCCGCAGTTCCTGGACCGCACCACCGTCGACGTCCGCACCGACGTGGTCGTGACGGTGACGACGCCCGTGACGGTAGAGGCCGACGGGCAGGTCGACGGACGGGCGCGTGAGGGCGCCGTACTGCTCGACCCGGGCCGTCACACCTTCGCTGCCGGCGCGCGGCTGGAGTTCCCGAGCGGCTCGGCTGCGCCCGTCATGGCGGGCGCGCCGAGTACCGACGCGAGCTGGCTCACTCCGTTCGCCAGCGACCATGAGGACAGCCTGCTCGCCTCGTACTCGCTGATCGTCGCGCTGTTCCTCGGCACGATGGGCCTGCCGCACGTGCTCGTGCGCTTCTACACCAACCCCGACGGCCGAGCGGCTCGGCGCAGCGCCGTGGTGGTGCTCGCCCTGCTCGGCACGTTCTACCTCTTCGTCACGCTGCTCGGGGCGCTGTCGCGGCTCTACACCCCGCAGCTGCTGGTCAGCGGCGACACCGACGCCGCGGTGCTACTGCTGCCCTCCGCCGTGCTCGGCAACAGCTGGGCGGGCGCGCTGCTCGGCACGCTCGTCGCGGCCGGGGCGTGGGCGGCGTTCCTGTCGACGTCCTCGGGCCTGGTGGTGAGCATCGCCGGCATCCTGTCCACCGACCTGCTGCGCAGCAACCGGGTGCGCGACTTCCGGCTGTCGGCGGTGATCGCCGGAGCCGTGCCGCTCGCGCTGGCGCTGGGCGTCGACCGTCTCGACTTCTCCGAGTCCGTCGCCCTCGTCTTCGCCCTCGCCGCCTCGACGTTCTGCCCGCTGCTGCTGCTCGGGATCTGGTGGCGCGGGCTCACCGACGCCGGCGCGATCGCCGGCGTCCTCGTCGGCGGCATCCTGTCGGCCACCGCGGTGACCGCCAGCATCGCCGGCTACGGCGGCACCGGCTGGTTGGGGGTGCTGCTCTACCGGCCCGCACTCGCCACGGTGCCCGCCGCGTTCGCCACGATGGTGCTGGTCAGCCGCCTGACCGGGAAGCGCCGGCCGGTCGACACCGACCAGGTGCTGCTGCGGCTGCACGCCCCCGAGCGGCTCGGGCTCACCCGCGACCGGCTCGACGACCGCATCCGCCGTCCCGGCTCCTGAGAACGGGAGCGTCCCGATCCGGTGGGCATGTGCGACGACGTCGTTCGGCCATTACTCATCGACCGCCGGTCGTCCGTTCGTCGCGCCGTGGACTCCGTCAGACGGTCCCTCGGCCCGGGTGTCGCATTGTGGTCGCGTTTACACTCGTGGAGTATTCCGGATCACGCGCCCGGCTCATCTATCGTGCGCGACACACCCCCGGGACGGCACGGTCGCCGACCCGGGAACGAACGAGGAGGGGCGCCGTGAGTACCACGGGCGAGACATCGACAGGCACCATCTACGAACAAGTGCAGGCCAGCCCGGAGTTCGCCGACCTGAGGTCGAGGCTGCGGCGGTTCGTCTTCCCGATGAGCGCGGCATTCCTCGCCTGGTACCTCCTGTACGTCCTGCTCGCGTCCTACGCGCCGGCCTTCATGGCGACGAAGGTCGCCGGAAACATCAACATCGGTCTGGTCTTCGGCCTGCTGCAGTTCGTCTCGACGTTCGTCATCACCACGATCTACGTGCGCTACGCCAACAAGCACCTCGACCCGGCCGCCGAGCGGCTCCGCAGGCGCATCGAGGGTGACGCGTGAACCTCCTCGCCCAGGCGCCCGCCCCCGCCGCGCCGGCTGCTGTCGGCAGCGTCGGTCTCAACATCAGCATCTTCCTGGCGTTCGTCATCGTGACGTTGTTCTTCGTCTACCGCGCGAGCCGGACGAACAAGACCGTGTCGGACTACTACGCCGCCGGCCGCTCGTTCACCGGCCCGCAGAACGGCGTCGCCATCGCTGGTGACTACCTCTCCGCCGCCTCGTTCCTCGGCATCGCGGGCTCCATCGCGCTCAACGGCTACGACGGCTTCCTTTACTCCATCGGATTCCTGGTGGCGTGGCTCGTCGCGCTGCTGCTGGTGGCCGAGCTGCTCCGCAACACCGGCAAGTTCACGATGGGTGACGTCCTCGCGTTCCGCATGCGGCAGCGCCCCGTGCGGGCCGCCGCGGCCACGTCCACGCTGGTGGTGTCGTTCTTCTACCTGCTGGCGCAGATGGCGGGTGCGGGCGGCCTCATCGCGCTGCTGCTGCAGATTCCCAACAGCGACAAGGTCGGCCAGGGCGTCGTCATCGCGGTGGTCGGCATCCTGATGATCGTCTACGTCCTGGTGGGCGGCATGAAGGGCACCACCTACGTGCAGATCATCAAGGCGGTGCTGCTGATCATCGCGGCCGCCGTGATGACGGTCTGGGTGCTCGGCATCGTGGGCTTCAACATCTCGGGCCTGCTCGGTGACGCGGCTGCGGCCAGCCCGAACGGCGAGAAGGTGCTCGCGCCGGGGCTGCTGTATAAGAACCCCGTCGACCTCCTCTCGCTCGGGCTCGCGCTCGTGCTCGGCACCGCCGGCCTGCCGCACATCCTGATGCGCTTCTACACGGTGCCCAGCTCGAAGGAGGCCCGCCGCTCGGTGGTCTGGGCGATCTGGCTGATCGGGATCTTCTACCTGTTCACGCTCGTGCTGGGCTACGGCGCCTCGGCGCTGCTGCCGCCCGGCACGATCACCTCGGCCAACCAGAACAACGCGGCCCCGCTGCTGGCCTACCAGCTCGGTGGCACGGTGCTGCTCGGGCTGGTCGCCGCCATCGCGTTCGCCACGATCCTGGCGGTCGTCGCCGGCCTGACGATCACGGCCTCGGCGTCGTTCGCCCACGACGTGTACGCCAGCGTCATCAAGCGGGGCAATGCCACGCCGGACGCCGAGGTGCGGGTCGCGCGGATCACCGCGCTCGTGATCGGCGTGGTCGCCATCGCGGGCGGCATCGTGGCCAACGGCCAGAACATCGCGTTCCTGGTGGCGCTGGCGTTCGCGGTGGCGGCCTCGGCGAACCTGCCGACCATCCTCTACACGCTGTTCTGGAAGCGGTTCAACACCACCGGTGCTCTGTTCAGCATCTACGGTGGCCTCGGGATCTGCCTGATCCTGATCATCTTCTCGCCGGCGGTGTCGGGCAAGCCCGTCAACGCCACCACCGGCCGCAGCGCGTCCATGCTGCAGGGCGTGGACTTCCACTGGTTCCCGCTGGACAACCCCGGCATCGTCTCGATCCCGCTGTCGTTCCTGCTCGGCGTCATCGGCACCTACGTCGGGGGGCGCCGGGTGACCGAAAAGGGCAAGTTCGCCGAGATGGAGGTCCGGTCGTTGACCGGTGCCGGCTCGGAGAAGGCGATCGCGCACTAGTCGCCCGTGCACGCTGGACGCCGGGGCCGCGACGCGGCGGCTGCGGCGTTCAGCTGTTCACCGGGTCGTGACGGCCCCGCGTGGCAGGATGCGCGACATGAACGCCGTGCCCTCGGTCGCCGTGGCCGACCTGCCCGCCGACGCCGCCCTCCTCGATGTCCGCGAGGACGACGAGTGGGCCGCTGGCCACGCCCCGTACGCCCAACACGTGCTGATGAACGCGATTCCGGCACGGGTCTCCGAGGTGCCCGACCCGGTGTACGTGATCTGCCGCACCGGCGGCCGGTCGGCGCAGGTGACGGCGTTCCTCAACCAGCAGGGCCGCTCGGCGGTGAACGTCGAGGGAGGTATGCAGGCGTGGGCCGCTGGGGGCGGTGAGATGGTCGGCGAACAATCCGGCGTCGAGCCCGCCGTGCTCTGATCCGCTCCGTTCCCCATGACCGCCTCCCTGAGATGCTCCCGGTGCGGACGTCGGTCGTTCGTCGCGGGCACGACCTGCACGTACTGCGGCCATCGCGTCGCGCCGCTGCGCTGGGTGGCGGAACCACCCGGCCCGACGGCGACCGCTCTGCCGGCTGCCGCGCTGTCGGCGCCCCCGTGGCGCCCCTACGCCGGGGCCCCCCGCTACCGGTTCGTGCCGCGCTGGGGTTTCCCCGCGCTGCCGTGGGCGCCGCCGCCGGTCGATCCGCCCGGCCCCGACGCCCTGTTCCGCGCCCGCGCGCTGGTGGGCACGGGCGTGCCGCTGCTGTGGGCCACCGCTGCGGTGGCGCTGCTGGCGGCCGGTTCTGAGGGGTGGCGCTACGCGCTGCTGCTGGCCAGCCGGGACGGGGCGCTCTCGGCCGATACGGTCGCGGTTTCGGACGCGCTGGTGGCGGCGGCGGGCACGGTCGCGGTCATCCTGTTCGTGGCGGCGGGCGGCATGGTGGTGATGTGGAGCGTGCGCGCCGCCCGCGCGGCCGCCGACCGCGCCGCCGTCGCACCCGCCCGTTCCGTCCGTGGGATCGTGCTCGGGTGGCTGGTGCCCGGACCGAACCTGGCGGTGCCCGGGTCGGTGCTAGCGGAGATCGAGCACGCCGCGCTGGACCGGGCGGCGTCGCAGCGCCCGCGGCCGTCGCGGCTGGTGCTGCTGTGGTGGGCCCAGTGGGCGCTGGGGGTGGTGCTGGCGGCCGTTGCGCTGCTGTGGTCGCTGCGCACCGGCGTGCAGGCGCTGGCCGACGGCGTGGTGCTGCACGGGGTGATCGATCTGCTCGCCGCAGCGACGGCCGCCACCACCGCGGTCCTGCTCACCCGCCTGACCCGGCTGCTCGCGCCGGTCCGGTTGCGGCGCCGCGAGCTGCTTGTGCGGGTACCGTCACCCTGAGCTCGCGCAGGCCGCGCATCACGAAGTCCGGGCGCCGGACCGGTTCGCCGACGAGTTCCACCTCGGGCAGCGTCGTGCGCAGGGCGTGGAGGACGGCGGCCACCTCGAGCCGGGCCAGCGGCGCGCCGAGGCAGTAGTGCACGCCCGCTCCGAACCCCAGGTGCGGGTTGCGGGTGCGGCCGACATCGAGGGTGTCGGGCTCGTAGAAGGCCTGCGGGTCGCGGGCCGCGGCGCCCAGCAGCGCCGCGATCCGGGTGCCGGCCGGCACCGGGTGCCCCTCGACGGCCGTGTCCACCAGCGCGGTGCGCTCGAACAACTGCAGCGGCGGGTCGTACCGGATCAGCTCCTCGACGGCGCGGGCGTCGAGGCCGGGGTCGGCGCGCAGCCGCGCCCACTGGTCAGGACGTCGCAGCAGCGCAAGTGTCCCGTTCCCGATGACGTTGACCGTGGCCTCGTGGCCCGCCATCAGCAGCAGCGCGGCAGTGCCGACCAGCTCGTCCGGCTCGACGTCCGCGGCGAGCAGGTCGGTGATCATGTCATCGCCGGGATGGGTGCGCCGGTACGCGGCGAGCTCGCGCAGCGCCGTCACGAACTCGTCCGACGCCCGCTCCGCCGCCGCCCGTCGCTGCGCGCCGGGATCCGGCTCGTACATCGTGACGATCGTGTTCGACCAGGTCCGTAACGCCGACCGGGCCGGTTCGGGCACCGCGAGCAACTCCGCGATCACCTCCACGGGCAGCGCCGCCGCGACGCCCGCGATCAGGTCGGCGCTGCCGTTGTCAACGATCCGTCGTTCCAGATCCTCGACGAGACGCCCGGCCAGGGCCCGCACCCGCGGCTCCAGCCGAGCGGTGTGACCACGGTTGAAGGCCCCCGCGACCAGGCCGCGCAGCCGGGAGTGCGACTCGCCCTCGCGTTCGAGCAGGGAGTTGCGGTGCAGCAGGTTGAACGCCGGGAACCGCGCGGCCGGCTCGGCGTCGACCCAGATCCGGCCCAGGTCCCGGCCCCGCAGCACCGCCGACGCTGCGGCGTGCGAGACGGCGACCGGCGTCCCGAGCCGGGGATGGTCGTGCACCGGACCGAGGGCGCGCAGGGCGGCGAACGCGGGATAGGGATCGGCGAGGAACGCGGCGTCCGCGGGGTCGAACACGTCCCCATTCTGCCGTCCGGTGGGGAAGGGACCCGATATCGTCTGCCGAATCATGGCGAAGAAGACATCCGAGCGTCCCGCGGCGACGGGCGAGAACCCGCGCCGGCCCTGCCCGTGCGGCTCCGGCAAGCGCTACAAGGCCTGCCACGGCGCGGGCGACGACGTGATCGTCATCCGGCCGTTCGAGGGGCTCGCCGCGGAGAGCGACCTCGTCGCGATGCGCGAGTTCCTGCCCTCGGCCACCGCGCCGCTGCCGCTGCGCACACCCGGCCCCGTCCCGGTGACGGTCGCGACCGTCCTGCCGGGCGCGTCCGCGGCGCTGGTGCGGCCCGATGGCGAGATCGTGCTGGGCATGCAGGTGCAGACCCGCTCCGGTGACCTCTCCGTGGACCTGGCCCGGGCCTTGCGCTGGGCGCAGGACGCCGAACCGGGCACCGCGCTGCCGGTGGTCGGGCCCGGGATGGGCGGCGAGGTCGTCCGGCTGCAGGACGTCCTGCACCCCGACGCCGGCCTGGAGCTCACCCTGCACGCCGACTTCGGTTGGTGGGTCGTCACGGAGGAGGGCGCCGAGCCCACCCCCGAGGTGCTGGCCACCCTGGAACGGGCCAACTCGGTGATCATGCCGACCGAGCCGGTGCCCGCCGAGGGCGTCCGGTCCGCCTACTGGGTGGACACCGGCAGCAAGGCCCACCTGCGCTGGGTGCGCTCCGAGCCCGAGGAACAGCTGATCGCGGCACTGGCCCGGTTGCAGGCGCGCGGCGAGCTCGCGCTCACCCCCGAGGCCCGCTACGCCGGCGCCTTCCGTGCGCACGGCCTGCTCGTACCCGTCTGGGACCTCGACCGCGAGCTGCACCCCAAGGAATGGATCGAGCCGGTCGGCGCGTTCGCCCGCCGGCTGCGCGGCGCCCTGGCCGACGACAGCCCGCTCACCGACGCCGACCGCCGCGCCAAGGACGCTCTGGCGGGCCAACAGATTACACTGCGGTAGCGGTTGCCGACGGGTCACCTATGCTCCCGCCATGGGACTTCTGGACGGCAAGGTCGTCATCGTCACCGGCGCCGGCCGGGGCATCGGACGAGGTGAGGCGCTCGAGTGTGCCGCGCAGGGGGCGGCGGTGGTGGTCGGCGAGTTCGACCCCGACGCCGGCGAGGCGGTCGCGAAGGAGATCACGGCCGCCGGCGGCCGGGCCGTCGCCTCCAGCGGGGACGTCGCCGACGCCACGGCCGCCGGGGCGCTCGTCGAGACCGCCGTCCGCGAGTTCGGGCAGCTCGACGCGTTGGTCAACAACGCCGGCATCCTGCGGGACCGGACGCTGGCCAAGATGTCCGACGACGACTGGGACGCCATCGTCTGTGTGCACCTGCGCGGCCACTTCCTGCCCACCCGGGCGGCCGTGCAGTACTGGCGCGAGGCCGAGCGCCCCGGGCACATCGTGCACACCTCGTCGACCTCGGGGCTGCTCGGGAACTTCGGTCAGGCCAACTACGGCGCAGCCAAGGCCGGCATCGCGGCATTCTCCACGATCGTCGCGATGGAGGGTGCGCGAGGCGGCATCACGTCCAACGCGATCGCGCCCACGGCCCTGACCCGCATGACGCTCGACCTCATGCCCGACGAGTTCCGCGCGAAGCGGGACGCCTCGATCGGGCGCGGGGAGTTCGACTTCTTCGCCCCCGAGAACGTCGCTCCGCTCGTGGCGTTCCTCTGCTCGGACGCCTCGGCTCACATCAGCGGCAAGGTCTTCGGCGTGCAGGGTGACAGCATCGAGATCTTCCAGCCGTTCACCTCGGTCGCCGAGGTCACCAACGACGGGCGGCGCTGGGACCCCGAGGCCATCCCGGGTCGCATCGACGAGCTGTTCAACGGCTCTGGCATCCAGGCGGGCGCGGAGAACATGATGGCGAGAATGCGCTACCAGATCCTGGCCTGACCGCGGCCGCGTCCGGTGTGCCCCCAGCCGGGCGTCGATCTTTGCAGCAAAGCCACTTCCATGCCACGAGATTGCAGCAAAGTGGCTTTGCTGCAATCTCGGGGGCGGGCTACGGGAGCCAGCCCACCCGGCCCTTCAGCAGCGCGTAGCCGACGAACGCGACGACGTCGATCAGGGCGTGGGCGCCGATCAGAGGCCACAGCCGGCCCGTGCGCTGCCACACCCGTCCGAACACCAGCCCCATGACGATGTTGCCGACGAACCCGCCCACTCCCTGGTAGAGGTGGTAACTGCCGCGCAGCACGGCCTGGGCGAGCAGTGACCGGTTCTCCGACCAGCCCAGCTGCCGCAGGCGCGTCAGCAGGAAGGCCACCATCACCAGCTCCTCGGCCCAGCTGTTGGCGGCCGCGGACGCGACGAGCACCGGCAGCCGCCACCAGGTGTCGTCGAGCAGCGACGGGGCAATCGTGACACTGACGCCGAGTGCCCGGGCCACGAGGTAGAGCCCCAGGCCGGGCACCCCGATGACGGCGGCGAGACCGGCGGCGCCGACGGCGTCGCGGCCAGGTCGGCGGGCGTCCAGACCGACGGTGCGCAAGGCGAACCCGGCCCGCACCAGCAGGTACGCCCCGAGCGCCCCCCAGCCGACGAGCTGCAGCACCCGCACCAGCTGCAGTGCGAGATCGACCAGGTCGGCCTGCGCCGCGGGGGCGTTGAGCGCCACCTGCTGCTGGTTGAGCGGGACGGGTTGCATGACGGCGTCGATCAGGCTCAGGGCACTGCGCAGGGCCGAGAGCCCGAGCGTGACCGTGAGCACGACGAGGACCTCGGTGCCGGCGAGTCGCCGGGCCCCCGGGTCGGTGATCGGCCCGGACCGGTGGGGATCGGCGGCTGTGACGGAGGGCCGGGACACGCCGTGTGACGTTACCCCCGGCGTACCCTGGCCTTCGTGCGACAGCTCGTGCTCTCCCCCCGCTGGATGATGTGGCATCTGCTCACCCTCGGAGCAATGATCACATGTGCTCTGCTGGCCGCGTGGCAGTGGCGGCGGGCCGGGTCGGCAATGGGCAGCGCCCTCAACGTCGGGTACGGGCTGCAGTGGCCGGTGTTCGCCGTCTTCTTCGGTGTGATGTGGTGGCGGATGCTCAAGATGGAGGCCGCGAAGCTGGAGGAGGCGCCGCCGGAGGCCCCCGCTCCGCTTCCCGTGCTCGCTCCCCGTGCCGTCGACCCGGGACCGTCGCCCTTCGGACCTCGGCCCGTCGCGGCGGCCCGGAACGTCAACGATGATCCCGAGCTCGCCGAGTACAACCGGATGCTGGCCGAGCTGGCCGCCCGGCAGCCCCAGGACTGAAGGACGCCCGTGTCGATCGAGACCGCTTTGCGCAACTACCGGATCGCCGCGTGGATCACCGGCATCGGGCTCGCCGTGCTCGTGTTCGTCGCGCTGCCGCTCAAGTACTTCTTCGGCCAGCCCCAGCTCACGTCCGTGGTCGGTGTCACCCACGGCTTCCTCTACATGATCTACATCGTGTGCACGCTGCTGCTCGCCGAGCGCTGCCGCTGGAAGCCCCTCGACGCCCTGCTGATCCTCATCGCCGGCACCGTCCCGCTGGCGTCCTTCTTCGCCGAGCACCGTGTGACGCAGCGGGTCCGGGTGGGGCGCACTCCCGTCAGCTGAGGCACCCCGTTCAGCCTCAGCGGGCCGAAATCGCTGGAGGTGAACGTCAGCGGAGCCGCTCCGTCGAGTTCCCGGGCGGGCGGTGACGTGTCCGGCAGCGGCACGTATTAACGTCTGTACCCGTGACGACGGCGGCAGGCCCCCGGGCCGTTCCCCCGCTTTTCGCGCAGCTCGTCGACGACACGAGCCTGCTGCAGCCCCGCGACACCGCACCCGGGATCGACGCGGTCGTGTCGCGCTACCTCTCGGGCCGCGACGGCCCCTACGGCGGGATGGTCGGACAGCTCGTCTGCCCGGTCTCGCGCATCTCCTCGCTCGTGGCGGAGCTGGCGCGCTCGTTCCCGTCCCGACCGGTGGAGGTGTCGCTCGTCGTCGACACGGGGCTGGGCGCGGTCCCCAAGGCGCTCTCCACCGTGTTCTCCCGGTCGAGCCTGCTCACACCCC
>JAYSXW010000316.1:0-3911 GCA_043716935.1 Pseudonocardia sp.
ACGACGTGCCGACCCCGGACGCAGCCCGTCCTGTCCTCGAGTTCGCCGTCCGCGACACCGGCATCGGTATCGCCGACGGGAAGCTGGAAATGATCTTCGAGGCGTTCCAGCAGGCTGACGGCACCACCAGCCGCAAGTTCGGGGGCACCGGGCTCGGCCTGTCGATCTCCAAGGAGCTGGCGCGCCTGCTCGGCGGCCGGATCGAGGTGTCGTCCCGGTTCGGGGAGGGTTCACTGTTCACGCTGTTGCTGCCCGACGGGCCGCCGGCCGTGCCCGGGAACGCGCGGGTGCGGCCGCCGAACGCGCCGCCCGCCGATCGTACGGGAGCGATCCTGACCTCGACGAGCGCCGGCGCACCGCCGCCCGAGTTGGCGGGCGCCACCGTCCTCATCGTCGACGACGACGTCCGCAACGTGTTCGCGCTGACCAGCGCGCTGGAGCTGCACGGGCTTCGGGTGCTCTACGCCGACAACGGGGCCGACGGCATCCGGCTGCTCACCCAGCACCCCGAGGTGGACGTGGTGTTGATGGACGCGATGATGCCCGACCTCGACGGCAACGAGACGACCCGTCGCATCCGCGCCCTGCCACGGGGTGCCGACCTGCCGGTGGTGTTCCTGACGGCCAAGGCGATGCCCGGTGACCGCGAGTCGAGCCTCGCCGCGGGAGCCACCGAGTACGTCACCAAGCCGGTCGATCTGGACACGCTGATGGCGCACCTGGCGGCGTGGGTATCCCCGGGGCGTCTCACGACGTCGCTCGGGGCGGTCTCGTGACCGGCGTGGCGCGGGTACTGGCGGTGGACGACCGCCGGGAGAACCTGCTGGCGCTGCAGGCCATCCTCGAGGGCCTCCCGATCGAGATGGTGGCCGTGACCAGCGGGGAGGACGCGCTCAAGCGCCTGCTCGTCGACGACTACGCGGTGATCCTGCTCGACGCCCACATGCCCGGCATGGACGGCTTCGAGACCGCCGAGCACGTCAAGCAGCGCCAACGCACCCGTCACATCCCGATCCTGTTCCTCACCGCTGTGGACTACGACCCCCACCTGGCGTTCCGCAGCTACCAGGCGGGCGCGGTGGACTACATCACCAAGCCGTTCGATCCCTGGGTGCTGCGATCCAAGGTGACGGTGTTCGTCGAGCTGTGGACGGTGCACACCCGGCTCGCCGAGCGAGCCACGGAGTGCGACCGGCTCCGTGCCGCGGTGGACGACGCCGCGGCCCTGCTGGAGGGAGACGGGGCGGCCCGGGCGGCGCAGGCCCGGGACCGGCTCCGCCGGGTGCGGCCGCTGCCGGCATGACGTCGGGTTGCCATGTCGCCGCAACCCACGGAATACTCTCGATCGTCGAGAAGAACTACGATGAAGAGAGTTCCTGATGACCACACCGATCCGGACCGCCCGTCCGTGGCTGCCCGTCCTCGTCCTCGTGCTCGCCGTGGGTCAAGTGGCCTCGTCCTTGCTGATCACCAACAGCTTCACCGTGTCCGACCGGTCCGGAGAGCCGCCGATCGTCCCATCGGGCTACGCCTTCGCGATCTGGGGAGCGATCGAAGCGCTCTCGATCGCCTACGCGATCTGGGCCCTCGTGACGCGCGGGCCCGGGCCTGAACTGCGGGAGCGGATTGCTGCGCCGCTGGCCGTGGTGTTCGCCGGCTTCAGCGCGTGGATCGTGGCCGCCGCCGTCGAACCCGTCTGGAGCACGGTCGTCATCTTCGCCGTGATGTTCGGCGGCCTGCTGCAGGCGATGCGGGTGGCGTTCGCCGCCGAGTCGCAGATCCGGCGTTGGGGACGGCTGGGAAGTGGCCTGCTGTGGGGGCTGCTCGGGCTCTACACGGGCTGGACGTCGATCGCCGTGTGGGTCAACCTCACCACCGCGTTCGCCGGATCCGGCGCACCGATCACCGGCACCACGGGCGTGCTCGGCCAACTCGCGATCCTCGCCGGGGCGACAGCCACGGCCGCAGCGATCATCTGGTGGACCCGTGCGCTGCTGTCCTACGCCGCCACCACGGTCTGGGCGTTCATCGGCGCAGCGCTCGGTGCATCTGGTGCGGGCGAGAGCCTGCTGGCCGGAACAGCGGTGATCGGCCTGGCGACGATCGTGGTCGTCACCCTGGTTCGGCGGATCGGGCCCGGCGCCCGAGCCGGCGTCACGTAATGCCTGACCCGGAACTCTCACCCGAAAGTCCGACCCCGGGATTCACCGGATGCCGACGCGGTGCGGGCGCACGGCTCCGCACCGCGTCGGCGGCCGGCGTCAGCTCTTGAAGACGTCCTTGACCTTCTCGCCGGCCTGCTTGAGGTTGCTCGACGCCTGGTCGCCGTGACCCTCGGCCTCCAGCTCCTCGTCGCCGGTGGCGCGACCGACGCCCTCCTTCGCCTTGCCCTTGAACTCTTCGGCCTTGTTGTCGATCTTGTCATCCGTCGCCATGAGCGGGGGATACCCCGGTGCGGCTCGGGTCACACGCGCAGAGGCAGAAGGGATGCCCCGCCGGATCGAGGAACACCCGGAAGGTCTCCTCGGGCTGGTGCTCGTGCTTGCGCGCACCGAGGGCGAGCACCTGCTCCTCGGCCACGTCGAGATCGGGCACGTCGAGGTCGAGGTGCATCTGCTGAGGATGCTCGGCGCTCGGCCACACCGGCGGCTCGTGGTCGGGTGCGAGCTGGAACGCCAGCGCTGCCCCGGCGATCCGGGCGAGCTGCACCCAGTCGTCCTCGGAGCGCACGATCGGTACGTCGAGGACGGCACTGTAGAACTCGGCGATCCGCCGGGGCTCCCGGCAGTCGATGGCGGTCACGCCGAACTTCGCGATTGCGGTCATGGCAAACACGCCAACCCCGACTCCTGACAGTCCTCGGCGGCTCCCGGGTCCTGGCGGCTCCGGCGCTTACCACCAGCAGAGCCACTGCCGCCCTGCCGGGACCCGGTCATCGTCTGGATCATCCGGTGATGCCGGCCCCGGGCGGCCGGCGGGTGCACACTGGGATGTCGCCGACCGAGGGAGATCCGTGACCACCACCCAGGAGCAGCCGCCCGCGGGCGCCGCCACCGCCGGCGCGGCCGGCCGGACGTTGTACATGGCCCACCCGCAGGCGTACGAGACCGTCCAGCAGGAGCGCGCCGACCGAAAGGCCCGGCTCGCCGCGGCCTTCCGGATGTTCAGCCGTGCCGGGCTCGACGAGGGAGTCGCGGGCCACATCACCGTGCGCGACCCGGCGGAACCCGACACGTTCTGGGTCAACCCCTTCGGCCACCACTTCTCGATGATGCGCAGCAGCGACCTGGTGCGCGTCGACGAGGCCGGCGAGGTCGTCGAGGGGGAGCGGGCCGTCAACGGCGCTGCCGTCGCGATCCACTGCGCCGTGCACGCCGCCCGGCCCGATGTGCTGGCCGCGGCCCACGCGCACGGCCCGGCCGGCAAGACGCTCTCGAGCCTGGAGATGGGCGTCGAACCGTTGACACAGGACGCGTGCGCGTTCTACCAGGACGTCGGCCTGCACGACACGTTCACCGGGGTGGTGCTCGACCGCGAGGAGGGCCGGCGCATCGGCGTCGCCCTGGGCGACCACAAGGCCGTGATCCTGCGCAACCACGGCATGCTGACCGTCGGCACCAGCGTCGACAGCGCGGCCTGGTGGTTCCTCACCCTGGAGCGCACCGCCCGCTGCCAGCTCGACGCGTACGCCGCCGCCGCCGGACTCGGCCGCCCACCGCGGCTGATCTCCCACGAGGAGGCGGAGCTGACGCGCAGCCAGGTCGGCTACGAGCTCGCCGGCTGGTTCCAGTTCCAGCCCGTCTGGGAGCGGATCAGCCGCGACGAGCCGGAACTGTTCGATTAGGCCGTGTCTGTCGGATCTTGGTGATCAGACCACCGACCACCCCGGCACGGCGTCCGGTCCGGCAGCA
>JAYSXW010000317.1:0-3893 GCA_043716935.1 Pseudonocardia sp.
CGCGGGTACACCAAGTGCCATCCCGAGGTGCCGCCGGACCAGCGCGGCACCTACCTCGGCCTGGCTCATCCGGCCGTGATCGAGCACCTGCGCCGTACCGGCGTCACCGCCGTGGAGCTGCTGCCCGTCACGTCGATCGCCGAGGAACCGCCCCTGCTGGGGCGCGGCCTGCCCAACTACTGGGGCTACGCCACGCTCGGCTTCCTCGCCCCGCACGCCGGCTACGCGAGCGTGCCCGGAGCGGAGATCGAGGAGTTCGCGGCGATGGTGGCGGCCCTGCACGCGGGCGGCATCGAGGTGATCCTCGACATCGTGCCCAACCACACCGCCGAGGGCGGCGTCGGCGGGACGACGCTGTCCTACCGCGGCCTCGACGCCCCGGCCTACTACTCACTGGGCGGCAACGGCCGCGACGCCGACATCACCGGCACCGGCAACACCCTCGACTCGGGCTCCCCCACCGTGCTGCGCCTGGTGTGCGACGCGATGCGGCACTGGGCGACCACGTTCGGCGTCGACGGCTTCCGGATCGACCTCGCGAGCGTGCTCGGACGGCCGCGATCGGGCCCGTTCGACCCGTCCGCACCGCTGCTCACGGCCATCTCGACCGACCCCGTGCTGTCGCGGATCAAGCTCATCGCCGAGCCGTGGGACGCCACGGGCGAGGGCTACCGGGTCGGTGGCTTCGGCGTCGCGTGGTCGGAGTGGAACGACCGCTACCGCGACGCCGTGCGCGACTTCTGGCGCGGCCACGGCAGCATCGGCGAGGTGGCCTCCCGACTGACCGGCAGTTCGGACCTCTACAAGTCCAACGGACGCCGGCCGTGGGCGTCGGTCAACTTCGTCACCGCCCACGACGGGTTCACGCTGCGCGACCTCGTCTCCTACGAGCGCAAGCACAACGACGCGAACGGCGAACACAACTGCGACGGCACCGACGACAACCGCTCGCAGAACTTCGGCGTCGAGGGCGAGACCGATTCGCCGGAGATCGCCGAGCTGCGGCTCGCCACCGCGCGGGCGATGATGGGCACGCTGCTGCTCTCCACCGGCACGCCCATGATGCTCGGTGGCGACGAGATCTGGCGCACCCAGCTCGGCAACAACAACGCCTACTGCCTCGACGACGAGACGTCGTGGGTGGACTGGACACCGTCGGGCGCCGCCGCGTCGATGGCGGCCTTCACCGCGCGGGTCACGGCGATCCGGCACGGCTCGGAGGCGTTGCACCGTGACCAGTTCTACCGCGACGGCGAGATCCTCTGGTGGCATCCCGCCGGCCGGCGTCTGCGTGGCCACGACTGGCACGACGGCGGCCTGCACAGCCTGGGCCTACTACGCGGCGAGTGGCTGCTGCTCCTGCACGCGGGCCCCGACCCGCTCGCCGCCACCCTGCCCCCCGACGGCCCGTTCGTCCCCGTCCTCGACAGTTCCCGGCCCGACGGCGTCCCGACGGCGTCCGATCCCCTGCCCGGCGGCACCACCCTCACCCAACCCCCCCGCTCCCTCATCCTCCTGCGCACCCCACCCCCCCGACCCGCGCCGTGACCCCGCGAGTCGGGGCCCCAGCGTGCGCGAGTCGGCGCCCGACCCCGAAGGTTCGCCGATCCATCAGCGGGAGTCCGCGGCGCGGCGCGGCGCCTCGCCGATCCGGCGGCACCTGGGACGATCCGCCCCGTCGGGCTACCCTGCTGTGGTGCCCCGCTACGACTTCCGCTGCCGCGACTGCGCCTCCACCTTCGAGGTCACGCGTCCGATGAGCGCCTCGGGCCAACCGGCGCCGTGCCCGGACGGCCACGTCGACACGGTCAAGCTCCTCACCACCGTCGCGGTCGGTGGACTGGCCGGCACCGGTGGGACGCCCGCACCGGCCCGGGCGGGCGGCGGTTGCTGCGGGGGCGGCTGCTGCGGCTAGAAGACCCCACCGGGTCGGGTGGCCAGATTGTGTGAGGCCGCGTGCTCCGTCCGGTTCACAAAACTGAGCTGCTGGCCCCCGAGGCTGCCGCGGTCGGCATCCACGCAGTAGCCGACGCGGTACCCGGGTCGTCGTGCTGTCATTGGACACACCTGATGCCCCCACCATCAGGACAGCTCCGGACCTGATGGACCGCCACCCTCGTCCGGACCAGCCGGCACGGCCGGCGCGGCCGGCACCGAGAGAGGAGCAACAGATGACAGTCCTGGTCACAGGCGCGACCGGAGCGGTTGGCCGGCACGTCGTCGCGGGCCTGCTCGCTGCGGGACGGCTCGTCCGGGCCCTGACCGCGGCGCCGGGACCGGCCTGCCGGAACAGGTGCACGTCGTCACCGCGGACCTCGCGGACCCGGCGACCCTGACCCCGGAGGTGTTCCACGACGTGGAGGCGGCGGTGGTTTTCCCGGCCGCCTGCGGCGTCGCAGTCGTCGTGGACGGCGCCGTTCGGGCCGGTATCGGGCACTTCGTCGTCAATGTCGTCGCTCGCAGCCGCGCTGGAGCACCCGCGCGACCACCGGTCCGCCAGCACCCTGCACCACCTGGCGGTCGAGCGCGACGTCGCGGCCCACACCGACGGCTGGGCGATCGTGCGCCCCGGCACCTTCGCCAACAACCTGCTGAGCTGGGCGTACCTGATCCAGGCCGACCAGTACCACCAGCACCAGGTCGTGTGCGGCTGCGGCAGGCGCCACACCGCTGCCCGGACCGACGGGGCCCCGCTGCGGCCCGGTCGGGTACGGCCCCAACCTGGCCGCGTTCGCGGTCTATCTGATGGTGATGCACTTCGTTCCCGCGCACCGGGTCGTGGCGTTGTTGGAGTCGCTGACCGGGACGGCCCCGTCGGTCGGGTTCGTGCACGGCATGATCAACCGGACGGCCGGGTTGCTCGACGAGGTTCACCAGCGGATCGCCGCGCTGATCACTTCGGCGTATGCGGTGTGCTGCGACGAGACCCCGCTGCGACGAGACCCCGCTGCGGGTGGGCCCCAAGCGACCGAACACCGGGAAGAAGAAGGCGGAGCGGTACCTGCTGGTGGCCTGCACCGAGCTCTGCACCCACTACCTGCTCGGCGACCGGTCCCTGGAGACGTTCAAGTCGTCGGTCGTGGCCGAGCTGGCCGCGTCCGGGTCGGTGATCGTGCACGACCGCTGACAGAACTACGATTCCCCCACCCTCGGCGCGCTGGTCCACCAACTCTGCACCCAGCACCTGCTGCGGGATTTTGACGACGCCGCGCAGGTCCATCCCGACGCGGTGTGGCCGGTCCAGATCGCCGACGCGCTCCGCGAGCTGATCCACGAAGCCAACCAGGCCCGCGAACACGGCCTGCCCGCGATCCCCACCGAGGTCGGTGAGAAGCTGTCGCGCCGGCTGCGCAACCGACGAGCGGTCGGGCTGTCCGACACCACCAGCCACGGCACCCGCCCCAGGGAACGCAAGGCCCGGCTGCTGCTGGAAGTCCTGCGCGACCGCGAGGGCGACGTGCTGCGCTTCGTCGACGACCTGCAGGTGCCGCCCACCTCGAACCAGGCCGAACGCGACCTACGACCCTCCAAGATCCAACAGAAGATCTCCGGTCGGCTGACCAGCGAGGAACGCACCCAGGACCGCTACACCATCCTCGGCTACCTCTCCACCGCCGCCAAACACGGCCACGGCAAGATCACCACGCTGCGCGACGCGCTGACCGGCCAACCCTGGATGCCCGCCTTACAACACCCGCCTGACGACAACGCAACCGACCGGAGGCCCACCGCCGACCGACGACGTGTCATACGCTGACCAACCAGGTGCCGAGTAGCCGGAGGGGATCTCACCCCCCGGCCCTCACAGAACCGTGCGTAAAGATCTCCCTTTACACGGCTCGTACCATCTTCACTGCCAGCAAGCAGTAGTCCAGGCCCAGTGCGCGAACGCC
>JAYSXW010000318.1:0-11815 GCA_043716935.1 Pseudonocardia sp.
CGGGCAACGCGGCGAGCATCGCGGCGCTGATGTCGCGGGTCCCCGTCTCCACCGCGTGCCACTGCCCGTCGGTGAACCTGCACGCCGGTCCGGCCGCGGCCGTGGAACTCAACCCGGCCACCGGGGCGAGCACCTGCCCGGCGGCATCAGCACGTTGCCGGTCCAGCCCGACCAGGAAGTCCTCCCCGGTCAGCTGCGCCCGCCGCCATCCCGACCAGCAACTCCCCACCGGAGAAGCCGCGGTCCCGAGTCTTGATCGACCCGAGCGTGGAGGGTGCCCGGACCCCGCCGAACAGCCCACCCATCCCGCCGTGGCGCAGGACGTCGAGGTCGTCGATGGAGTCCGCCCCGGCCAGCATGCCGGCCACGATCCCGGGGATCTTCAGGTGCGCGTTCGCGCCGACCGCGACGCTCACCTTCAGCTGCCCGGCGACCAGGCCGGCCAGGTCGCAGTCCCGCGCCAGGCGCATCACCGGCACCAGCCCGGCGCACGACACCAGATTCGGGTCATCAAATTGCGCGGAGGTGTCCCTCGCGCTGTGCAACCATCGCATCCCGCAGATGCCCTTCGGTCTGGGTGGACGGGGTCATCGCAAACACCATCATCCCAGGTCAGAGGGCGTCTGCCCTGTCATGACACGATCAACACCCACATTCGTCGGTGGATCGAGGCTCAGGGCATCACCAGGCCTGACCCCTTGGCCTCAAGTTTCACAAGTCTCAGTCGGCTGAGAGCCCAGACGATGGCGGCGGTGATGACGGTCAGCACTGCAATAGCCAGCGCGTAGGCGAACACGAGTCCATATCCGGTGGCGGGATTGAAGAAAGGGTAAGGAACCCACCCATCGGTGGCTCCCCGGATGAGCACGACAACTACCCACACCATCGGGTAGACGAGCGAGACCCAGAGGTGCCTCCACGCCAGCGGCGGGCGGTCGGCGAAGAGGATCCAGTCGAGCAAGGCGTAGATGGGAAGAATGATGTGAACGACATTGTTTGCCCACTCGAGGGCCACGCCGCCTTCTTGGCCAGCGAGAAGTGCATTGTAAATAACACCGACGAGAATCATGTACGCCGTTGCACAGCCGCGGGCGAGGGGGAGCAAACTTGGCTGTTTCGTTCCCTGCAATGCGACGATTCCCGTGATTGCGATCACTATGAGCCAGATGATGTTACTCTGCATAGTGAAAAAACCGAAAAAGTTGAACGGGTTGATGGACGTCCTGCTGGCGGTGTCAGCGAAAGTCGCAACTATGGCCACGACCCCGAGCGTGACGGCCACGAGGCGGATTACTGCAACGAGCTTGGTCAACGGTGCACTCAATTCTCCAGATACTTCACGATGAGCAATTCCCCTGCGGCTTAGGGCCTCGACTGGTGCATGTACCGAGTGGGTGCGCCATTTCACCCGTTCCTGTAGCGGTGGCGAACTTATGCCCCAGCCAATCAGCGAGCGGCACAGCGTCGCTGATCAGGATTCCGAAGTGATCACCAAGACCGGCCTGGACCGCTGGCGAAACTTGATCATACTCGACCCACTCGACCGTGACGGTCTGATTTCTTCGCTTCAACTGCTTCCATAGTCTTTTGGTCGCAGCCGCTGGCACTCTACGATCGTCGACAGCCTGGGATATCCGGATGGGCACCGGAATTTCCAGATCTGGGTGCATCCGTCTCAGTGCGGCAGTCAGCCTCGGTTTGCGGGAGAGGACGCGGAAGTACTTGCGCCCAGGTAAGGCAGCCCAGGAGTTGGACTCACTCAACTCGACTCGGGTTTGCACGTCAATTGTGTCTTTGAAGAGCTGAAGTCCGAGCGGCGTGAAGACTTTTTGTTCCAGCTCAGTAGCCAGGTTAGGGTCAGAGGCAAGGGCGCCGACGATGGCAAGCGGCAAGAACGCCAGGTCGGGCCCGGCTGGCAACAGAGACAGCAGGAGAAGGCGCTCTTGCGCAGACGCTGGCGCGATCGCGGCGACAGCAAGAAGCGTAAGATCCGCTGTCCAGGTTTGGGCTAGGTGCGCGGCGAACAACGCAGCCTGCCCGCCTTGCGAGTGACCGACGATCACGAAACGTCGAGAGATTATTTCTTGCCCAGTCACACTGTCGCGATTGTGTAGGGTGCGAGCTGCTCGGACGATGTCCAGCACCCCGCGCGCTTCCGAGGCCCCAAAGAGATAGGGGTGCGGGCCGCGAGTACCCAGCCCCTCATAGTCGGTCATAACGACGACCCAGCCCCGGTTGAGGAACTCGTTCAACAGCCGGTGAGGGGCCGCATTGATCTTGCGGTGAACGGTCATGGGCGGGTCGGTCGGGTCACCAATGTCTGCCAGCTCTTCCGAGTCCATCGAAGGAGCACCGCGATCTGCAACACCGACGGTCCCGTGCGACCAACTCACGACAGGCCAACCACCCGCTGGCGGGTTTCCCTTGGGTATTGCAATGATTCCCGAGACACCTATCGGCGCTCCATCAAACACGCGCGTGGACTGATAAATCACAAGCTCGCAAACTGCGGCGGACTCCAACGCGGCAGGTCCCGACATCGTGCGCACACGGATGACGTCGCCATGGTTGCCCACCAAGTCGAGGGCGCCCACTTGATAGAACGGATCCACGGGCTCCGTATCTGAAAGGAGGCCCATCACGACCGAAAGCAAACGTCGACGCCAAGACGGCCGCGTGCAGGCGAAGAAAAACTCACCCGATAACTATGGCTGGGACCGCCACGAGCGTCAAGTCGACCGAGGGCAGGCACGGTGGCCCAATATGCGGCTCTTGTTGGACAAGGGTGTGGTCGCTGGTCGCGCGTCGGTGCGGGGGTCACGGGCGTTTCAAGATCGAGTATGGTGGTGAGCATGCGCTGAGCGCGCGGTCGTGATCACCTGCGGACCGCCCGGTGATCTTCGGCGTGTCACGGCGGGATGGGCGACGGAGCTCCGGTAGCAGGAGGAGTCCTCTCACAAACTTCTCGCCGCTGGAGCTCCGTTGCTACTTCATCCTGCCATCGCCGGGTCCGGATTCGCCGGGCTTGGTGCCAATGGCCTTGCGTTAAGCCCACCAGCACGGCTTCTACCAGCGGAAACGCTCAGGTGGATCACTCGTTTGACCGCCCTAACGCAAGGCCATTGGGCTTGGTGCGGCCGCGTCGGGCGCGGCCATCGACATCGGCCTCCCCGCTCCGGCGCGTGTGTGCTCTGACCTGCTGCAACGGTTCGCGCGGGTGTGGTCTCGTTCACCGCGATCGCCGGGTGGGCCGGTGACGTCCCCGCCGAGTTGCTCGCCCAGCTCTACAGCCGACGCTCCGATCCACCGTCGAAGGCCACCATCTGGCGAATCGTCACCGGCCTTGATCATTCATCGGGTGTGTAGGTCCGCCTCGGCGCCCGTCGTGGGTGATCTTCACCTCTGTTGTTGGTCTCTGGTTGGGGTGGTGGTCATGGCCGGGTGGCCGACGGTCGTGTTGGTGGCGCCGGTTCCACGGGTCGGGCGGGGTTCCCCGGGTTGGGGTCGGGTGGTCGGGGGCCGCCGGTCAGGTCGGGGTGAGGGCGAACGCGAGGACGAACGCGGCCGCCAGCTCGCAGGCCCAGGGCCAGGTCTCCGGGATTTTGATTTTGTGTTTGCGTTGGCCGCGGACGATCCGGGCGGCGGTGTGCAGCAGCCGGTAGCGCAGCGTCTTCGGCTCGGCATCGCGGAAGGCCGGAGCGAGGCAGAGCAGGGCGAACCAGCGCAGCAGGTCGGTGGCGATCATCGCGGCGACACACCAGGCGGCGTTGATCGCCATGCTGGTGGAAGGCGGGTGGTCCAGGCCGGTGGCCTTGCCGGTGCGGACGCGGTCCTCGACGCAGGCGTGCGCGCGGTGCCGCGCTTCGAGGAAGTCCAGCTGCCAGCCGCCGGTGTTGGTGGCCACGAGTTGGTAGCGCCACCCGTCGGCTTCTTCCAGCGCGCACAGCTGCGCCCCGGCCGAGGGGCGTTCGCGGCGGCACAGGATCCGCATGTCGGTCGGCCAGTTCTCCAGGTTGTCGCCGCCGTGGCTGGTGCGTAGCAGCCCGGTCAGCTCCACGACCCCGGCGCCGTCCTCGCCGTCCAGGTCGCGAGGGGTGCCGGCACGGTCCCACACGTGCTGCCGGTCGTCCTCGTGGATCTGGGCGATGGCGGTGCGGGCGCGGTGGTCGAGGTCGAACCCGACCCAGTAGTGCACGCGGCGTAGGTGACCCGAATCACACAAGCCCCAACGCATGTTCAACGCTCGCTCAACCGCGTCTCGAGCGCCTTGCTCGGCGCGCTTCGGGCCGCCTACTCTCACCGCTGCTGTGGGGCTGTGCCCGACACCCGACCACCGTGGAGGAACCGGGCCGCGCCCCTTACGCCGGTGGAATCGTCGCCGCGCCCGCCGACAAGGTCTGGGCCCAGCTCGCCGCCGGCCCGCGGGTCCGGCAGCACCGACACCCGCACGTTGGGCCTCTACCGCGGAGGTGTCCGCCGCGCTGGCCAATGCCGTGCTGCTGTTCGGCGTCGCCGTCTGGGTGTTGATCGAGGCCGTGGCGCGGTTCGCCGACCCGCCCGCGGTGCCAGGAGTCCCGTTGATGATCACGGCGGCGCCGGGCTGGCCGCCAACGTGGCCGTGTTCCCGCTGATCCGCGCAGGGGCGCGGGAGAGCCTCAACCTGTGGGGGGCATACCTGGAGGTGCTGGCCGACCATGCTCGGCTCGGTCGGGGTGCTGCTCGCGGGCGCGGTGACGCTGGCGTTCGGCTGGCGCTACGCCGACCCGCTCGTCGCCATCGCGATCGGCCTGTTCGTGCTGCCGCGGACGTTCACGCTGGGCCGCCAGGCGGTCCGGATCCTGGTGCAGGCGGCCCCCGCACACGTCGACGTCACCGCGGTGCGGTCGGAGCTCGCGGCCCTGCCCGGGGTTCGGGACGCCCACGACGTGCACGTCTGGACGCTGACCTCGGGCATGGAGGTCGGCTCGGCCCACCTGAGCGTCGACGCGGCGTGCGACCCGGCCGGAGTGCTGTCCGCCGTGCAGGATCTGCTCACCGAGCGTCACCAGGTTGCGCACATCACGACACAGGTAGAACCTCCGGGCACGCGGACGGGCTGCCGCGAGCTCAGCTGGTGAGCTCCCGCGCATAGATGATGACGGCGACGCCGACGAGGCACAGGCCGGTGCCGAGGTAGTCGAACCGGTCGGGGCGGAAGCCGTCGACGACCACCCCCCACGCCAGCGATCCCGCCACGAAGACACCCCCGTATGCGGCGAGGATGCGCCCGAAGTTCGACTCCGGCTGCAAGGTCACCACGAATCCGTACGCGCCCAGGGCGAGCACCCCGGCGGCGATCCACAGCAGCCCCCGCTGCCCGCGCACGCCCTGCCACACCAGCCACGCACCACCGATCTCGGCCAGCGCGGCGAGCAGGAACAGCGAGACCGAGCGGAGGATCGTCACGGATCGTTGCGGTCGGAGATCAGCGCGTTCATCCACCGCAGGCGCGGGTCGGCGTCCACCAGCAGGGCCTTGGCCAGCAACGTGAGCGGGATCGCGAGCAGCGCTCCGAGCGGCCCGATCACCCAGCCCCAGAACACGAGGGCCAGGAACGTCACCGTCACCGACAGGCCGACGGCGTCGCCCACGAAACGCGGTTGGACGATCGTCTGCACCACCACGTTGATGATCAGGAACGGGAAGACGACGGCCAGCATGAGCTGCGGCCCGCCTTCGAGCAGGGCCAGCAGGGCGGGCGGCACGAGGGCGATCAGGAACCCGATGTTCGGGATGTAGTTCGCGATCAGCGACAGCAGTCCGAACAGCAGCGCCAGTGGAACACCGAGGACCCACAGCACAGCGACGTCCGCCGCCGCGACGACCAGGCCGAAGATCGTCGCAACGGCCAGGAAGCGGCGCGTGCCGTGGGAGAACTCCGTCAATGCGGTGACGACCCCCGGGCGGGAGCGGCCGACGGCGCGCAGCCGGGCCGGGAAGGTCGCCGCGTCGATCGTCATGAACAGCAGTACCGACAGCACCAGCACGGCGGCCGACAGGAACCCGGTCAGGCTGCCCAGCAGGCCTTGGAGGAACCCGACGGCACTGCCGATGTCGAACTGGGCGACGGCGGCCCGGATCTGCTCCGGGCCCACCCCGAACGTCTGCAGCAGCGCTCCGCCGTCGGCGATCAGCACCGCAAACCGCGGACCGTAGCCGGGCAGCACCCGGGCGAACTCGGACACCGCGTAGAACAGCGAACCGGCCAGGGCGAGGACGACGGCGTAGGCGGCCACGAGCGTCGCCAGCATGCCCAGCCAGCCGGGGAACCGGCGTCGCCGCAGCGCCGTGCTGATCGGCGTCACCGTCACCACCAGCACGATCGCCACGAACAGCGGCCCGAGCAGCTCGCCGAAGGCCCGTAGGCCGGCGACGCCGATCACGAGTGCGGCGAACCCCAACAGCGGGTGCAGGGGGGGCCGCTCGATCCTCGGCGGTTCCGGGGTCGTCGGTACCGCAGCGTCCGCCCGGGCCTCCGGCGAGACGTCGGCCGGCTGGGCCTCCGGCGAGACGTCGGCCGGCTGGGCGTCGAAGGACCCGGGGTCAGCCACGGGCTGCATCGTGCCAGACGAAGCTGTTCCCGACCGTCCGCAGCCGGTACGGGTCGCCGCTCGACACACCGGCCCCGGGCGGTCCCGCTCGACCGGATCGTGTGCACCGGCGGGCGGGACCGCCGGCCCGGCTCACCGGGTCGGGCTGCTGTTCGTGGGTACCGGCAACATCTGCCGATCCCCGTTCGCGGCGATCATCATCCGCACCTGCCGGTCGGGGCGTCGGGCGGACGCAGGGCGCCATCCTGCGACGTCGCCAGCTGGGTGCGTGCGGTGGCCGTGTACCTGATGCGCCGTCGCCCGGCGAAGCCGCTCGACAGTGGTCGACATGAGAGAAGGTGCTTCTTCCGGATTGCGGTGGAGCATCCGCTGAAATGGGGCGAGAATCATCGGACGTCGCATCGACACGTCCGTTCGGCGCGGAGCCCGCACACCGACGGCACCGGTCGGAGAGGTGTCGATCGCGGCGTGCGGCAGGATCGGATCGTGACCCACCCCGCTGCCCCGGTACCCGACCGCCTCTTCGACGACGACGCCCGCGAGCAGCGCTGGCGGGCGCGGTTCAGCGCGCCACGGATGTCGCGGCCGCAGTGGGCGCGCGACGCACCGGACCGCTCGGTGTACACGTCCAACGCGAGCGGCACCACCGAGGTCTACGCCTGGGACCGCGCCACCGACACCCATCGGCAGGTCACCCACCGCAAGAGCGGAACCCACTCGGCGGCGCTGCCTCCCGACGGGGAGACGATCTGGTGGTTCGACGACACCGACGGAGACGAGTTCGGCCGCTGGGTGTGCGAGCCGTTCGCCGGCGGCGTCGCGCCCGCCCAGGCGGTGCCCGGCGTCACCGCCGGCTACCCGGCCGGCCTGGACGTCGGCCGCACGTCGGTGGCCGTCGCGACGTCCACCGACGACGGCACGACGATCTGGCTGCGGCGCGGCGACGGGCCTGCCGAGGTGGTTTACCGGCACGTCGAGGACGCCGGCGTCGGCGCGCTCTCCGACGACGAGACGCTGCTCGCGATCGGGCACTCCGAGCACGGCGACTCCCGCCATCCCGACGTGCGGGTGGTGCATCTCGCCGACGGTGCCACGCTGGCCGAGCTGTCCGACGGGCCGGGCCGGGCGCTGCACGCGATCGCGTTCGCCCCGCTGCCCGGGGACGGTCGGCTGCTGCTGCTGCACGAGCGCCGGGGCCGCGAAGAGCTGCTGGTCCACGACGTCCTCACGGGCACCGAGACGGAGCTGCACCTCGACCTGCCCGGCGAGGTCTACGCCGGCTTCACCCCCGACGCGACGGCGCTGCTCGTCCTGCACACCCACGCCGCCCGCACCCGGCTGCACTGCTACGACCTGACGTCCGGCGAGCTCAGAGAGCTCCCCACGGCGCCGGGCTGCATCGGCTCCGCCGACGTCCGCCCCGACGGCACCGTCGAGTACTCGTCGTCGTCGGCCGCCGAGCCGTCGAGCGTCCACGCACTGCATCCCGACGGCACCGACCGCGTGCTCGTGACTCCGCCCGGCGAGCGGGCTCCGGGCTCGTCGCCGGTGGCGGACCTGTGGGTCGACGGCCCCGGCGGCCCGGTCCACGCGCTGATCACCCGACCCGCCGACGCCGACGGCCGCGCGGTGTTCTCGCTGCACGGCGGCCCGCACTCGGCCGACGAGGACCGCTTCTCCGCGATGCGCGCGGCCTGGGTGGACGCCGGGTTCGTGGTCGTGGAGGTCAACTACCGCGGCTCCACCGGCTATGGCTCCTCCTGGCGCGACGCGATCGAGGGCCGGCCGGGCCTGACCGAGCTGGAGGACGTCGCGGTGGTCCTCGACCGCTGCGTCGCCGACGGGCTGCTCGACCCGGCGCGCTGCGTCGTCGAGGGCTGGTCGTGGGGCGGTTACCTGGCGCTGCTGGCCATCGGTACCCAGCCCGAGCGGTGGGCCGCAGCCCTGGCCGGAGTGCCGGTGGCCGACTACGTCACCGCCTACGCCGACGAGATGGAGCAGCTGCGCGCGTTCGACCGGGCGCTGTTCGGCGGATCGCCGCAGGACAGGCCCGAGGCCTATCGGGAGTCGTCCCCGCTGACCTACGTCGACGCCGTACGCGCGCCGGTGCTCGTCCTGGCCGGGGAGAACGACCCCCGCTGTCCGATCCGGCAGGTCGACAACTACCTCGACGCGCTGGCCGCCCGCGGCGACCTCACCTACGAGGTGAGCCGCTTCGACGCCGGCCACGGCAGCCTGGTGGTGGAGCAGACCCTGCGGCACGTGGCCACCGAGATCTCCTTCGCCCGCCGCGCCCTGAGCTGACCGGCCTCCCCTCCGGCCCCGCCCGCCCCGCCGCCCCATCCCCGCCGCCCCCTCCCCATCGCCGCCTCTCCCCCCGATTGCAGCAGAGCCACTTTCATGCCAGGAGATTGCGTGAAAGTGGCTTTGCTGCAAGGTGGGGGGCGGGAGTGCCGGCGGAGACTAGACCGTGGCCTTCAGGGTCACGCCGATGTTGCCGCGGGTGGCCTTCGAGTACGGGCACACCTGGTGTGCACCCTCGACGAGCTCGTCGGCCTGGGCCTGGTCGAGGCCGGGGAGGTGGGCGGTGATGACGGCGCTGATGGCGAAGCTGGTGTCGTCGGGGGCGAGGCTGACCGAGGCGCCGATGGTGGCGTCGTCGGGGACCGTGACGCCCTTGTTCTTCGCCACCAGGCGCATGGCGCCGTGGAAACAGGTGGCGTATGCCGCCGCGAACAGCTGCTCGGGGTTGGTGGCTCCCCCGGGGCCGCCGAGGGCCGGCGGCATCTTGACGTCCTGGTCGATGATCTTGTCGGAGCTAGCCACGTGCCCGTCGCGGCCACCGCCGGACGAGGTCGCCTGCGCCGTGTAGAGAGCTTCCGCCATGTCGTTTCCCTTCGGGACAGGAAGTGTTGTGCACAATGTATCGCTCGGAGCCTGTGCTGTCACTGTTCGTTGACCTCCCGGAAACATCATGGGGGAACGCTGGAGGGCGAGTCCCCGAGGAGGTGCAGCGCGTGGCGCTCTGGCGTGTGCACGTGGAGCTGGAGGACCGGCCCGGCCGGTTGGGCGAGCTGGCCAGCGCGGTCGGGGGCGCGGGCTGCAACATCATCTCGCTGCACGTGGTCGGGGAACCGGCTGACGACGGCTCGGTCACCGATGAGCTGCTGGTCAAGGTCCCGGACACCGTCGATCCCGCCGCCATGGTCGAGGCCATCGAGCGGGCCGCGATCCCGTGCACGCTGCTGGTTCGCGCCGACGCCACGGAGCTCTCGGACCCGGCGACCACCGCCCTCGCGCTGGCCCGGATGGTCGCGGCCGACCCCGGTAGCGCCCCTCGTGCGGTCGCCACGATGCTGCGGGCCCGACTCGTCGACCCCGCCGCGGCCGACCCGGGTGGTAACACCCACACCCTGCGTGTGGGTGCGCAGCAGCTGCGGCTAGGGCGCGGCTGGCCGTTCACCGCCACGGAGATCTCCCGCGCCGCGGCCCTGCTGGAGCTGGCCACCCAGCTCGGGATGCGGGTCGCGGCACCGGCGGAAGGCCCAGACCGCATCCTGCAGTTGCGCGACGGCTCGCAGGTGCAGATGCGGCTCGCGGGTGCCTCCGACGCCCCGCTGGTGGCCGCCCTGCACGCCCGGTGCTCCCCCGCGGTGCGTCGAGCGCGCTTCCTCGATCCGGCCCCACGGCTGGAACCCGACGAGGTCGACGGGCTGCTCGGCCAACGCCCGGATACCTGCGCCTTCCTGGCCGTCACCGCGGACGGCGGTAGCGCCGTCGGCCTGGCCAACCTCCACCACGGCGACGGCGCCACATCGTGTGCCGTGCTCGTGGAGGACGCCTGGCAGGGTCGCGGACTGGGCACTGCCCTGCTGCGCCGGAGCGCCGACCTCGCCGCGGCGACCGGAGCCCACGAGCTGACCGGGCTGGCCCGCGTAGAAAACGTGGGCGTCACCCGGTTGCTGCGCCGGGCCGGCCTGCGGCCGTCGGCGGAGATAGTCGAGGGCCGGGTGCAACTGCGCGCGAGGCTGCCCACCGCCGTGGTGGGCGGCACCACGAGCAGCGGCACCCTGGTGAGCTAGAGCTCGATCCGCTCCCCGCTCTCGCCGGCGAACATGTGCAGCGATCCCTCGCGCGGCACGAGGTGCATGATCGACCCCTTGGACGGCGGCGTGCGCCCGCCGACGCGGGCGATCACCGCGCGCCGCTCGCCCCCGATGTCCGCGCTGCCGTAGACGAAGGCGTCGGCACCGAGTTCCTCGACCACCTCCACCTCGGTGGCGAGGCCCGCGCCGTCGGGTGCGATCTCCATGTCCTCGGGCCGCACGCCCACCATGACCGAGCGGGTCTGCCCGACCTTGTCGACCGTCGTCCGTGGCACCCGCACGTCGGCCCCGCCGAAGTGCAGGACGTCGCCGTCGAGGTCGATCGGGAGCAGGTTCATCGCCGGTGAGCCGATGAATCCCGCCACGAAGACGTTGCGGGGCTTGTCGTACATCGCTCTCGGCGCGTCGACCTGTTGCAGGATGCCGTCCTTCAGCACGGCCACGCGGTCGCCCATCGTCATGGCCTCGACCTGGTCGTGGGTGACGTAGACGGTGGTGATGCCCAGGCGACGCTGCAGCGAGGCGATCTGGGTGCGGGTGGAGACGCGCAGCTTGGCATCGAGGTTGGACAGCGGCTCGTCCATGCAGAACACCTGCGGCTGGCGGACGATCGCGCGTCCCATCGCGACGCGCTGGCGCTGCCCGCCCGAGAGCGCCTTGGGACGACGGTCGAGGTAGCCCTCGAGGTCGAGGATCTTCGCGGCCTCGCCCACCCGCTTCGCGATGTCCGCCTTCGGCACGCCGGCGATCTTGAGCGCGAAGCCCATGTTGTCGGCGACGGTCATGTGGGGGTAGAGCGCGTAGTTCTGGAAGACCATCGCGATGTCACGGTCCTTCGGGGGGACCCGCGTGACGTCACGACCCCCGATGAGGATCGATCCCTTGTCGATGTCCTCGAGCCCCGCGAGCATCCGCAGGGAGGTGGACTTGCCACAGCCCGACGGGCCGACCAGGACGAGGAACTCGCCGTCGGCGACCTCCAGGTCGAGCGAGTCGACCGCGGGCTTCGTGGAACCGGGGTAGATCCGGCTCGCAGTGAGCCTTTCCCAGTAGCGGTGCTGGGCGGCGGCGACACGCCGAGGACGGGCAGATGACCGGGTTGGGTGCGAGACCTCGGTA
>JAYSXW010000319.1:0-1301 GCA_043716935.1 Pseudonocardia sp.
CCGCACAGGAGAACCCATGAGCGACAACCCGTTCCTCCGGCGCACCGACTCCGCGGTCGCCGGACCGCCCCGCGAGCTCGTGGGCTACGGGGAGCATCCACCCATGGTGCGGTGGCAAAAGGACGCAAAAGTCGCCGTGCAGTTCGTCATCAACTACGAGGAGGGCTCCGAGAAGACCTACGCGATGCGCGACGACGAGAACGACGGCCTCTACGAGCTACCCTTTGCCGTCGAGGGCCAACGCGACCTCGCCGTCGAGTCGATGTACGAATACGGCTCCAGGGCCGGCATCTGGCGGCTCTTTCGCATCTTCGACAGTGCCGGCGTCCCCCTCACCTTCTTCGCCGCCGCCGTCGCTCTCGAGCGCAACCCCGCGGTCGCCGCCAAGCTGGCGCAACGCGGCGACGAAGCTGCCGGTCACGGATTCCGGTGGAGCAACCACTTCGAGATGAACCGGGACGAGGAGCGCGAGGCGATCCGGCTCGCCATCGAATCCATCGCGAAGACCACCGGGAGCCGCCCCACCGGGTGGTACTGCCGCGAGATGAGCGTCAACACCCGCGAGTTGGTGGTGGAGGAGGGGGGCTTCGTGTACGACTCGGACAACTACAGCGACGATCTTCCCTACTGGACCCGCATCTCCGGGCGCGCGCACCTGGTCGTCCCGTACTCCCTCGTCGTCAACGATGCCCGCTACATCGTGGGTACCGGTTACGGCAGCCCGGATGACTTCGTCCGCACCGCCTCCGCCTGCCTGGACCGACTGCGCAATGACGGGGACGACGCCGGCCGCATGATGTCCGTCGGCATCCACCCGCGGATCAGCGGCAACCCCGCCCGCTCCGACGGTCTGGCGCGCTTCATCGAGTACGCGCAGTCGTTCGACGACGTGGCCATCATGCGCCGCATCGACATTGCCGAGGACTTCGCTCGCCAGCACCCGGCCTCGGTGGCCCTCGGCAGCTAACGGGCCGATCCACCGCCTTTTCAACGACCCGGCAGGAGGACCATGCGCATAGGGCTCGCCCAGACAGCCCCCCGCCTCGGCGACGTGGCCGGGAACCTCGACGAGGTGCTGCTGCAGCTCGGTCGCGGGCACGAGCTGGGCTGCGACCTGGTGATCTTCCCAGAGTGCGCGCTCTCGGGCTACATGTTCGATGACCGGGCATCGGCGGTCGCCGCGGCCGTCACGGTGCCCGGGCCGGAGCTGACGCGGCTGGTCGACGCCTGCCGGGACCTGCAGATCCACTGCGTCCTGGGCCTGCTGGAGGCACGCGACGGGTTGCTGTGGAACAGCTCGC
>JAYSXW010000320.1:0-3876 GCA_043716935.1 Pseudonocardia sp.
CGACGGCGGCGCCGACATGCTCGCGGTGCGCATCGTGTTGACGACGGTGGTGCTGCTCGCCCCGCTGCTGCTGCTGGCCCGCCGCTGGGGTCTGCCGGCCGGGGCGGCGACGACCGTGTTCATCGTGGCCGCGCTGATCTCCTTCCTGCTGACCGGCTTCGGGAACCCCGCGATCATCGCCTCGGCGGTGGTGGCCGGCGTCGCGGTCGACGGGCTCGCCCGTGTCCTGCGCCCCACCGGCGAACGGCGCACCGCGTTCTGGGCGTTCGCCGCGGCGACCCCGTTCGTCACCTGGGTGGTGTATCCGGCCGCCGCGTCGATCGAGGTGGGGCACCTGCCGGCCGTCATCGAGTTCTGGACGGGCATGCCGATCGTGGCCGCGTTGATCGGTTGGCTGCTGGGGGCACTGATGTTGCCGAACGCGCCCGCCCGGGTCGCCACGGACTAGATTCGTGAGCGTGCCCGCCGAACTGCATCGGACGACCCTGGCCAACGGTCTCCGCGTTCTGATCGTCCCCGACCCCGCCACCCCCGTCGTCGGCGTCGCCGTGCACGTCGACGTCGGGTTCCGGTCCGAGCCCGAGGGGCGCACCGGCTTCGCGCACCTGTTCGAGCACCTGATGTTCCAGGGCAGCGAGAGCCTGGAGAAGCTGGCGCACTTCCGGCACGTGCAGAGCTCGGGCGGGGTGTTCAACGGCTCCACGCACCAGGACTACACCGACTACTTCGAGGTGCTGCCCGCCGCGGCGCTGGAGCGGGCGCTGTTCCTGGAGGCCGACAGGCTGCGCGCGCCGAACCTGACGGTCGAGAACCTGCGCAACCAGGTCGACGTCGTCAAGGAGGAGATCCGGCTCAACGTCCTGAACCGGCCCTACGGCGGGTTCCCGTGGATTCTGCTGCCGCCTGTGCTTTACGACACCTTCCCCAACGCCCACAACGGCTACGGAGACTTCTCCGAGCTGGAGCAGGCCACGTTGACGGATGCGGCGTCGTTCTTCGATACGTTCTACGCGCCGGGCAACGCGCAGGTCACCGTCGCCGGCTACCTCGACGTCGACGAGACGCTCGCGCTGGTGGAAAAGCACTTCGGCGACATCCCCGCCCGCCCGACTCCGGCCCGCCCCTCGTTCGCCGAGCCCGTGCCCGGCACCGAGCGCCGCCGGGCCGTGCCCGACGCCCACGCCCCGCTGCCCGCGCTGGCGCTCGGGTATCGCATGCCCGACCCGGCCACCGACCTCGAGGCCTACCTCGGCTACGCCCTGCTCGGCTCGGTGCTCGGCGACGGCGAGGCGGCCCGCCTGCAACGCCGGCTGGTGCACGTCGACGGCCTGGTCACCGACGTCTCCGCGAGCGCGGGACTGATGGGCCCGCTCGACGCCCGCGACCCCGACACGTTCACGATCACCGCCGTGCATCCCGCGACCGTCGACCCCGACCGGGTGCTCAGCGCTGTCGACGAGGAGCTCGACAAGCTCGCCGCGTCCGGTCCGACCACCGACGAGCTCTCGCGCCAGGTGGCCCGCTGGTCGGCGTCGCTGCATCAGGAGAACGACCGCGTGACGTACCGCATGCTCGGCCTCGGCGCCCGCGAGCTGCTCTACGGGCGTGCCGAGATCAGCGCCGAGCTGCCCGACCGGCTTGCCGCCGTCACCCCGGAGCAGGTCCGGGCCGCCGCAGCCGGCCTCCGCTCCGCCGGGCGCGGCGTCCTGCTGGTCGAACCCACGTGAGCGGCTCCGCCGCCCGTGCGCGGCTCGGCCCGATCCCGATGGCAGCGTTCCTGCCCCGCTTTCCACCCGCGAACCCCGGAGGGCTCCGATGACCCGCACCGCCGAGGAGATCGGCCGGACCCCCACCGGCCCGCGGGAGCTGCCGCCACTGGGCCCGACGCGCGTGGTGCCGCTGCCCGACGTCGTCGACGTCACCCTCGACAACGGGCTGCGAGTGCTCGCCGCCCACCGGCCCGGCGTGCCGATGGTGGAGCTGCGGCTGCGGGTGCCGTTCGCGGGTTCCGACCCGACGCACCCCGCGGTCGCCGAGCTGCTCTCCTCGACCCTGCTCACCGGCACCCCCACCCGCGACCGCGTCACGATGGACGACGAGTTGGCCGCTGTGGGCGCGGACCTGGGGGTCGGCGTCGATCCGGAACGGCTGCAGATCGGCGGGTCCGGGTTGGCCGAGGGCCTCGGCGAGATCCTCACGGTGCTCGCGGATGTCCTCACCGCGGCCACCCACCCCGATGCCGAGGTGGCCCGCGAGCGCGAGCGCCTCGTCGAACGGATCACCGTGGCCCGCGCGCAGCCGAGCACGATCGCGCGGGAGGCGTTGCAGCGCAAGCGGTTCGGCGACCACCCGATCACCCGCGAGATGCCGACGGTCGACGAGGTCGCGGCCGTCACCGCCGATCAGGTGCGGGCGCTGCAGGCGGCATCTCTGGTGCCGCGCGGAGCGATTCTCACCCTCGTCGGCGACCTCGACCCGGACGCGGCGATCGCGCAGGTCGACAAGCAGCTGGCGGGATGGACGTCCACGCACACCGCGCGTGAGCTGGAGGCGCCGCCCGCGCTCGTCGCGGGGGACCTGGAGTTGGTGCACCGGCCGGGATCGGTGCAGTCGCAGCTGCGCCTCACCGCGCCGGCGCTGCCCCGCACCGACCCCGGCTACGCGGCGCTACAGCTGACCAACCTGGTGTTCGGCGGCTACTTCTCCTCGCGCTGGATGGAGAACCTGCGTGAGGACAAGGGCTACACCTACGGCGCCCACTCGGGCCCCGAGTTCGTCCCCGGGGGTGCTGTGCTCGGGGTCGAGACCGACGTCGCGAGCGACGTCACCGCGCCCGCCCTGCTGGAGACGCGCTACGAACTGGGCCGGCTGACGGCCGTGCCGCCGACCGCCGTCGAGGTCGACGCCGCGCGCGCCTACGCCGTCGGCTCGCTGCTGATCTCCCTGGACAGCCAGGGCGGTCTGGCGGGCATGCTCAGCACGCTCGCCGCCGACGGCCTGACCGTCGACTGGTTGCGCGGGCACCCGGCGCGGCTGGAGGCCGTCACCACCGAGGAGGTGGCCGCCGCGGCGCTGCGGTTCTTCGCCCCCGCCGCGTTCACCGGCGTCATCGTCGGTGACGCCGACGTGATCGGTCCGGGCGTCCGGGCGCTGGGTGGGGTGGGGTGAGGACGTCGGCGGAGTTCACGCTGCTCTCCCCGCCGGTCCTGTCCCGCAACGCCGCGTTCCGCGACGAGCCGCTGCGCATCGACGTCGACGGGCAGCGTCGCGGCTGGCCGACCGCGCAGCTCGCCGTCGTCGACGCGCCCGGCCGCACGCAAGTCCAATGGCTCGGATCGCCGCTGCCCGGGGGTGGCGATGCCCCGGGGAGCGCAGGCGGAGCCGGCATCGCCTCGGCCTCCGGCGAGTGGGCTGCACACCCGCCCCGGTAGCGGCGAGCGCCCTCCGTCCGACGCCGTGCTGCTCGGCGAGGCCGACGGCGTGGCGTACCGGGCGGTGCGGGGTGACCTGGCCATGGGCGACGACCCCGCCGAGTGGACGGACCTGCGTACCGCGGGCGCCGCGCTCGACGCTCTGGGTACGGGCCTGTTCAGCACGGCCGCGGCCGTGCTGAACTGGCCCGATCAGGCGCGCTTCTGTACCCGCGACGGCACCCCGATGACGTCGGCCGTCGCCGACCCGGCGCTGTCCCTCGTCCCCGCTGACGGCGAGATCGCCGAGGCGATGTGGGTGACCAGAACCCAGGTGCGCGCCGCCCTGGGTCGGGGCGACTAAGCCGCCGACACCCCGTTCGCCTTCCCCGGCAAGGTCAGCATCGCCCGCTCGATGCTGGAATCCTGGGCCGTGCTGGGCTGACCCCACACACCGGGCGGGGTC
>JAYSXW010000033.1:0-2141 GCA_043716935.1 Pseudonocardia sp.
GTTCTTCCGGGAACATCTGGCGGAGTCCCCGACGTCAGTGGGCTGACTCTGCTGACGTTCACCGTCAGGAGTGACCGCGCTGATACGGGCCGGCCCACCCACGTCCCCGGAGCGAGGCAGGATGAGGGCATGAACGACCGCGACCGGACCTGGGGCTTCCGCACCCGCGCCGTGCACGCCGGCGCTGTGCCCGACGCGGCGACGGGGGCGCGGGCGACGCCGATCTACCAGTCCACGAGCTTCGTGTTCGACGACACCCAGGACGCCGCGAGCCTGTTCGCCCTGCAGAAGTACGGGTTGATCTACAGCCGGATCGCGAACCCGACGGTGTCGGTGCTGGAGGAGCGGCTCGCGAGCCTGGAGGGCGGGCTCGGGGCGGTGGCCACAGCCAGTGGCCAGGCCGCGGAGTTCCTGACGTTCGCGAGCCTCGCCGGGGCGGGCGACCACATCGTCGCAGCCGCGGGGCTCTACGGCGGCACGATCACCCAGCTCGACGTGACGCTGCGGCGGTTCGGCGTTGACACGGTGTTCGTGTCGGGTGACCGGGCCGAGGCCTTCGCCGCCGCGATCACCCCGCGCACGAAGCTGGTGTTCGCCGAGGTCGTCTCGAACCCGAGCGGGGACGTGGCCGACATTGCCGAGCTCGCCGACGTCGCCCACGCGGCCGGCCTGCCGCTCGTGATCGACGCGACCATGGCCACCCCGTACCTGTGCCGGCCGATCGAGCACGGCGCCGACATCGTGATCCACTCCGCCACCAAGTTCCTGGGCGGCCACGGCACCACCCTGGGCGGGATCGTCGTGGAGTCCGGGCGGTTCGACTGGGGCAACGGCAACTTCCCCCAGATGACGGAGCCGATCCCGTCCTACGGCGGCCTGAACTGGTGGGGCAACTTCCAGGAGTTCGGCTTCCTCACCAAACTCCGCGCCGAGCAGCTGCGCGACATCGGCGCCACCCTCTCGGCGCACTCGGCATTCCTGCTGCTGCAGGGCGTGGAGACGCTCCCGCAACGGATGGAGGCCCATGTGGCCAACGCCCGCGCCGTCGCCGAGTGGCTGCACGCCGACCCGCGCGTGTCCTACGTCCGCTGGGCCGGCCTGCCTGATCATCCGCACCACGCCCGCGCCGCCCGCTACCTGCCGCTCGGGCCGGGCGCGGTGTTCGCGTTCGGCGTCCGGGGTAGGCGCGCGGCCGGACAGCGGTTCATCGAGTCCGTCCAGCTCGCCAGTCATCTCGCCAACATCGGCGACGCCCGCACCCTCGTCCTGCACCCCGGTTCCACCACCCACCAGCAGCTCACCACCCAGCAGCTCCACGACGCCGGCGTGCCCGAGGACCTGGTGCGCATCAGTGTCGGGATCGAGGACGTCGACGACATCTTGTGGGACCTGGACCAGGCGTTGACCGAGGCGTCCAAGGAGACCTCGTCGTGACGACCTGGGAGAACCTGTCGGCCGTGGCACGCCAGCGGATCCTGCGTGCCACCCGCAGCGTCGCGGTGGTCGGGGCATCGCCGAATCCGGCGCGGGCCAGCAACTTCGTGGCCACCTATCTGCTCGCGAGCACCCGATACGACGTATATTTCGTCAACCCCAACGCCGAGGACATCCTCGGCCGGCCGGTGTTCACGACGCTCGCGGATCTGCCGCTCGTGCCGGACCTGGTCGACGTCTTCCGCCGACCCGAGGACCTGCCGGCCGTGCTCGACGACGTCCTCGCGCTCGGTGAGGGCGTGCGGACGATCTGGTTCCAGTTCGGACTGTTCGACGAGGCCGTGGCCCGCCACGCCGAGGCAGCCGGGCTCCAGGTCGTGATGGACCGCTGCCTCAAGATCGAGCACGCCCGCTTCCACGGCGGCCTGCACATCGCCGGCTTCGACACGGGCGTGATCAGCGCCCGGCGCCGCTTCCGGTAGGCCCGGCGGCAGCCGCCAGACCGCCCGCCCGGCACTGCCGCCGCCGGCGCATTGCCCAGCCGGCGCAGTCAGAAGACGGCGCAGTCAGAAGACGGCGCAGTCAGTAGACGGCGGCGAACAGCACGGCCAGGACGACGTAGAGCGGGGCGGCCACCAGTACCAACCGCCAGAACGGCCAGGCCCGCCGACGCGACAGGAACCATGTGCCGGCCCCGCCCAGCAGGG
>JAYSXW010000321.1:0-3872 GCA_043716935.1 Pseudonocardia sp.
ACGAGCCCGACCACCACGACGACGCCGCCCACCAGCCGCAGGGCCGCCCACATCCGCCGAGTCACGACTCGTCACCGCCGATCGTTGTGTCGCCGATCGTTGTGTCGCCGATCGTTGTGTCGCCGATCGTTGTGTCGGGGAGGGCCAGCAGGTCCCCGTGCCCCACCTCGACGCGCAACGCCCCGACCGCGACCGCGTCGAGCCGGCGGAGCAGGTACCCGCCGGCGGCCGCGCGGAGCTCGGGCCGCTGCTCGCACGCCGCCTCGATCCATCCTCGGAGCCACTCCTGCGCCAGGGCCGCGTCGTCCGGGCCCAGCCGCCACACGCTCGGCGCGATGGTCACCCGCGCACCGGCCCCGCGGAAGGCCGCGGCCGCCACACCGATCGCGTCGGGGCCCAGCAGGCGGCGTCCGGCGACGGTCCGCCGCTGATGGTCGTCGAAGGCGGCGGCGAACTCGGCGTCGAGGGGGTCGGCGGGCGTGAGCGTCACCCTCCCCGCCACCGACAGGGTCAGCAGGGCGGGGCACCCCGCTGCGGCGCAGGCCTCGGCGATGTCCTCGACCTCCCCGGCCGTCAGGAGGTCCAGCAGCGCCGACGCGGTCACCAGCGACGTGCCGACGAGTTGCGCGGCGTCGACCCGGGTGAGATCACCGAGACGCGCCTGCGTGGTGACGCCCGCGGGCCATCCGATGACGGCCCGTTCCAGCAGCAGGGGGTCGCGGTCGAGCAGGATCCAGTGCTGTGGGGTGGGCAGCCGCGCGGCGAGCCAGCGGCCCATCGAGCCGCTGCCGCAGCCCAGGTCGTGGACGACCATCGGGCCACGGTGCGCTGCCAGGTGCCGACCGAGCTGCTCGACGAGCTCGGACGCCCGCGACGCGGCGTCGGCCGGCTCGCGCAGCGCCAGCCAGTCCGGCGTGCACACCGGAGATCCGGCCGTGCTCCACCGCGCGCGCCATGGCGTCACGCGAGTACCTGTGCCAGGCATTGCGCGGTCACCTCCCACCCGTCGAGCGCGGTGCGGCGTGCGCGGGCGGTGCCGCGCAGCGTGCTCCGCAGCTCCGGTTCACCGAGCCAGCGACGGAGGGCACCCGCCAGGGCGTCAGGATCGCACGGCGGCACCAGGACGCCGGGACGGGCACCGTCGGGCGCCCGGCCGAGGGTGTCGGGCACGCCGTCGACGGCTGTCGCGAGCACGGGAAGCCCCCGGGCCAGCGCCTCGGTCACGACCATGCCGTAGGACTCGACCCGCGACGGGACCACCACCAGGTCGGCGGCCGCGTAGGTCGCGCCGAGCGCCGGGCCGTCGCGGGGGCCGGTGAGACGCACCCGGTCGCCCAGGCCGTGCCGTGCGATCAGCGAGCGCACGGCCGTGACGTGTGCCGGGTCGCGGGTCAGGGGGCCGACGATCCGGCAGGTCCAGTCCTGGTCGGCAACGCGGGCGAGGGCGTCGACCAGCAGGTCGTGGCCCTTCGTCGGTGTGACGGACCCGACGCAGAGCAGCCGGGTGCCGAGATCACTGCCCGCCGCGAGCGGGGCGGGGGCGACGCCCGGTGTGACGACGTGTACCCGCCGCGCCGCGACGCCGTGCACGTCGACGATGCGGCGTGCCGCCCACGAGCTGGTCGCCACGACCATCGCACAGGCGTGCAGGGTGGCCCGTTCCCGCGCGGTGAGGTCGGCGGCCGCGTCGGGCGCGAGACCGGACTCGTCGCCGAGGGGCAGGTGCACCAGCACTGCGAGGCGCAGGCGCTCGGCGTGCGGGGCGACGATCTCCGGTACGCCGCAGGCGACCAGGCCGTCGAGCAGCACGTCGGTCCCCGCGGGGAGGGCCGCGAGCAGGCGGGCCAGCTCGGCCCGGGCGGGCGCGTCGGGCCGCGGCCAGGTGCCCGCCACGGTGCTCCGGTGCACGGGCCGGCCGGCGGCGGGCAGGCCGAGGCAGATGCGCCGGTCGTAGGCGTTGCCACCGCTGGTCCGGGCGGGATCGTCCACGTCTGCGGGCACGACGACGTGCAGCGCGCCGACGCCGGTACCCCGCGGGCCCGTCATCAGGGCGGTCACAGCACGCGCTCGTAGCTCGCGGACGCCACGTGCGACTCCTGCAGCGAGACGACGATGCCGGCCAGCCCGCGGGCCCCGGCGCCGAGCGAGCCGCCGTGCACCCGCTCGGCGAGCCGGTCCGCGACGAACCGGGCCAGGAACTCCGTAGAGGTGTTGACGCCCGCGAAGGCGGGCTCGTCGTCGAGGTTGCGGTAGTTCATCTCCGCCAGCACGGCGCCGAGCTCGCGGCTCGCGAGCCCGATGTCGACGACGATGTTGTCGCCGTCGAGCTCGGACCGGCGGAACGTGGCGTCCACGACGAACGTGGCGCCGTGCAGACGCTGGGCGGGTCCGAAGACCTCACCGCGGAAACTGTGCGCCACCATGACGTGGTCGCGGACCGTGACGCTGAACAAGGGACCCCCGAAGTGCGTGCCTACGTGTCTCCGTAGGTAACACGCACGCAGAGCGCCCCGCGTTCACCGAGAGCCAGCCGCGGCAGCAGCAGCGGCAGTTCGTCGAACGGGCACTCGCCCGTGACCAGGGCGTCGAAGCGGGGATCGGCGAGCAGGCGAAGCGCCAGCGTCAGCCGTTCGGCGTAGCTGCGGCGGGCCCGCCGCGGTGACACCGTCCCGACCTGGCTGCCGCGGATCGTCAACCGCCGGGCGTGGAAGGCCTCGCCCAGCGCAACACCGACCCGGCGGTCGCCGTACCAGCTCAGCTCGATCACCTCGCCGTCGGTGGCGAGGAGGTCGAGCGACCGGGCGAGACCCGCCTCGGTGGCGCTGGCGTGCACGACGATGTCGCAGTCGCCCGCGGCCGACTCCGGCGACGCGAACCCCACGCCGAGCGACGCCGCGACCGCCGCGCGGGTGGGATCGGTGTCGACCAGCTCGACCCTCGCCCCGGGGAGGTCGGCGAGGATCGCGGCGACGCTGCACCCGACCATGCCGCCGCCCACGACGGCGATCCGGTCCCCGACCAGCGGTGCTGCGTCCCACAGCGCGTTCACCGCCGTCTCGACGGTGCCGGCGAGCACCGCGCGGCCCGGCGGCACACCATCGGGTACCACCGTCACCGCGGAGGCCGGAACGACGAACCGTGTCTGGTGGGGGTGCAGGCAGAACACCGTCCGGCCGAGCAGCGACGGCTCGCCGGCCTCGACGACGCCGACGGCGAGGTAACCGTACTTGACCGGCGCAGGGAACGATCCCTCCTGGAACGGGGCCCGCATCGACCCGTACTGGCTCGGCGGTACCCCGCCCCGGAAGACCAGCGTCTCGGTCCCGCGGCTCACCCCGGAGAACAGCGTGCGGACGCCGACCTCGCCGGGCCCGACCTCGGCCAGGTCGACCTCGCGGATCTCGCCCGCGCCGGGGGTGCGGAGCCAGAACGCTCGTGCAATCGGAGGCACTTGGTCCTTCCGGTGAACCCAGGGGCCGGCCCCGCCGTACTGGAATACATGGGGCATCGAGAAAAAAGAGTAGTGGCAGCGGGTCCCGGTCAGGCGGTCGCCGCCGGTCTGCACCTGCTCCTGCTGGCCACACTCGCGGGCTCGGCCGGCCTCGGGCCGTACGGGCTGCTGGCCGGAGTGGCCTACGCCGCCGGCCTGCTCGGGCTGCTGTCCGGGGCGATGAGCCGGGCCGGGCGCGCCACTCTGGGCCCGGCCGACCTCGTCACGCTCGGGAGGGCCCTGCTCGGCGGCGGCGTCACGGCCCTGGTCGTCGACGCCCTGGTCACGGGCGTGCCCGCCACCATCGCGATCGTCGCGCTGGCGGTCGTGGCGCTGGCCCTGGACGCCGTCGACGGCCAGGTCGCGCGCCGCACTGGCACGG
>JAYSXW010000322.1:0-3871 GCA_043716935.1 Pseudonocardia sp.
CACCCAACAGCAGGATCCGGGACCCGGCGCGCAGTTCCAGGTCGGTGGCGGTGATCAAGGAGAACTCCCGGGAAGGCCGGTCGGGGCACGGACGTGGACCACGACGAGCGGCCTACTCGATCCGGATCACACAAAATAGAGTACCGGCCGCTGGCACCGCCATCGGGAAGTAGGGTCGGCGGCATGACCGATCTCACCCGTCTCGACGGCCCGAACAGTCTCGATGGCCCGATCAGTCTTGACGGCCTGAACAACCTTGACGGCAGGGCGGCCCTGATCACCGGCGCCAGCCGCGGCATCGGGTTCGCCATCGCCACCGAGCTGCTCTCCCGTGGTGCGTCGGTGACGATCACCGCCCGCAAACCCGACGAGCTGGCCGCCGCCGCCGAGTCGCTGGTGTCCGGCGCGGCGGGCGGGGACGCCGACCGGGTGCTGTCCGTGGCCGCCAACGCCGGCTCGCCCGAGTCGCGCGAGGCGTCGGTGACACAGACGGTCGGCCGCTTCGGCCGCCTGGACATCCTGATCAACAACGCCGGCATCAACCCCACCTACGGCTTCCTGATGGACGCCGATCTGGCCGCGGTGAGCAAGACCTTCGACACCAACGTCGTCGCCCCGCTGGCGTACGTGCAGCTGGCCTACCGCGCGTGGATGGCCGAGCACGGCGGTGCGGTCGTCAACATCGCGTCGGTCGCCGGGCTCCGCTCCACCGGCGTGATCCCGGCCTACGGAGCGTCCAAGGCCGCCCTGATCCGGCTCACCGAGGAGCTGGCCTGGCAGCTGGGCCCGTCGGTCCGCGTCAACGCCGTCGCCCCGGCGGTGGTCAAGACCACATTCGCGACTGCGCTCTACGCCGGGGGCGAGGAGAAGGTCAGCGCCGCGTACCCGCTGAAGCGCCTCGGTGAGCCCGCGGACATCGCCCACGTCGTCGGCTTCCTGGTGTCCGACGCAGCAGGCTGGATGACGGGCGAGACGATCCGTGTCGACGGCGGCATACTCGCCACCGGCACCCTCGGCTCCGCCTGACCCGTCCGGTGGTCAGAGCACGGCGGCATCGGTCCAGAGGCGGCCCGAGCGGCCGGTCAGGACGTCGAGCAGGGCCATGGCCTGCCCGTCGGTGAGTGAGGCGACGTAGTCGACCACCGCGCGGCCGCGTGCCATCCGGTCCACCTGCGCCGCCGGAGCCAGCAGCGCGTACTCGCCGCGGGCCAGCTCGACGAGATCGTGCAGGCGCGGCGGGAGCCGGGGACCGGCCGGGTTCGACGCCGCCTCGCCCAGCCAGGTGTGCAACGCCCCGACCAGGCCGGTCAGCACCGTGGCCTGCCCCCGCTGGTGCGAGGCGAGGTCGGCGCGACGGAGCACGAAGCGCTGGTGCACGAACTTGAGGACCGCCACCTCGTGCCACGGCAGGACGTCCAGGGCGACGTGCGCGGACCGCACCGGCGGGACCGGCAGTACCCGAACCCCGCCGACGAGCCGGGCCGTCCAACGGGCCGAGAACTCGGCCACGGCCCGCTCGGCGGCCATCGACCCGTCGAACGAGACGGCGAGCAGGCCGTCGGCCAGCTCGGCCCGGACCCGGTCCACCGCGGCCCCGAACGCCCCGTCGTCGAAGATCCAGGCGTCCTTCGTCGCCAGGCGCCGGCGCAGCGCCGCCAGGTCCCAGCCGGGCCCGGCGGCTCCCACGGACTCGATCGGTCCGGCCGCGTACCTGCGCTGCCATCCCGAGAGCTCGGCTGCCACCCCTGCCTGTTGCAACACCCCCACCCGGTGGAAGTCCTCCAGGTCGTGGATGGCGTAGGCGATGTCGTCGGCGGTGTCCATCACCGCGGCCTCGACGGTCTGCTGCCACGGTCCGATCGCGGGGAAGGCGGCGCGGCTCCCGCGCAGGTCGTCGAGCTCGGTCGCGTAGCAGGAGAACTTGGCCGAGCCCGCGTCCGGGGCGTCGGGCAGCGGGCCGGCACCGCGCGGCGGCTCCACCGCCGCGCTCGGATGCGGGGCGGGCTCCCCGCGCCGGGCCCACGGGTACTTGAGCACTGCGGCCCGCACGGCCGCCGTCAGGTCGAGCCCGCTGCCGGCGGGCCCGTGCAGATCGATGGTGGTGACGATGCGGAAGCTCTGGGCGTTGCCCTCGAACCCGTCGGGCAGGCCCAGGTCGTGGCGGGCGAGGCGGTCGAGCACCTGCTCGCCGAGGTGCCCGAACGGGGGGTGACCAAGATCATGGGCGAGCGCTGCGGCCTCGACGACGTCGGCGTCGCACCCGCCCAGCCGCTCCAGCCGCGCCGCCGTATCGGGATCGGCACAGAGCCGCTCGGCGATCGCGCGAGCGACCTGGCCCACCTGAAGGCTGTGGGTCAGCCGGTTGTGTACCAGCAGCCCGGAGCCGGTGGGGCTCACCACCTGCGTCACGCCGGCGAGGCGGGCGAAGAACGGCGACGCAGCGATCCGGTCGCGGTCCACGCGGTACGGGTTCGCCGACAGTCCCGCGCCGGTCTCCCCCGCCGCGGTGGGCCGACGGGACGCCCGACCCCCGTGGTGTGTCACAGCCCCCGACCCTAGGGCGTGTAGAACGAGCAGGTGACCCCGGACGTCCTCGTCGTCGGCGGCGGCCCGGCGGGCCGGGCGCTGGCGGCGGACTGCGCTCGGCTCGGCCTGTGCACGACATTGCTCGACCCCGCGCCCGATGCCCCCTGGCGGGCCACCTACGGCTCGTTCGCGGCCGAGCTGCCGGGGGGACTTCCCGGTCACGTCATCGCCACCCGGACCCGGGGGCACGCCATCGCCGATGCCCGCCACGACCTCGGGTGGGAGTACGCGGTGCTCGACGTACCGGTCCTGCGGTCGGAGCTGGACGCGGGCCTCGCCGGGGTGTCGATCCGACGTGGCCGGGCCGTGGGCTCCCCCGGCCCCGGGGTCGTCGCTCTCGCCGACGGCACGGTGACGCGCGCTGCCGTGGTGGTCGACGCGGGCGGGTCGCGCCGGCCCCTGGACGGGGTCCGGCCGCGGCGCGCCGCGGCCGAGCAGACCGCTTACGGCCTGATCGTGGGCGAAGCCACCGCCGCACCGCTGCTCGCGACGGGTGAGGCGATGTTCATGGACTGGCGAGCCGACCACGGCGAAGCCGGCTGGCCGACGTTCCTCTACGCCGTCGCGCTGGGCCGGGGCGCGGTCCTGCTGGAGGAGACGTCGCTGGCGCGGCGGCCCGGATTACCGATGCCGGTGCTGCGGCGACGGCTGCTCGCCCGGTTGGCCCGGCACGGCATCGCACCGCCGACGGACGCCGTGGACGAGCGCGTGCACTTCGCCGTCGACACCCCGCGGCATCGCACCCGCGGTGTCCTCGGTTTCGGCGCCGCCGCGCCGCTGGTGCACCCGGCCACCGGTTTCAGCGTCGCTGCCGCGCTCCGCCTCGCCCCACGGGTCGCTGCGGCGATCGGTACGGGTCTGGGCACCGGACCGGCGGCCGCGCTGGCCGCTGCGTGCACCGCAGTGTGGTCGACCGAGGCCCGGGCGGTGCACCGGGTCCGTCGCATCGGGCTCGAGGCCCTGCTCCGCATGCCGGAGCGGGAGGTGTCGGCGTTCTTCGAGGTCTTCTTCAGGCTGCCCGAGCGGCACCGCTGGGCCTACCTCACCGGCCGCGACGACCTGGCCGGCACCGTCGGTGCAATGAATGCGTTGTTCGCCTCGGCCGGCTGGGTGATGCGCGGTCGGCTGGTGTCCCCGGCGTTGCGGCCGCCCGCCCGGGCCGCGGCGGACCCGGAGGTCGCCCCCATCGGGTGACGTCAACCTCAGCACAGCCGGGACGCCACGTGATCGAGCGCCATGTCCAGGGCCAGTTCGAGCGGCCGGGTGGTGCGGGTGGTGTCGGTGA
>JAYSXW010000323.1:0-3865 GCA_043716935.1 Pseudonocardia sp.
AAGCTGGTGCGCATCCTGGGCCTGGGCGTCTACGACGTGGTGGCGCGGGAGGCCAACAGTGAGGCCGCGGCGCAGCGGCAACGGGCGGAGGTCCTCACCGAGCAGCTCGACGGCTACGCCGACGCGACGCCGGAGGCCGCCGTCGTCGCGGCCGAGCGGGTCGACGAGCTGGGGGCGCTGGCCAGGCGGGTACGGGCGGCGGCGGCCGAGCTGGCGGCGGCGGCCGCGGCTCTCACCCAGGCTCGTCACCTGGCGGAGCAGCTGAGGGGCGACGCCGATCGGCTCGCCGCTCTGGCCGCGCCGTCCGGCCTGGACGGACTCGCCGCCCGGCACCGCGCGGCTGGCGCGGTGGTCGGCGCAGCCGTGGAACGGGCCGAGGCCGCCGAGGCCGCTGACCTCGTCGCCCGCAGCGCCCTGACCTCGTCGCCCGCCCGCGAGCCGCTGGAACGGGCCCGCCGCGGGCACACCGAGCTCGCGGCGCTCGTCGCGGAGGCGCCCGGGGCGGGGGAGCGACACGAGAAGGCCCGGTCGGGCTGGGAGAGCGCCGAGCACGACACCGGCGATGCCCGCCGGGTGCTCGACGCCGCGCGGGTGGCTCATGCCGGCGCCGTCACCGGGTCGGCCTCCGCGGCGGGGGCGGCGCAGCGGCTCGGTGCCGAAACACGCACGCTGCGCGACATCCACCCACCGGCCGGCCTGGACGCGCTGGCGCTGCGGCGGGAGGCCGGCGTCGCTGCCGCGGCCGCGGCAGCCGCGGCCCTCGCGGATGCCGAGGCCGCCGATGCGCAGGCCCGCGACGCGCTCGCCGCCGCTCCGGACCGCGGCCCGCTGGAGCAGGCCCGCCGCGATCATCTCCGCCTCGCCGCCGTGGCCCGGGAGCACGACGCGGCGGGCGAGCGCCTGGCGTCGGCGCAGGCGGAAGCGGGCGAGGCGGTGACGGCGCTCGAGGCCGCCCGGGCCCATCTCGACGACGCCCGAGCCGAGCAGGCCCGGCGGCAGCGGGACGATCTCGCCGCGGCGCTGCGACCGTCGCTGGCGGTCGGCGAGCCGTGCCCGGTGTGCGCTCAGGCCGTCGCGGTGTTGCCGGAGCCGGTGGTCGGCAGCGGTCCGGACCCGGCCGACGCCGCCGCGTCCGCCGAGGAGGCGCACGAGCGCGGCCGCCGCCGGGAGTCCGCCGCCGCGGTCGCCGTCGCGTCCGCGGCGGAGGCGGCCTCCCGCTCCGGCGCGGAGTGCGAGCGGCTGGAGACTGCGGTGGTGGCGGTCGGACCGGTCGCCACCGTGGAGGGGATGCTCGTCTCGCTCGACCGCCTGGCCCGCGAGGCCGAACGCGCCGCAGCCGCCGCCCGCGGGGCCCGCCGGCAGCACGCGGCCTCCGTCACGGGGGCCGACGGGGTGCACAACGAGTTCGCTGCGGCGGCCGTGGCGCTGCGGTCCGCCCGCGACCCTCTCGTCCCGCTCGGTGCGCCCGCTGTCGACGACGACGTCGTGGCCGGCTGGCACGGTCTGCTCGGCTGGGCCGCGGTGGAGGCGGCCGGCCGGGAAGGGGCCCTCGCCGCAGCGTGGGACGCCGTCACCGTCGCCGGGGCCGCGCAGGTGGACGCGGCCCGTGACCTCGCCGACGTCGAGCGGATCGACCGGGCCCGGCGCACCGACGAGACGGCCGCCGCCCGGGCCGAGCAGGATGCCCGCGGCGCCGTCGACCGGATCACCGCCCGAACCGCCGAGCTGCGGGCCGTGCTCGTCGACGCGCCGACCGATGCCGACGCCGTCGCGGGGCTCGCCGTGGCGGCCGAGCGCGAGTCGGCCGCCGCTCGCGCCGATGCCGAGCTGCGCGCCGCCCGCGCGGCGCAGCGTTCCGCGGAACGCTCGGCCCAGGACATCGGGCGGGAGATCGCGGCGGCCTGGGACGCCCTGCGCACCGCCCGCGACCCACTTGTACCGCTGGGTGCGCCCGCGCTGACCGGCGACGACCTGGTAGCGGCGTGGTCGGCGCTCACCGGGTGGGCGGCTCGGGAGGCCGAGCGGCGGACCACGGCGCTGGTCGCAGCGGAGGCCGAGGCGCAGGACGCGGAGGACCGGCGGACCGCGACCGCCCGCCGTACCACCGAGGACCTGGCCGCGCATTCGGTCGTCGTGCCGGCCGCTCCGGAGGAACCCGGCCTCGGCGCGGAGGTGCCCGAACTCGGCACCGCGGCCGCCCCGGCGGTCGCCGCGGCGCTCGAACGGGCCCGGGCCGCGCAGGAGGGGATCGCGGAACGGCGCGCCACCGCGGCCGGGCTGCTCACGGTCCGTGACGAGGCGGCCGCCGCGCAGCAGGTGGCGAAGATGCTGGGCGGGCTGCTGCGGTCGGACGGTTTCCCGCGCTGGCTGGTGGCCTCCGCGCTCGACGCGCTGGTGGCCGACGCATCACGCAGCCTCGCCGAGCTGTCGGGCGGGCAGTTCGAGCTCACCCACGACCAGGGCGAGTTCCTCGTCGTCGACCACGCCGACGCCGACGCCCGCCGTCCGGTCAAGACGCTCTCGGGTGGCGAGACGTTCCAGGCCAGCCTGGCGTTGGCGCTGGCGCTCTCGTCGCAGATGTCCGAGCTGGCCGCCCGCGGTGCTGCCCGCCTCGAATCGATCTTCCTCGACGAGGGGTTCGGCACGCTCGACGAGGCCAACCTGGAGGTTGTCGCGAGCACGCTGGAGGGCTTGGCCACCCGGGGCGACCGCGTCGTCGGCGTGATCACCCACGTACCCGCGCTGGCGGAGCGGGTGCCGGTGCGCTTCGTGGTGAGCCGGGATCAGCGCACGTCGTCGGTCGAGCGGGTCGAATGAGGTTCAGCGTCGATCCGTGGGATCCCTCCTACGGCCCCAGCCTGGACACGGAGCTGGGGGCGTCCACGGCCGAGGTCACCGTCGACGTCGAGACACCCGCGCAGCGGTGGGCGCCGGTGACACCGTCGCCCGGGCGCATGTCGCCCGACACCGTGCTGTTCGTCGACGGGGTGCGCCGGATCGACGCGCAGATCTGGGTCGACGGCCCCGACGCCGTCTCGCCCGGGCTCTGCGCTTCCTACGCCGCCGGGGTGGTGTGCTGCTGCCTCGACGGCGGCGCGCACCTGGTGCGGGCGGATGTCCGCCGAGGGCTGTTCGCGACCGTTGCCGACGGGGCCGACGTCGTCACCACTGCCGGCACCTACCGCTTCAGTCATACGGCCGCATGTCCGGGAGTCGATCCGACACAGGTTCTCAGCGGTGCGGTGCAGCGTGAGATGGGCGACGCCGAACTGCTCGCAGCGTCCGGCGCCCGGGCCGAGCACGGTGACGGACACGACCTGCTCGTCGTCGACGGGCCGCTGCGGGGCCGGCAGCACCTGCCGCGGGCGATCGGGTTCGTCAAGACCCACGGCAAGACCTACCTGCCCGCCGAGCTCGGTGGCATCGTTGCCGCACTGGCTGCCGGGCAGCGCACGCCGGTGTTCCGGCTCGGCGGCGCCTCGCCGGACGCGATGTTCGAACGCCACAGCTGGTATCTGCGACTGCCCGGTGCCCCGGGCTCGCCGTGGGCGGGGGTGGCCCGCGTCGAGTGCAGCGGGCAGCTCGCGGCCGCCGAGGCTATCGCCCTGGCTGACCTCAGCCAGGTCACGCTCGTCCGGTTCGCCTCCACCGAGTACAAGGACTCCCGGGCGCCCCAGAACCTCTACCCGATCGGCGGCCTGGAACGGGCCCTGCGCCGCCGGCTCGGGGAGCCCACGCTGCTCTACCGGGCCCTGCGACGAGCGGCCGCCTGATGTCCGGGCGACCTCCTCGACGATCGTCGTGGGGCAGCCGTGACACGCCCAAGTGGACCCGGCCGACGCCGACTTGCGGGAGGGGCTAACCT
>JAYSXW010000324.1:0-1293 GCA_043716935.1 Pseudonocardia sp.
TACACCGGCGAGGTGCAGTTCCGCAAGGCCGGCCTGGGCGGCGGTGAGGGACTGCGCGGGGCGTTGAAGCGGCGGGTGACCGGCGAGTCGGTGTCGCTCATGACGTGTACCGGGCAGGGCACCGTCTGGTTCGCGAAGGACGCGATGGAGGTCCTGGTCATCGAGCTGGTCGGCGACACGCTCAAGGTCGAGTCCGAGCAGTTGCTCGCCCTGTCGGACAAGCTCAGGACCGACGTGGCGTTCGCCGGGCTACGGGGCGCGACGTCCGGGCAGGGGCTGTTCACCACCACCGTGACCGGACACGGGGCCGTCGCGCTGCTGTCGGCGGGCGGGCCGCCGATCGCGCTGGAGGTCTCGCCCCGGTACCCGCTGGTCGTCGACCCGGACGCGTTCATCGCGAGCCAGGGTCAGCTCAACCAGTCCTTCGTCACCGACGTCTCCTGGCGCAACCTGATCGGGGAGAGCTCCGGCGAGGCGTTCTCCCTGCGCTTCGACGGCAGCGGCGTGGTCTACATCCAGCCCGAGGAGCGCTGAGGCATGGGCTTCACCCAGGTCAACGGCAAGGTCGTCGCGACGCCGGTGGAGCCGGGCCGCGAGATCCTGGCCCGCCGCGGCGCGATGCTGGCCTACACCGGGCGGGTCGGATTCACGCCCGTGCCCACCGGGCCGGGCGGCGCCGGCGGCATGGTCGGGCGGATCGTCGCGGGCGAGCAGGTGGCGATGATGGTCGCGCAGGGCAGCGGCACCGTGCACTACGGCTACCGCGGGCTGCACGTCACCGTGATCGACCTCGACGGCACCGGCCCGCTGTCGGTGGAGGCCGACCGGCTGCTCGCGCACGACGCCGCGCTGCAGTCCACCGTCGTGTTCCTCGGCTCGCAGGGCGGCATCCGCGGGGCGGTGCGCGGGGCGGTCAGCGGGCAGGGCCTGTTCACCACCCAGCTGCACGGCTACGGCTCGGCCGCGGTGCTGTCACACGGCGGCACGATCTCCATCCCCGTCGACGGCAGGCGACCCGTCGCCGTCGACCCCCAGGCCTACGTCGCCCACGTCGGCCAGCTACAGGTCGACATCTCCGCCTCGGTGGGGTGGCGCGACGCCGTCGGGCGCGGTTCCGGCGAGGCGATCCAGCTCAAGGTGACCGGGCACGGCACCGTCTACGTCCAGGCCTCGGAGCAGAAGATCTGATGACCACACCCCTGAACCCGCAGACCCTGCCCGACAACGACAACCTGCCGGGCAACCACTACGCCTACTGTGTACGCCTCGACGGGCAGTTGTTCATGCAGACCG
>JAYSXW010000325.1:0-3863 GCA_043716935.1 Pseudonocardia sp.
CCGGCGGGGCGCGCCGGCACGCCGCTCGATGATCGTCGTCTGCGGTTCCTCACGTTCACAGGTGAAGGTTCTGCGCCACTGACGCCGATCATCAGCAGGGGCGGCGTCACGATAACCAGGCACGCACGAACGTCGGGCGACCACCCGACGGTGTTGCGAGCTGACCCAGCGCCAACGATCAGGCGGCGGCCACTCCCAGCCAGGGCTCCCAGGCGGGCAGCGGCTCGACGGCCAACACGAGGATGCCGCCGGCGGCGCGCTCGGGTGCGCGGGGCGGGGTGGGCAGCGCCCAGCCCAGCTCCGCGAGCATCTTGTCGGCCTTGCGGGAGTTGCACGACCGGCACGCCGCCACGCAGTTGTCCCACGTGTGGGTGCCACCGCGGCTGCGGGGGACGACGTGGTCGATGGTGTCGGCGCGCTTGCCGCAGTAGGCACAACGGCGCCCGTCCCGGCGCAGCACCCCGGCTCGGGTCATCGGCACCGAGCGGCGGTAGGGCACGCGCACGTAGCGCGAGAGGCGCATGACCGAGGGGGCCGGAACGGTGAGGTTCTCGGAGTGGAACACGCCGTTGAGGGTGACCTCCACGCACTCGGCCTTACCGGTGAGCATGAGCACGACGGCACGCTTGGCGGTGACGACCGCGAGCGGCTCGAACGTAGCGTTGAGGAGCAGGACCCGGGACCCCGTCAGGATCACGCCCGGGATCGGCGTGACCCCCGGTGCCTCCCCTGGATCGAGGACAGCACCGATGGGGTGCGGTTGTCGATGCTTCACGCCACCACCTCCGTGCGCTGATCAGACCATAGCGGCTGCATGTTGCGCGAGTGTGATCTCGACGGCGCGCCCCGGCCGAGCCCCGACATGTTGCAGCAAAGCCACCTCTACGCAACCTGATGGCAGGAAAGTGGCTTTGCTGCAAAAATCGTTTCGTGGTGGAGGCGGCGGGCAGCGCTGACGTGGCTACGCAGCCGCGTCGAGGGCCGCGTGGATGTCCGCCACCAGGTCGGCCGGGTCCTCGCAGCCGGCCGAGAGGCGTACCAGCCCGTCCTTGACGTCGTCCCCCCAGCGCTGCCGGCGGTCGGCGGTGGTGCGGAGCCCGCCGAAGCTGGTGGCCGACGCGACGAGTCGGGACGCCGCGAGGAAGCGACCGACCGCCCCCTCGGACTCGAGCGTGAACCGCAGCACCCCGTTCCAGCGCCGCATCTGCCGGGCCGCGACCGGATGCGCCGGGTCGCCGGGATAGCCCGGCCAGCGGACGTCCGCGGCCACGCGGTGGGTCAGCAGGAGATCGACGAGCACGGCCGCGTTCTGCGCCTGGCGGGCGAGGCGCAGGTCCAGCGTGCCCAAGCCGCGGTGGGCCAGCCAGACCTCCATCGGTCCCGGCACCGCCCCACCGCGCGAGCGGGCCTCGCGCAGCCGGGCCGCGAGCGCCGGGTCGCGCACGCTGACGTGCCCGAGCACGACGTCCCCGTGCCCGGCGAGCGCCTTGGTGTCGCTGGCGATCGTGAGGTCGGCGCCCAGGTCCAGCGGCTTCTGCCCGAGCGGGGTCGCGGTGGTGTTGTCGACCGCCAGCCGGGCGCCGACCTCATGGGCCGCGGATGCGGCGGCGGCGATGTCGCAGACGTCGAGGCCCGGGTTGGACGGCGACTCCACCAGCACCAGGGCGGCACCGTCGAGAGCCGGCCACGGTCCGGCGGTCGGCACCTCCCGGACCACGACGCCCAACGGCGCCAGCTCGTCGCGGGCGAGCGAGCGGGCCAGGTAGTAGCCGTCCGAGGGCAACACCAGCGCCCCGTCGGCGGCCGCGAGCCGCAGCACCGCGCCGATCGCCGCCATCCCGGAGGAGAACAGCACGCACTCCCCACCGTCGAGATCGCCGATCGCGTCCTCCAGCGCGCGCCAGGTGGGGTTGTCGGCGCGGCCGTAGAAGTCGACGGGCAGCGGGTCGTCGGGGAGCCCGAGATGGAACGCCGACGACAGCACGGGCCCGGGGTGCAACGGCTCCCCCAGCCCGCCGCCCCCGTGCCCCCCGTGCACGCACCGGGTCCCGTCCCCCGCGGAGCCGCTATTCGGATCGGGGAGCACGGTTGATCAGTTCCTTTCCCATCTCGGCGGCTGAGAGGCCCTCGTGGCAGACACGACGGATGGCGTCGGCGATGGGCAGTTCCACCCCGTGCCGCTCCCCCAGCTCACAGATCGACACACACGACTTGACGCCCTCGGCCACCTGCCCGTGGTTGGCCGCCTCGGCCTGGGCAAGCGACTCGCCGCGGCCCAGCCGCTCCCCGAACGACCGGTTGCGCGACAGCGGCGACGAGCAGGTGGCGACGAGGTCACCGAGCCCGGCGAGCCCCGCGAACGTCATCGGGTCGGCCCCCAGTGCGATACCCAGCCGCGCGGTCTCGGCGAGCCCGCGGGTGATCAGCGAGGCCCGGGTGTTGTCGCCGAAACCCAGGCCGGCAGCCATACCGCAGGCGAGCGCGATGACGTTCTTGCCGGCCCCGCCGAGCTCGCAGCCCACGACGTCGGTGTTGGTGTAGGAGCGGAAGTAGCCGGTGGTGCAGGCGTGCTGCAACGCGACGGCGCGGTCGTGGTCGGTGCAGGCGATGACGGTGGCGGTGGGCTCCTCGGCGGCGATCTCGCGGGCGAGATTGGGCCCCGACACCACCGCGACCCGGTCGGCCGGCACTCCCGCGACGTCGACGACGACCTCGCTCATCCGCGCCAACGTCCCCAGTTCGACACCTTTGGCCAGGCTGACCAGCGTGGAGCCCGGCGGCAGCAGGTCACGCCAGGCGACGAGGTTGGCCCGTAGCGTCTGCGACGGCACCGCGAGCACCACGGCGTCGACGCCGTGCAACGCCTCGGCAGCGTCGGTGGTGGCGGTCAGCCGCCCGGGCAGGGCGATCTCCGGCAGGTAGTCGGGGTTGGCGTGTCGCTCGTTGATCGACGCGGCCACCTCGCGGCGCCGAGCCCACAGCGCCACCTCGCGTCCGGCGTCGGCCATCACCTTGGCGAATGCCGTGCCCCACGACCCGGCACCGAGCACGGCGACCCGCCGCACCTCGCCGGGCACACCGCTCACGACGCCCGCCGGAAGAATTCCGCCGGGGCGGTCTCACCGCGAACCTGCGCGAGCAACGCACGGACCTCGCCCATCAGCAGGTCGGTGACCTCGCGCAGCAGAGCGGCGTCGACCTCGCGGCCCCGGTAGGCCGACAGGTCGACGGGCCGTCCGCTGCGCACCGTGATCGGCTTGCGCGGCCACGGCCGGAACCTGCCGCTGTAGGCGTCGAGTACGTCGCGGGTGCCCCAGTGCACGGTCGGGACGACGGGCACGTCGGCCGACAGCGCGAGCCGGGCCACCCCGGTGCGTGCCTGCATCGGCCAGCCGTCGGGATCGCGGGTGATCGTCCCCTCCGGGTAGATGATCACGACCTTGCCCTCCTCCAGCGCCGTGGTCGCGTCGCGAAGGCTCTGCTGGGCGTCGGCCGACTCGCGGTACACCGGGATCTGGCCGCTGCCGGCGAGCGCCAGGCCGAGCACGGGAGTGCGCCACAGACTCTTCTTCGCCATGAACCGCGGCACCCGCCGCGAGCGCTCCACCTGAAGGCCGGTGAAGATCGGGTCGAGGTGCGAGATGTGGTTGGCGACGATCAACGCGCCACCCTCGGCGGGGACGTGCTCGCGGCCCTCGAACCGGCTGCGGCCCACCAGGAAGGCGATCGAATAGAAGAACAATGCGCAGAAGGAGATCCAGAAGCCCCGAGGCTCTCGCCGCACCCGCCGTACCGTCACGCCCGGAGTCTTCCTCCCCGCGCGCCCGCGGTCCAGGTCGGGCCCCCGCGGCGGCGGACCCCGG
>JAYSXW010000326.1:0-11727 GCA_043716935.1 Pseudonocardia sp.
GGGCTGGACGCGGTGATGTCCTCGGCCCGTACGACCCAGATCGAGACGCCCTCGTTGCGGCGGGTGTAGACGTCGCGGGCGTTGTGCAGGGCCATCTCGTCGTCGGCGGCGTGCAGCGAGCCGACGTGGACGTGGTTGAGGCCGCGCTTGCCGCGCACGAACACCTCGTAGAGCGGCCAGCCGCGGCGCTTCCGGCCGTGGCCCGTCTCGACCCCGTCGATCGGGACCGCCCCGTGGCCGCCCTCCGCGGTGAACTCCGCCCCGGACTCGTCGGGGATCACGCCGCCACTCCGGTCGAACGGGCCTGCTTCTCGGCGTAGGCCGCCGCGGCCTCGCGCACCCAGGCGCCGTTCTCGTGGGCGCTGCGGCGGTGGGCGATCCGTTGGGCGTTGGCCGGGCCGGAGCCGGCGATCACGGCCTTGAGCTCCGACCAGTCCGGGGCGCCGAAGTCGTGGGCGTCCCGCTCGGCGTTCCACCGCAGCTCCGGGTCGGGCAGCGTGATCCCGAGGGCCGCGGCCTGGGGCACGGACATGTCGACGAAGCGCTGGCGCAGCTCGTCGTTGGTGTGGCGCTTGATGCCCCACGCCATCGACCGGGCCGAGTTGGGGGAGTCGTCGTCGGGCGGGCCGAACATCATCAGCGACGGCCACCACCACCGGTTCACCGACTCCTGCACCATCTCCCGCTGCGCGTCGGTGCCGTGGACCATCGCCAGCAGCAGCTCGAAACCCTGGCGCTGATGGAACGACTCCTCCTTACAGATCCGGATCATGGCCCGCGCGTAGGGGCCGTAGGAGCAGCGGCACAGCGGCACCTGGTTGCAGATCGCGGCGCCGTCGACGAGCCACCCGATGACGCCGATGTCGGCGTAGGACAGCGTCGGGTAGTTGAAGATCGAGGAGTACTTCTGCTTGCTCTCGATGAGCTTCTCGGTCAGCTCCTCGCGGTCGACCCCGAGCGTCTCCGCGGCGGCGTAGAGGTACATGCCGTGACCGGCCTCGTCCTGCACCTTGGCCAGCAGGATCGCCTTGCGACGCAACGACGGCGCCCGCAGGATCCAGTTCCCCTCCGGCTGCATCCCGATGATCTCGGAGTGCGCGTGCTGGGCGATCTGGCGGATCAGGGTCCTGCGGTAGGCCTCGGGCATCCAGTCGCGCGGCTCGATGCGCTGGTCCGCGGCGATGACGGCGTCGAACCGGTCCTGGTGGTCGTCCACGAGTCCTCCAACCGAATGTTCGTTCGGATTAGGATGCCGTACGGACCGACCCGGCGCAAGGCGACGCGGCCACCGTCACCGGGACGGCAGGATCCCCTCGAACGCCGCCTGCGCCACGACGTCGGGCAGAGTCGACCCGGCCTGCGTCGACCCGGCCTGCGTCGGGAGCCCGCGCCCGGGCCGCGCCCACTCGACCACGGAGTTGACCAGCCCGGACAGCAGTCGCGCCGCGAGGGCCGGATCGACGCCGGACCGGATCTCGCCGGCGTCGACGGCATCACGCACCAGTGCGGCGATCTGAGCGTCGAACTCGCGGCGGCGTTCCAGCGCCCACCGCTCGGTCTCGGTGTTGCCGCGCACCCGCAGCAACAGCGTCACGTAGGGGAGCTCGTCGACGAGCAGCTGCACCTGGCCGGCCACGATGTGCCGCAGCCGCGTCAGCGGGCTGCCGGTGCGCGCGGCGTCGTCGTCGAGCAGGGCGAACAGGCCGTCGAGCGCTCGCTCCAGCGCCGCCCGCAGCAGCGCCTCCTTGCCCGCGAAGTGGTGGTAGAACGACGATTTCGTGATGCCGGCGGCGCGGGAGAGGTCCTCCATCGACGTGGCGTCGTATCCGCGGGTGTTGAACGCCCCGACGGCGACCTCCAGCAACGATCCCGGCCCGTGACTGGGCCTACGGACCCTCGCACCGGCGGTCATCGGCCCTCGAACTCGGGGCGCCGCTTGTTCAGGAAGTCCTCGACGGCCCGCCGGTGGTCCTGCGTCAGTGACAGCCGCGCCTGCGCCGCAGCCTCCTGCGCGAGTACCGTCGAGAGGTCGGATATGGCTCCGCGGCGTACCGCCCGCTTGATCTCGGCGTAGGCCTTCGTCGGGCCGCCGCCGAGCCGGCGGGCCAGTTCCAGAGCCGCGGGCAGCACCTCCCCGGCTGGTACGACCGCCCGCACCAGCCCCCAGACCTGCGCCTCCTCCGCGGTGAAGGTCTCGTTGAGCAGCAGCAGTTCGGTGGCTCGCGAGACGCCGACGGCGTGCGCGAGGCTGGCCGAGAGACCCGAATCGGCGCTCAGCCCGATCCCGACGAACGCGGTGGAGAACTTCAGTCCGGCCGCCGCGACGCGCAGGTCGCAGGCCAGCGCGAAGCCCAGCCCGGCGCCGACACACGGCCCGTTGAGGGCGGCGACCACTGGGAACGGCAGGCCGTGCAGGCCCAGCACGATGGGGTTGTAATGCTCGGTGACGGTGTCGAACGCGGTGGCCGCGTCGGCGCCCAGGGTCCGGGCGTGTTCACCGAGATCCTGCCCGACGCAGAACGCCCTGCCCGACCCGGTGAGGACGAGCGCGCGAACGTCCTCGGTGGTGGCCAGGCCGGCGATCGCATCACGCAGCGCCACCTTGAGCTCGACGGTCAGCGCGTTGTAGCGCGCCGGGCGGTTGAGCGTCAGCACCGCGACGGCGGCGTCCTGGTCGTCGCGGGCGAGCAGAACGGCAGGAGAGTCGGCCACCGCGCGATGATAGCGGCCCGACCGAACGATCGGTTCCACCGGCGCCGGCGACCGCACCGCCGTCAAGGGGCCGGCACCGCCGTCGAGGTGCTCGCACCGGCGTCCCGGCGTTCGTGCGGGCACAGCGGTGGCGGTGCGGTGGGTCCGGGTTGTCGGGCGAACCGCCGCCGCCGTCGTCCGCGTGCGCCGGCGGCGCCCGCACCAGCGCCGCGAGTTCGCCGATCCGGCACGGTGGGATCGTGATCGCGGCACACCTCGGCGTGCTCGATCCGGAGTCCCGATGCTCGATTCGACATCTCACCGCGTCGAGGTGGCGGACTCGCGTGGGTGGTGGGTTGGGACGGGGACTCGCGTGGGTGTCGGAGAGGTGGGATTCGCGCGGCTGGTCGGGCCTGTTCGGGGGCGGTGATGCGTGCTAGCGTCCCAGCCGAACGAACGGTCGGTACCTTCGGGAGGGTCGTCGATGGCAGTCCTGCGCAGCCATGTCCAGGGTCGCTGGCAGACACCCACCGACGAGGGTCGGCCGCTGCACGACGCGGTGACCGGCGAGGAGATCGCGCGGATCTCCTCGGCAGGCATCGACTTGGCGGCCACCCTCGACTTCGGCCGGACCGTCGGCGGCCCCGCGCTGCGGGAGCTGACGTTCCACCGGCGGGCCGCCCTGCTCAAGGCACTGGGCGGACACCTGCGCGAGCACCGGGAGGAGCTCTACGCCGTCTCCGCGCGGACCGGCTCGACGCCGGGCGACTCCCGGTTCGACGTCGACGGCGGCATCGGTGTGCTGCTGGCCTACGCGTCCAAGGCGAAGCGCGAGCTACCCAACGACACGATCTACGTCGACGGGTCCGTCGAGGGCCTGAGCAGGAGTGGCACGTTCCTCGGCCAGCACATCTGCACTCCCCGGCATGGGGTTGCCGTGCAGGTCAACGCGTTCAACTTCCCCGTGTGGGGGCCACTGCAGAAGTTTGCGCCCGCGTTCCTCGCCGGCGTCCCGAGTGTGGTGAAGCCCGCGAGCCCGACGGCGTTCCTCACCTCGACGCTCGTCGAGATCATCGTGGCCTCCGGGCTGCTGCCGGTGGGCACGCTGCAGTTCGTCGCCGGCTCGGTGGGCGACATGTTCGACCATCTCGCCGGCCAGGATCTCGTCTCCTTCACCGGCTCGGCCGCCACTGCCGCCACCCTGCGCACGCACCCCGCCATCGTCCGCAACTCCGTCCGGTTCTCCGCCGAGGCCGACTCGCTCAATCTCTCCGCGCTCGGCCCCGACGCGACGCCGGCTACCGACGAGTTCGATCTGTTCGTGTCGGGACTCGTCGCCGAGATGACGGTCAAGGCCGGTCAGAAGTGCACGGCGATCCGCCGTGCGTTCGTGCCGTCCACGCAGGTCGACGCCGTGGTGGACGCGGTCTCCGCGCGGCTGTCGACGGTCACCGTCGGCAACCCCGCCATCGCGGGCATGGGCGCGCTGGCCAGCCTGGAGCAGCGCGAGGAGGTGCGGCGCAGCGTCAAGGCGCTCGCCGACGCCGGGCGCCTGGTGTTCGGCGACCCCGACCGGGTGGACGTGATCGACGCCGACGCCGACCGCGGCGCTTTCGTCTCACCGATGCTGCTGGTCGGCGACCCGGAGCGGTCCGAGCCGCACGAGGTGGAGGCGTTCGGCCCGGTCTCCACGATCCTGCCCTACACCTCCACCGCGCAGCTGATCGACTACGCCGCTCGCGGCCAGGGCAGCCTCGCCGGTTCGATCGTCACCGCCGACCCGGCGTGGGCCCGCGAGGTGGTGTTGGGTGTCGCGCCGTGGCACGGCCGGCTGCTGGTGCTCAACGCCCGCGACGCGAAGGAGTCCACCGGCCACGGCTCGCCGCTGCCGCAGCTCGTGCACGGCGGCCCCGGCCGCGCGGGGGATGGCGAGGAGATGGGTGGCATCCGCGGGGTACTCCACCACATGCAGCGCACCGCCGTGCAGGCTGATCCGGACACCCTCGCCGCGATCACCGGCCGCTGGGTCACCGGAGCGCAGCGCCACGTGAGCGATGGGCATCCGTTCCGAAAGCATCTGGAGGAGCTCAGGCCGGGTGACACGCTGGTCGCCGGGCCGCGGGTCGTCACGCAGGAGGACGTGGAGCACTTCGCCGAGTTCACGGGCGACACGTTCTACGCCCACATGGATGCCGAGGCGGCCGCCGCCAATCCGCTGTTCGGCGAGCGCGTGGCCCATGGCTACCTGATCGTCTCGCTCGCCGCGGGACTGTTCGTCGATCCCGACCCGGGCCCGGTGCTGGCCAACTTCGGTGTCGACAACCTGCGGTTCCTCACCCCCGTGAGGTTCGGCGACGCGCTGACCGTGGCGTTGACGTGCAAGCGAATCACCCCGCGCGACTCTGCGGGCTACGGTGAGGTGGCATGGGACGCCGACGTCACCCGTCAGGACGGCGAGTCCGTCGCCCGCTACGACGTCCTCACCCTCGTGGCGAAGCAGGGGTCCATCAAGACCGCGCACCGGCTCGGCGACGCCCCGGATCTCGACTCGCTCGATCCGGCCGAGCGGATGGCGGTCGACGAGGTCGTCGACCCGGAATCGCTGGAGCGGTCCGTCGGGAAGCTCCAGCGGATCATGGACCACCGCCGGAAGTAGTGGGGTGCGACCGCTCCGGTGGCACCGGGGATGCGGCCGTGCGACGCTGGGTAACGGAACTCACACTGCACGGCGGCACGCGGTCGGAACGCCCGCCTCGAATGGTTTAACGTCCCCGCGACAGTGCGTGACACGACCTGTCGAGATGTTCCTGTGATCCGTTTCCCAGCAGCTTCTCGAGGGCCTCAAGTTCGGGGTGCAGGTCGCCCGGACGTCCCGTAACGTTGCCGATGTCCGTCCACTGTGTCGACACCCCACGAGTCTTTCATCGGGTCCTCCCGGTCCGAGGTCTCGAGGTGGCGCACCGAATGTTGGGAAGCACATGTCCGCCATTCTCTTCGGCTCCATCAGCACCGTCGCCGACACGTCCGAACTGCAGCGGGCGGCGTTCAACCGAGCCTTCGAGGCGCACGGCCTGAGCTGGAACTGGGATCGGGATGAGTACCTCTCCATGCTGGAGGGGAGTGGCGGCCGTAAGCGGATTGCCGACTACGCGGCGGCGGCCGGGCAGTCGGTGGACGCGGCGGAGGTGCACGCCACGAAGTCGCGGATGTTCCAGGAGAGTCTGGCCACCTCGGGGCTGACGCCCCGCCCCGGGGTGGTCGACACCATTCACGGCGCGAAGGGCCAGGGGATGAAGGTGGCGCTGGTGACCACGACCTCCCCCGAGAACGTCTCGGCGCTGATCGGCGCCCTCGCCCCGGCCGTCAGCAGCACCGACTTCGACGTGATCGTCGACGCGTCCAGCGTGGAGCGACCGAAGCCGGACCGGGCCGCCTACTCGCTTGCGCTGGAGCGCCTCGGTGAGCAGCACGGCAGCTGCGTCGCCGTCGAGGACAACATCGACGGCGTCCGGGCCGCCACCGCCGCAGGCGTGACGTGCATCGCTTTTCCCAACGAGAACACGGCCGGGCACGATTTCGACGCAGCCCGGCTCCAGGTCGAGCGCCTGGATTTCGACGAGCTTCGGAAGCTCATTCCGTCCGCATAGGTACCCGTCGGCCCATCGAATCGTCCATCCAGTGCAGGAGGGCGTCGGCGTCCTCGGTCGCCGCCCGGAATCGGTCAGGATCATCCACGGCTGCGTGGAGACTGGAGTCGTTGAAGAAATGTCCGACACGCCCCGCGCATCCTTTCGGGCCACCGAGAACGCTTTCCACGTGGAGGCCTACGAGAAGATCGACTACTCGCTGGTCTACGTGGAGGGAGCCTTCGCGCTCGAGAGCACCGAGATCGCGGACAGCTACCGTCGGTTCGGGCGCTGCCTCGTGGTCGTCGACGACGTCGTCCACGACCTGTACGGCGAGCAGATGCAGGCCTACTTCACTCACCACGGCATCGACCTGACGGTCTTCCGGCTCACGATCGACGAGACGAGCAAGACCCTGCGCACGCTGGAGAGCATCGTCGATGCCTTCGCGGAGTTCGGGCTCGTCCGTACGGAGCCGGTGCTGGTGGTAGGCGGAGGCCTCACCACGGACGTCGCCGGTCTCGCCTGTGCCACGTTCCGCCGTTCCACGAACTACATCCGGGTGCCCACCACCCTGATCGGGCTCATCGACGCCAGCGTGGCCATCAAGGTCGCGGTCAACCACGGCAAGTACAAGAACCGGCTGGGGGCCTACCACGCGTCCCAGAAGGTGATCCTGGACTTCTCGTTCCTGAAGACGCTGCCGATCGACCAGGTGCGCAACGGCATGGCCGAGCTGGTCAAGATCGCAACGGTGGCCAACAGCGGGATCTTCGAGCTGCTGGAGAAGTACGGCGAGGACCTGCTGCTGACCCGCTTCGGCCACCTCAACGGAACGCCCGAGCTGCGCGAGGTGGCGCACACCATCACCTACGAGGGCATCAACACCATGCTGGCCCTGGAGGTGCCCAACCTGCACGAGCTGGATCTCGACCGGGTGATCGCCTACGGCCACACCTGGAGCCCGACCCTGGAGCTCACCCCCGACATCCCCCTGTTCCACGGCCACGCGATCGCCGTCGACATGGCGTTCTCCACCACCATCGCCGAGCAGCGCGGCTACATCTCGATCAGCGATCGCGACCGCATCTTCTGGCTGATGAGCCGGATCGGGCTGTCGATCGACAGCCCTCATCTGACGCCGGAGCTACTGGCGAAGGCGACGGGCTCCATCATCCAGACCCGCGACGGCCTGCTGCGCGCCGCCGTACCGCGCCCTGTCGGGACGTGCTACTTCGTCAACGATCTGACGGCCGACGAGCTGGACGCCATGCTCGCGATCCATCAGGAGGTCGTCCAGAAATACCCCCGGAGCGGCGCCGGCGAGGACATGTACATCGCGGCGGGGCCAACCGGCAGCGTGGCGTGACAACCCCCGCCGCAACGTCGGTGGGGACGCCGCGACCGGTGACCCCGTCGACGATCCTGGCGGCCATGCTCGACCGCGTGAGCCGCAGGCTCGACGCGATCGACGGCGTCGACCCGGAGGTGGCGGCGCAGCTGCGGGAGGCCCGCGACCTGGCCGTCGGGCTCGATCCCTACCTGGGGGCCTGCACCACGCCGGAATCGCCTGCGCTCCGCCTGCTCACCGAGCGCACCCGGGCGCACGACTGGGACAACACGTCGGTCGAACAAGAGATGCTCTCCGGACACGTCGAGGGTCAGCTGCTGAAGATGCTCGTCCACCTGACCCGGGCCACCCGAGTGCTGGACATCGGAATGTTCACCGGGTACTCCGCCCTGGCGATGGCCGAGGCCGTGCCCGCCGAAGGCGAAGTGATCGCCTGCGAGATCGACACGGACGTCGCCGAGCTCGCCCGCCGGTGCTTCCGCGAGTCCGCGGACGGCCGGAAGATCGTCGTGAGGGTGGCGCCCGCGCTCGACACCCTGGCCGACCTCGCCGTGTCCGGCGCGACCTTCGAACTGATTTTCATCGATGCGGACAAGCCGGGCTACCCCGCCTACCTGGACGCGGTGCTGGACGGCGGCCTGCTCGCCCCGCACGGCGTGATCTGTGTCGACAACACGCTGATGCAGGGGCAGCCGTATCTGGCGGGTGAACCGACGGTCAACGGGACGGCGATCGCGGCGTTCAATCGGGCCGTCGCGGACGACCCGCGGGTGGAGCAGGTGCTCGTTCCGCTGCGCGACGGCCTGACTCTCATCCGGCGAGTGGAGGCGAATGATGCGTGAGGTCGTCCTGGAACCGGTCGGGGTCGAGGTGCGGGACCTGTCGTTGCGCGAACTCACCCCGGACGGCGTGGAGCTGCTGCGGAGCCTGCTCGCCGAGCACGGCGTCGTCGTCCTGCCGGACCAGGACGTCGACGACGCCGCCTTCGTCGCCGTCCTGCGGCAGTTCGGCGAACTCGCGTTCTCGACGGGTGAGACGCCCCTCCCGAACTTCCCCGATCTGAACGAGGTCAGCAACGTCGGACGCACAACGCCTCCGCGCAGCACCTTCCACGTCGACACCAGCTACGTGCGCGAGCCGCCGGCGTACACGGCGCTGCGTGCGGTGGAGATCCCCGCCCGGGGCGGCGAGACGCTGTTCACCAACCAGTTCCGCGCGTTCGACACGCTGGCTCCCGACGCAGCGGCGACACTTCGCGGTCGGACGATCCGGCATGTCGTGACGGGCCTGGACCTGGGCGACGACGACGAGAAGTCCGCCGAGCACCCGGTGTTCCGACCGCACCCGATCTCCGGCCGCACGGCCCTCTACCTGACCACGCCGGCCCGCTGCGCGGCGATCAGCGGCATGGGCGCGGCGCAGTCCGCCGAGATGATCGCGTTCCTCTACGCTCACTCGACGGCGAAGCGCAACACCCACCGGCACGCGTGGTCGCCCGGCGACGTGGTGATCTGGGACAACGGCTGCGTGCTGCACCGTGCCGACCACGCCGGCGTGGTGGGCGACCGTGTGATGCACCGCGGGATGGTGGCCGGATACGGGCCGCGCCCCTAGCCCGCAGTTGCCTCCGCGACGGCCGTCCCGAACAGATCCGCCAGCGATGTGCCGGCCGCCGCGGCCATCATGGGGACCACACTCGTTCGGGCGAAGGAGCAGTAGAGCCCGGCTTCCAGGAACCAGGGCTGCCCGCTCGGATCGATCCGGAAGTCGAACAGGCTGTAGTGCCGGCACCCCAGGGCGACGTGACACGTTCGCGCGAGATCCCAGACCCGCTCAGTGACCGGGTCATCGGGGTCGACGATCCAGGCCCGGGTGCCGTCCTTCGCGACCAGGTTCAGGCCGCCTTGGTCGTCGCGCCGGATCTTGTCGTCGTGGTTGCGGATGGGTTTGCGGGTGCTGTCCACGTCGTACTCCTCGAGCGGTAGGCAGCACAGCACCCCGTCCTGCACGACGATGCCGCACCGCACCTCCCGTCCCAGCTCCACGTAGGTCTCGACGAGTGCCTCACCAGCGTGGGCGAAGGCGGCGGCCAGGGCCGCGTCCCAGCCCGTGGGGTCACGCACCAGCGAGATCCCGAGCGAGTTGTCGGCGTCCACCGGCTTGATCACCGCCGGCGGGGAGATCGTCGGGCGGTCGCCGGGCCGCAGAAGCTGACCGGGGGGCACCGGGACCCCGGCCGCGGCGACGATCGCTCGGGCGCGCGCCTTGTGGGCACCCAGGGCCATCACGTCGGGGGTGTTGCCCACGTACGGGATCCCCAGCACATCGAACAGGGCTCGGTAGGACGTCATGCCGGGGACGCAGAACATCTGCGGCACCATCACGTCGATCCCGAGCGCGCTCAGCCGGTGGACGGCGTCGGCCAGATCGAGTGAGCCGGCCGCCGCGACCGCCGACGGGCTCAGATCGGTGGGGAACCGCCACCGGCCGTCGGGCGTGACGTGGGCGATGTGGAACTCGTAGAGCGCCGGGTCGGCGGTGGCCTCCAGACAGTCGCGGGCGTAGAGGCGCGACAGGTCGCCGTAGAAGTCGTTGACCGCCGAGCCGACCAGGTGCAGGACGCGCAGGGGCACGGTCAGTCCCCGGCCTGCTCGACGAGCTTGCCGATGTTGAAGTCGATGCGGATCCAGTCCTTGCCCCGGCGCAGGTTCTGCAGCAGCAACCACGGGATCTGCGCGTGGTGCACCATGAGGAACGGCAGGGGATCGGACCAGTCGAAGATCGCGTCCTTGCCGCGCAGAATGGTGGCCATCCGGTTCGCTGCCGTGCCCGGGTGTGCGACCAGCCGGAAGAGCTCGTGGTAGATCCAGTACGTCGGCCGGCTCGACGGGAGTGGTGTCACGGTCGGGACGTCGTGCTCCAGGTACGCCCGGGCCACGTCGGGGTGGTCGTAGAACATCGTGATGGCGGAATGGGTGCGGGGGTTGCATTCGATGGCGTACACCTGACCGTCGGCGGCCTGGATGAAGTCGAACGAGACCTGACCCGTCAGCTTCAGCTCGCCGACGAAATGCCGGACCCACGCCTCGATCTCGGGCTGGTCGACCATCTCGTAGTTGATCTGGAAGGCCGACGACCGGCAGCAGCAGTGCAACTGCACCTTCCCGTCGCGCACGGTGCTGTGCGTGCAGTACTCCTGCCCCGGGACGAAGGCCTGCATGATCCACGGGGAATCGTCGGAGATCGGCTTGGCCAGGACGAACGCCACCGTTTCGGCCGGCGTGGCGCGGGGCAGCTCGGTCAGGTCCAACCGGTGGACCGGATCGTAGGGAATGCTCTTGAGGATGTAGGGCTCCGCGTGCTCCCGGAAGTCGAACTCCGCGACCTGTTGCGGTGCGGTGATCCGGTGGGAATCGGGCACGGACAGACCCAGCGACCCTGCCAGCACGGAGAACGCGTACTTGTCGTCGAGCCGCTCCACCATCTCGGCATCGCAGTGCAGCACCTCGCAGTGCTCCGAAAGCATCTTCTTGGCCAGAGCGTCGTAATAGCTGGCCACCGGGCTGCACACCGGGACGTAGACGTCCACGCCCTCCGTGCGCACGATGTCGAGCAGCGCCTCCGTATAGCCGTGTGCCTGCGGTTTCGGCACGGTGTGGAAGCGGGCGACCGCCCAGGAGAACCGGTGCCCGGTGAGCCAGTACTTGCCGGATTCGACGAGGATCACCCGGTGGCCGGCGCGGTGGAACGAGCGCGCCAGCTGCAGCGCCTTCGTCATCTTTCCGCCGCTGACCAGAATCGTCCGAGGCTCGGCAGCCGTCTCCCGGCGCGGCCGCATCACCAGGGCCCGCAGAACCGCGACGGCGGTCAATGCGAGGTTGAGCGGCAGTACGACCAGGAGCAGCACCAGCGCCGCCACGGTTCGGAGCGCGATCGACACCGGTCCGCGGGCCCTCGTCACCCGGGTGTTCGGTTCGGCCATGAAATCTGTTTACACCACACCACCGACATCAGCCCGGGACACGACCCGCCACGAGAGGACCGTCGAGGCCGCGGGCG
>JAYSXW010000327.1:0-11659 GCA_043716935.1 Pseudonocardia sp.
CGTTGCGGGTACCGACGATGGAGCCGATCACCGACTTCCCGCCGATCACGGTGTCGAAGATCGGCAGGCTGATCGCGGCGTTCTCGGCGGGCATCGCGACACACACCAGCCGCCCACCGGACCGCAGCGACCGGTAGGCCTGGTCGAACGACTCCGGCGACGCAGCCAGCGCGACCGCGACGTCGACGCCACCGAGGGCCTGGATCGCCGCCACCGGGTCTCCCGCCCGCGCGTTGACCACGTGATCGGCGCCGAGCTCCGTGGCCATCGCGAGCTTGTCCTCGGCGATGTCGACCCCGATCACGAACGCGCCGGCGATGCGCGCGTACTGCAGCGCCAGGTGCCCCAACCCGCCGATCCCGAAGATCGCCACGGTCTCGGCCGGCGCCACCCGCGCCACCTTGACGGCCTTGTAGGTCGTGACACCCGCACACGTCAGCGGCGCCGCCTCGACCGCCCGGATGGCGTCGGGCACCGGGGTCGCGAACGCCGCCGCGACGACCGTGTACTCCGCGAACGTCCCGTCGACGGAGTAACCGGAGGTCTGCTGACGCGCGCACAGCGTCTCCCAGCCGCCGATGCAGTGGCGGCACTCCCCGCAGGCATAGGCGAGCCACGCGATGGCCACCCGGTCACCGACCGCGCGCGTGGTCACCCCGTCGCCCAGCATCTCGACCCGGCCGATCCCCTCGTGCCCGGGGACGAACGGCGGCGTCGGAGTCACCGGCCAGTCGCCGTGGACGGCGTGGATGTCGGTGTGACACAGCCCGCTGGCCTCGATCCGGACCAGCACCTGGCCCGGGCCGGGCTCCGGCACGGGCAGGTCCTGGATCTGCAGCGGGGCACGGAACTCGGTGACGACAGCGGCCCGCATCAGAACAGCCCCAGCGCGGCGTCGCTGCCGAACGCGACGCTGCCGAACGTGAGGACGGTCGGGACGTGTTGCATGTCGTTCCCCTCTCGTGGAAAGCAGTCCATCCCACCGAACCCCCGATCCCGCCGCCGCAGCAGGTGCTGAAAGTCCCGTGCGGCAGGGTCGTACGCCCGCTGCAGGGTCCCGCGGAACGGGCGGCGTGACCGAGCGGTCCGGGTGCTGGTTCAGTCGCCGGCGAAGCGCACACCCGTCACGCCGAGCACGGAATCGACGAGCGTCGCTACGGTCGCGCGCTCGACCGGGTCGGGTCCGCGTCCGGCGAGGACCACGTCGCCACCGCGGACGGTCACGATCCACCGCCCGAGGCCGGGGTGTCGGGCGAGCCGGCACCGAATATCGTGACCTATGTCCGTGGCGTCCCGTGCGAGTGCACGGACGAGGTCCCGCTCGGTGACGGTCCCGAGCAGCACACCGTCCTCGACCACCGGTAGGGAACAGAGGCCGGCGAGGCGGAGCACCGTGATCACTTCCGACACCTCCTGCTCGGGATGAGCGACGAGGGCGTCCGCCCCGATGGGAGCAGGCCCGTTCGCCGGCATCGTCGACACGTCACAGACCCTCATCCGTTCCCCACTCCGCACGACCCGCACACCCGTCGGACGCCGCCGCCTGCCCCGCACGGGGCGAGGCAGCAGCACCGTCAACGCGACATCCCGGCCAGTACCGTCCCGGCGCGCTGACCGTGTGCCGCGTCCACCAGCACCTCGTAGCGGCTCGGCACCGTGGCGCTGCGCGAGGTGAAGTCGCGGCGCCCGCGGGTGAGTGCGTAGCCGATCGCGGCGAAGCCGAGCCCGAACACCAGCCCCCAGCCGATACCGAAGGCCATCGCCCGGCCGAAGGTGGTGAGAGTCAGGATGCTGAGCAGCAGGCCGACGAAGAGCCCGAACCAGACGCCGCTCGCCGCACCGGACAGGAGTGCCCGCGTCCAGGTGAGCCGTCCGGTGACCTGTTCCACCATGCGCAGGTCACTGCCGATGATCTGGGTGGTCTCGACCTCGAAGTCATGGTCGGCGAGATAGTCGACGGTGCGCTGTGCGTCGGAGTAGTCGGTGTAAGAACCCAGCGAGACCTGATCGCCGACGGACACGACACCGAACTGGGATCGACTGTGGAATTCCATGCTTCCAACCCTGCTGCGTCGCCGGGTCGTCCGGACAGGGCAGAAGGTCCCCCGAGCACGGTCCGGCCGACCTGCACCGTGGTTCGAAGGCCGGATCAGGCGTGCGCGTCGGCGCGCAGGCGGCCTCGGACGTTGTGCTCGACCAGAATGGACAGGAACAACACCACCTTGGGTGAGCCCAACCCGGCCCGGACGTCATGTACCTGCCTCCGCACGTCCGTGGCCGCAGCTCCACCGGCTGGCGCGAACTCTCGGCAGAGCCGATCAGCCAGCTCGGTCATCGGCGGCACCGGGTCGGGTGTGGCTGGGCGGCCGACATCCGGCTGCGGATCGGCGGGAACCGTTGGTGGCGGCGACCAGGGCACGCCCTGATCCTCAGCCCTCGCCCGCGAGCGGCTGTCGTCGCTCAGGCACAGCCGGACCGCCCGCTCGATCAGTATCGGGAGAAAGGCGAGGATCCTGGGCGACCCGAATCCCGCCCGGACCTGGCGGACGTGTCCGCGCACGACATCGGCCGCCACGCGGTCTGCCGGCGCGAACTCCCGGCAGAGCCGATCCCCCAGCTCGACCATCTGTTGCGCCAGCGGGTCGTTCGTGGTGGACGGGCGGGTGGGCACGCCGCTCAGCCCTCCACGCGCAGGTTGTTCGTCACGTGGGTGACCCTCGACGCCGACCAGGAGGCGTGCTCGGCCTGGCGTCGCTCGGCCCAGGACCGGACGGTTCCGTCGAGCGTGACGAGCCCGTCGGGCCCTGCGGTCACGAAGATGTGTTTGCCTTCGAGCTGGGCGTTCCGCATGATCGCCGCGCCGATCGCGGCCTTGACGTCGACGGCCATCGCGCCGGCTTGGACTGTGATGGCGTTGTCGATGTCGCGCACCCCGGCGACATAGCGCACCGTCCGTTCGGCGGCTGCACGCTCGTGCTGCCAGGCGACGGCACCCGACAGCGTGACGACGTGATCGTGGACGGACATCCTGACCTCGACGGGTACGTCGACGGCGCGCTGCAGCGCCTCGCCGGCCTCCCGCGCGATGTCGGAGTCGTTCGGACCGTGTCCGTCGTCGCGGACGGTGAGCTCCTGCGCCAACGCCGTGACCCCGTGGACGCGCTGCACGGCGTAGCCCGCGAGGCGCAGCTCCGGGTAGCTGTCGACCTCCCCGGACAGCATGACCGCACCGTCGTCGACCGCCACACCGATACGGGTGCTGTTGACGCTGGGCAGCCAGCGCAGCTCGTCGATCACGTCGTTCTTGAGGTCGGCGTCCGGCTTGCGGGTCGTCTGTGTCATGCGTGGAGCGTGACCCCGTGGCGATGGCCCCGGAAGAGCAGAACGACCCACATACGGGGGTCGTATGCGGCCGCAGCGTTCGCCGAGCCGGCGCGGACCTGGAGCCGACGCTGCGCTTCGCGCGGCGCCTCTCGGACCGGGGCAACCGGATGTGGGTGCGCTTCGTGCTGGTGCCCGGGCTCACCGACGCCCCCCGAGAACGTGGAGGCGGTGGCCACCTTCGCCGCGACGCTGAGCGGCGTCGAGCGCGTCGAGGTGCTGCCGTTCCACCAGCTCGGGGCGAACAAGTGGGCCGAGCTGAACCTGCCCTACCAGCTGGCCGACGTCGCCCGCCGTCGCAGGAGCTCATCGAGCGGGTCGAGAACCAGTTCCGGTCCCACGGTCTGAACGTCGTCTGATACTCGACGTCCTCGCCGCCGACCCGGTCCTCACCGTCATCCTGGTCATCGCCGGCGGGTCGGCGTTCGGCCGGACCGGCGACGTCGGGCGACGGCGGCCCCGGTACGACGCCCGACAACGCGGACACCGCAGCGGTCACCGCCCGGACGGTCTCCACCCCGTGCGGTTCACTGCGTCCGAGCGACGACAGGCCGAACCGGGCCAGACCGATCTGCAGGGTGCGCAGGTTCCTGCTGGCGCAACGCCCAGTAGTGGACCATGTTGCGCGCGTTCGCCCGCTGCCCCGGATCGACCGCCGCCAACCACGTCGACCACGGCCCCTCCGCGTCCGACAGCGCGGTCTGCAACCGGCCCAGCCCGACGGCGAGCCCGACGAGGCCGGGGTCGACGGGTACGGCCTCCACGGGCAGGGCGTCCGCTGATCCAAGATCCGTCGCATGAGCATCGTCGCGCCGGACCCGACGGCACGAGGGCCGAACGACCCGGTCCCGCGGGACCGGCGTGGGCCGCCGGACCCTCCCGCAGAGGACGTTGGTCCCGTCCGTGGGGGACCGGCAGCCCTGAGGAACACCGGACCGAGCCGCGACCCTGGACGAGGGCCGCGTCCGCGGACCCAGGAGGAGGGTGCGTGATGGACGACAACGTGAACGACCGGCCGATCCTGGTCGGGGTCGACCGGTCCGACTCGGCCCGCGACGCGGTCGGATGGGCCGCCGACCTCGCGGCGATCCTGCGGACGCCGCTGCACCTGCTCACGGTGAGCCCCGACGCAGATGCCGCGGTGCCGGGCTGGCTCGCCGAGCTGCGCGACGCCGCCGTTCGCAGCGGCGCCGGGCGCGCGGTCGTCGAGGTGGCATCCGGCGACGTCGTCGACGTGGTGGCCGACCGGGCGCGAGCTGCTCGGATGCTGGTGCTCGGCAGCTACGGCGAAGGGGCCTGGTCGGGCATGCTCGCCGGAACGGTCGCCCTCGCCCTGCTCGCCCGGGCCGACTGCCCGATAGCCGTGGTCCGCGGCACCGCGCCACACGTCCCGCCGCCCCGCGGTGGCCCGATCGTCGTGGGTGTCGACGGCTCACCGGCCGGGCACGCCGCGCTTTTGCTCGCCGCCGACCTGGCCACGACGCTGGGCAGCCGGCTCGTCGCGGTCCACGCGTGGAGCGACATCGTCTTCGGGGTGCACGGCGCCGCCCGCCGCAGCCGAGACAGCGATTCCGTCCTCACCGCGCACGCCACCGCGGTGCTCGACACCGAGCTGAGAGCAGTCACCCGGGACCACCCCGGTCTGCAGGTGGACCGCGTCGTTGTCGCCGACACGCCGTTGCGGGCGCTCCTGGCGGCGGCCGGCGACGCGCGGCTGCTCGTGGTCGGGCACCGCGGCATCGTCGCGGGACCGGGCAGGAGCCTCGGCTCGACCAGCCGGGCCCTGATCGAGTTCGTGCCGTGCCCCGTCGTGGTGACCGGACACGAAGCCCAGGTCCAGACGGCCGCGGATGCCGCACAGGTGACCGGGGCGTCGTCGTGAGGACGGTCCTCGTCGCGGTGGCCGGCAAGCACGGGGCCACCGCCGAGATCGCCGGTGAGATCGCGAACGTGCTGCGCGGGGAGCTGCCCGGCGTCGACGTCGAGGTGCACGACGCCGCCGACACCGGCGACCTGAGCCGTTTCGATGCCGTCGTCGTCGGCAGCGCGATCTACATGGGTCGCTGGCTGCCCGCGGCCCGGCACCTGGTCGAGCGCCACCGGGCCCAGCTCGCCGCCGTCCCGGTCTGGATGTTCTCCAGCGGCCCGCTGGGCGACCCGCCCGGCCCCGTCGACGACCTGGCCGGGGTGGCGGAGCTGGGCGTCACGGTCGGCGCACGCGGCCATCAGGTCTTCGCAGGCCGTCTGGACCTCGCCGACCTGCGGTGGACCGAACGGCTCGCCGTACGCGCCGTCCACTCCCCCACCGGCGACTTCCGCGACCACGACGCCATCCGCGCGTGGGCCGTCCAGGTCGCCGCCGACCTCGCCGCCCTGCAGCCGTCAGCTCCCCGACCAGCAGCGCCCCTGCCGACAGCGCCCCCTCGGAACGTCAGATGACCGGGCCACCGCAGCCGGAGCCTCCGAGGCCGTCGCCGGCGCCGCCGCCGTCGTCCGTGCGGCACAACCGGCGTCCACCAGGTGGCGCCAGGAGTTCCCGACGATGACGGCCCGCATCGCGGACGCCACCGTGGCGGCCGGAGCCAGGCCGGTGTTCGCGGACAACCTCGACATGTACGGCCTACAGCGCGGCGGCCGGGCCATGGCCGAGACCACGCCGACCGCCGCCACCGACCACAAGAGCCGGGTCCGGGCGGCGATGGCCGTCGATCTTCTGGACCGGGCCGCGCACGGTGACCTGCGGGTCGCCGTTGGGCGGGCCTCGGACTACTACGGCCCGCACGGCACCACCACCGTGCTGGGCACGAGCTTCTTCCGTGCCACGCTGCGGGGCCGGGCCGCCAACGTCGTCGGCTCGCTCGACACCCCGCACACACGGCCGGTGCGCCTGCGGGCCTCGGCATCGGCGATTCTGCGGCTGCTGGGCCTGGCCGTGCCCATGATGCGGGCGCTCGCCGGCGTCGCCTACCAGTGGCAACGTCCGTTCGTCGCCGACGACAGCGCCTTCCGGGCGGCATTTCCCGAGGCTGTGCGCGTCAGCCCGCACCGCGATGCTGTGGCCGTCACCACAGCGTGGTGGCGTGATCAGGTGGGAAGGGCCGCCACCATCACCGTCTGATCCATCCGCACCACCACCGGGCCCGCTCGATGGGGACCTTCGCCCCTGGCCCCGCCCGACCGTCCCGCCAAGACTCGCCCCATGACATATGAGGAGAACGACGGCGCAGCGAACAGCCGCAACCGACTGCAACGCAACCGTCAGGACCGTGTCCTCGGTGGCGTCTGTGCCGGGATCGCCGAGCGGTTCGACGTCGATGCCCTGCTGATCAGGATCGTCGCCGTGGCGTTGGCGCTGGTTACAGGCGGTGCCGCGGTGTTCGCCTACCTCGCGGCCTGGGCGCTCCTCCCGAGCGGCGTGGACGGGCCGCGGAAGCGCCTGGCAGGGAGCGCACTTGGCGACCGGGCGGTCCGCGACAGCTGGACCGCCGCGGGTGACGAGTGGCGAGCGCTCGCCACCGAGCTGCGGAGACCTCGACCGGCGTCGGCCCTCGACAGTGACGTCGCCCGGCAGGAGCGGTCGCGGACGGCCGCGATCGACGCCGCGATGACGTCGTTGGGCGACCGGCTGCGCGATCCCGATGTCCGGGCCGGTGCCCGCCGCTCGGCTGCGGGCCTGTCCACGGCGGTCGGCGCCAGCGTCGGCGCCCTCGCCTCCCGCACCCGGCGAGACGTCCCGCCGGGTGCGATGACCGGGACCCGCTCCTCGGCCGCACCGGAGGACACCCCTGACGAGGTGGCGCCATCATGACGGAGAAGCTGATCGACACCCCGCCGGCGACCAGGTCCGCCGGACCATCAGGAGCGGGTGCCCCGATGGGCCGGCGCGCCACCGCCGCCGGGCTGAGCAGGCAACCGCTCTGCCAGATCCCGGAGCGCCATCGACCGCGAGGGGTCCGCGGGCCTGCCGACCGAGGTCACCACCGCGGCGTCCACGCCGGTCCCCGGCGGGCAGCACCCGATCATGACGTTCCGCATCGGGTACCCCACCGCCAACCCCCGGCTCAGCCCCCGCCGCCCGGCCGCCGACGTGGTGTTCGCATGATCAGCCCGACGTCGGACGTCCTGCACTCATGGCGGATCGGGCTGGTCCTGCTCATCGTCGTGCTCTACGCGTGGATCGGGTTCTCCGCACATGGTCTCGACCGCGTCCTGGGCCTCGTCGGAGCCGTCCTGATCGTGGTGGCGGTCACCGCCGCCGGTCGATCCAGGCCCACTGCGATCGCGCTGCTCCTGCTCAGCGCGCTCCTCCTCGCCGCCACGACCTGGTGGAGCCTCACCACTGCGCTGCTCGCCGTCCTGTGCCTCGTGCTCGCGTGGCCCCGGGCCGTCCCGACCTCGGCGTGACACCGGCTGACGGGACAGCCGAAGCATCCCTGTGCGCCTGGCGTCCCACGCTCTGCCAGGCCCGCACCCGGCTCTACCGCAACGGCGCGTTGGAGGCCGAGGGATTTCCCGTCACCGAGATCGGCCGGCATCTCCAGGACGACGGCGTGACCGTCTGGCTCGATCTGCACGACCCGCAATCGAGAGACCTGGCGGTACTCAGCGACGAGTTCGGGCTGCACCCGCTGGCCGTCGAGGACGCCGTGCTGCGCCACGAACGCCCCAAGCTCGACCGCTACCCCGACCACCTGTTCCTCTCCGCCTACGCCGTGCACCTCGACGAGACCACCGCTGAACTGGTCAGCAGCGAACTCGCCGCATTCATCACCCCCCGCGCGCTGATCACCGTCCGCAAGGACGACGGGTTCGACGTGGACGCTCTGGTCGAGCGCTGGGACAACAGCCCCGACCTCGCCGTGCACGGTGTCGGCTACCTCCTGCACGGTCTGCTCGACGACATCGTCGACGGCCACTTCACCGCCGTGCAGTCGCTCGACGAGCAGATCGAACAGCTCCAGGAACAGCTCTTCGCGCAGGACGGCGCCGGTATCGAGGTGCAGCGCCGCAGCTTCCTGCTCCGCAAGAGCCTGGTGCTGCTGCGCCGCGTGGTGCTCCCCATGCGGGAGGTCGTCAACACCCTCATGCGCCGCGACATCCATCTGCTCGACGAGGAGATGACCCACTACTACCAGGACGTCTACGACCACGTGCTGCGCGCCACCGAGTGGACCGAGAGCCTCCGCGACCTCGTCACCACCATCCTCGAGACCCGCCTCACCATTCAGGGCAACCGGCTCAACGAGATCATGAAGAAGCTCACCGGGTGGGCCGCGATCATCGCCATCCCCACCGCGGTCACCGGCTTCTACGGCCAGAACATCCCCTACCCCGGCTTCGGGCAGGACTGGGGAGTCCTGGCCAGCGTCGCTCTGATTCTGGTCATCGCCGGCGGGCTGTTCGTCATGTTCAAACGGCGGGGCTGGCTCTAAGGCAGGGTGCGGGCGACCATCTCGACGAGATCGATCGTGCGCTGCGCGTAGCCCCACTCGTTGTCGTACCAGCCGAACACCTTGACCAGGTTCCCCGCCACGGTGGTCAACCCGGAGTCGAACACACACGACGCCGGGTCACCGAGAACATCCGAGGAGACGATCGGGTCGGTGGTGTAGCGCAGGAAGCCCTTGAGCGCACCGTCGGCGGCCACCGAGAACGCCCGGTTGACCTGACCGACCGTGGACTCCTGGGACAGCTGCACCGTCAGATCCACCAGCGACACATCCGCCACCGGCACCCGGACGGCGATCCCGTCGAGACGCCCCGCCAGCTCCGGCATGATCTCGGCGATCGCGCGGGCCGCGCCGGTGCTGGTCGGGATCATGTTCACGGTGGCCGCACGGGCCCGGCGCAGGTCCTTGTGCGGGCCGTCCTGCAGATTCTGATCCCCGGTGTAGCTGTGCACCGTGGTCAGCAGGCCGTGCTGGATCCCGAACGCATGGTGCAGCACGGAGACCATCGGGGCGGCGCAGTTCGTGGTGCACGAGGCGTTGGAGATCACGTCGTGCTCGCGCGCGGCGTACGAGTCCTCGTTGAGCCCCATGACGATCGTGGCGTCGAGACACTTGCCCGGCGAGGTCAGCACGACCTTGCGGGCGCCTCCTGCCAGGTGCGCGGCGGCCTGCTCCCGGGTGCGGAACCGGCCGGTGGCCTCGACGACCACGTCGACGCCCACTGCGTGCCAGTCCAGCGCAGCCGGATCGCGCTCGGCGAACGCCCGCACCAGATGCCCGTCCACCGACAGGTGCTCGGCGTCCTCCTCGATCACCGCACCCCACCGCCCGTAGGTGGAGTCGTAGCGCAACAGGTGCGCCAGCGTCGGGATCGGCGCCAGGTCGTTCACCGCCACGACCTCGACGACGCAGTCCGCCCGCTCGACGATGCCGCGCAGCACCGCCCGCCCGACCCGACCCATTCCGTTGATACCCACCCGAACGCGCATCTCAGGCCCCCGTCGAAACTGCGCCGTTGGCCGCAGGCGCCTGCATCGGGAACGCGACCGGCGCCGGAGCCGGCTGCGCCGCCGCGGCGGCGGTCTCGCGGGCCAGGAACGAGCCGAGCTCGCCGATCGTGCTCATCAGCGGCGCCGGGAACACCACGGTGGTGTTCTTGTCCACGCCGATCTCCACCAGGCTCTGCAGGTTGCGCAGCTGCAACGCCAGCGGGTGCTCCATCATGATGTCCGACGCCTCACCCAACGCGGCCGCCGCGAGCGACTCACCCTGCGCGTTGATGATCTTGGCGCGCTTCTCGCGCTCCGCCTCGGCCTGCCGGGCCATAGCTCGCTTCATGCTGTCGGGCAGCTGGATGTCCTTCAGCTCCACCAGCGTCACCTCCACGCCCCAGTCGAGCGTGGCGACGTCGAGGATCTCCCGGATGTCCTGGTTGATCCGGTCGGTCTCCGACAAGGTCTCGTCGAGGGTGTGCTGCCCGACCACCTTCCGCAACGTCGTCTGCGCGATCTGGTCGATCGCCACATAGACGTTCTCGATCGCCACCACCGACTTCACGGCGTCGACCACCCGGAAGTAGGCCACCGCGGAGACGTCCACGCTCACGTTGTCGCGGGTGATGATCCCCTGGGACTGGATCGGCATCGTCACGATCCGCATCGACACCCGGTGCAGCACGTCCACGATCGGGATGATCAACCGCAAACCCGGATCACGGGCCCCCTGCACCCGGCCGAACCGGAACAGCACCCCCTGCTCGTACTGCTTGATGATCCGCACCGCCAGGCCGAGGACGATCAGCACGACGACGACGACGGCGACCACGGTGAGCGTGGTGTTCATGAGTGAGCTCCATGGTGTGGGAGATGACGACGACGGGCGGCGATTGTCGGACTGGACGTCGCTGTGCGAGTCGGTCCATTCCGCTTCACGATCCGAGCCTGCACGGCCGCGAGTCGAGACAGCAGGGCACAACGACCTCACCGGCCAGGCGTAGTGCCCTGATCATGCGGCCGAACTCGCCCTCATCCTGCCGGTCGCTGGCCCCGCACCGGTGCTGCCGACCTCGCGACCATCGTCGTCAACGTGGCCGCGCTCACCTTCTGCTGCATGCGCGGCCTGGTCCTGCTCGGTACGATCAAAGCCATCGCGCAGAGCAGCGTCATCAGCCACGCGGTCAGCGGTCTGCTCCCGCTCCGCAGCCGCATCGCCACGTCCGCGAGCCCCAGGAGCGCTACCCTTCGCCATGCGGCCGCACTCGACTGTGCCGCGCAACCTCGGGCGTGACCGCGGTTCGCTGGCACTGGATCGGCGCCTGCAGCCGGATCCTGAAAACTGACCCCCCTGACCTGCATCGGGCTCTGCGAGTCACGCGAGAGGGACTTTCGGCCCGCGGAACGGGGGCCGTGGACCGGAGCGGCACCGAGCCGGCGTGGACACCATTGGTAGCAGTTCAGCTGTCAAGCGAGGTCCTGTGACGAAGTGTCGTCTCCCGTTCTACGTCCTCGCCGGGGCGGTCCTGCTCGTGGGAGCGATCGCGTTCGGCGTCCCGACGTCGAGTCTGTGGATCGTCGGCCTCGTGGTGCTGTGCCCGCTCATGATGATCTTCATGATGGCCAGATCGCGGTGGTGACGACCACAGCGGGCAGGGCGGTGCCGGCCCGGGGCGTCGACCTCACCAAGGACCACGATCCCCGCCCGCGTCTGGGTCAGTGACCGCTCGGTCACTGACGCTCGACAACAACTGATCGACTGAGGGAGTGCTCGCGATGATGTGGTGGTACGGCAATGGCAACGGTATGGATGGTTGGGGCTACGGGTTGATGACG
>JAYSXW010000328.1:0-1279 GCA_043716935.1 Pseudonocardia sp.
CCGTCAAGGAGGCGACCCGCCGATGAGCATGCCCGATCGGACCAGGGCCGGAAAGATGCCGGCCGACACCCCACGCACGCCCGAGGAGTTGCGCGACGACCTGGGTGAGCTGCGCAACGAGCTCGGCGACACCGTCGAGGAGCTGACCCACCGCGCCGACGTGCCGGCCCGGGTCAAGGCCAAGCGCGACGAGACCCTCGAGCGCGTCCAGCAGCAGGCGGCGCACGTCCAGAACGTGATCGTGGAGAAGGCGCCTCAGGTGCAGGAGCAGGTACAGACCACCGCGCGCGAGCAGCCGTGGCTAGTCGGCTCCGTGGCGGCGGTCGTCGCGCTGTTGCTGTTCGGTCGCTTACGGGCGCGGAACCGTCGTCGCAAGGACGGCCGGACCGCCGATGGAACGCGGTAGCGCGACGAACGGCGCCCGGCAGGACGACGCGCTGGGCGGGCAGCTGGACCGGCCGGGCCGTGAGCCGGTCCGGCGGCCGCCACCCGAGGGGTGGATGAGCGGCCGCCGGTCGCGGCGGGGCGGTGTCCGCCACCTCCGCGCCGTTCCACGATAACCCGTGGTTCCTGCAGACGCCCGCCGTTCCTACGTGGCCTCTAGGGTCTCTTCCGTGCCGCCCGAGGACACCTCGCCTGACGACACCCCGGCTGACGACAGCCCGATCGACGACACCCCGATCGACAACAGCCGGCCCGACAGCGGCCGGCCCGACAGCGGCCGGCCCGACGACAGCGGAACCGGCGCCGAGCCGGTTGTCGACTCCGCCGTGGAGAGTCCGGGCGGCACGGACCTCGAGGCCGTGGCCGAAGAGCTGTACGGCCTGCGTCCCGACGAGTTCGTCGACGGCCGGGACGACGCCGTCGCCCGGGCCCGCGAGGCGGGCGACCGGGACCTCGCCCGGGCGATCGGGCGGCTGCGCCGTCCCACCCGAGCGGCGTGGCTCGCCAATCTGCTCGTCCGCAAGCGACCGCAGCAGCTCAAGAGCCTGCTCGGCCTGGCCGCGGGCTTGGCCGACGCCCAGCGCACCCTGGACGGCACCGCCCTGCGCCAGCTCTCCGCTCAACGTCACCGACTGGTCCGGGCCCTGGCCGACGAGGCCGCGCGGCTCGCCGCGGCCCGGCACGACCCGGTCGGCGATGGGCTGCTGCGCGACGTCGGCGGCATCCTCGAGGCCGCGCTCGCCGATCCCGCCGTGGCCGACGAGGTGCGTTCGGGCCGCCTGACCCGGACGGTGTCCTACACGGGCTTCGGTCCCGCCTCCGATCCGGACGCCGT
>JAYSXW010000329.1:0-11623 GCA_043716935.1 Pseudonocardia sp.
CGGTACAGCAGCCACTCGCGCCCGGGATGTGCGGGCACCCAGTGGCGCAGCCGGTGCTCGGTGAGGTGCTGGTGCGGACCGAACGTGCCCAGCCACCACGCATGGGTTTCGACGAGGCGGTACTGATCGGCTGCCACCGATGGATCCGAGACGCCGATGGCGAGATCCAACAACGCGCGCTCCTGCTCCTCGGGACGGCGAACGACTACCTCCGAGTGTGGTCCGGTGACGGTCCGTCGCAGCACCGGGGGTCTAGATCCACTCCTTCACCTGCGCGATGAGCTTGGGGGCGTCCGCGCTGACGGGATTGACGTGCAGGTGGGTGACGCCGGCCTCGCCCAGGGCCGCGATCCGTTCCTTGACGAAGTTCGGCGGGCCGATGAGTGTCACCTTCTCGATGAAGTCCTCGGGCAGCGCGGCGGCTGCCTCGTCCTTGCGGCCGTCCAGGTACAGGTCCTGGACGATCTTGGCTTCGTCGGCGTAGCCCTGGCGCCGGAAGACCGTGTTGTAGAAGTTGTGGCCCCGCGCGCCCATGCCGCCGATGTAGAGCGCGTACATGCCGCGGGCGAGCTGCCGCGCGGGCTCCCACATCTCCTCGTCGATCGCGAGCAGGCCGCCGCCGGTGATCTGCAGCGGGCCGAGCTCGGGGGCGCGTTTGGCGAAGCCGGCGTCGAGTGCCGGTCCGAAGACCTCCCGCATCTTCTCCGGCATGACGACGTGCGGCAGCCACCCGTTCGCCAGCTCGGCCGTCATCTCCAGGTTCCTGTCGCCCAGGGCCGCCACCCAGATCGGGATGTCGGAACGCTGGGGGTGGTTGATCAGCTTGAGCGGCTTGCCCAGGCCGGTGCCCTGATCGGCGGGCAGCGGAATGGTGTAGATCCCCTCGTGCTGCACCCTCTCGCGGCGCCACACCTGCCGGCAGATCTCGATGATCTCCCGGGTGCGGGCCACCGGCCTGTCGTAGGGCACTCCGTGGAACCCCTCGATGACCTGCGGTCCGGACGCCCCGAGCCCGAGGATCGCGCGGCCGTCGCTCAGGGCGTCCAGGCCGGCGGCGGTCATCGCGGTCAGGGTGGGGGTGCGGCTGTAGAGCGGCAGGATCCCGGACCCGATCTGCACCCGCTCGGTGCGGGCGGCGAGGTAGCCCATGAGCGAGACGGCGTCGTAGCTGTAGGCCTCCGCGACCCAGACGACGTCGAGCCCGGCCTGCTCCAGCGCGACCACCGCCTCGGCGTTGCGGATCGGGTCGTCGCCGTACTGGAGTTGCGTCGACAGCAGCATGAGGTGGGTCTAACGCAGCGGTTACCGGCCAGTCAAGCTCGGCTATCGTCACGCGGTGCGCTTCCAGGTCATCCCGGCTTCCTACGTGCTCTTGCTGCGCGGTGGCCCCGGAACACAGCAGGTGCTGCTGCAGCTGCGGCGGGGCACCGGGTACCGCGACGGGCACTGGGCCTGTGCCGCGGCGGGGCACGTCGAGGCGGGCGAGTCCGCGTCCGCCGGCGCGGCGCGGGAGGCCGCCGAGGAGCTGGGCGTCGTCATCGCTCCCGACGACCTCGTTCCCCTCACGGCCCTGCACCGCACCCAGGGCAACGGCGACCCCATCGACGAGCGCGTCGACTTCTTCTTCACCTGCCGACGCTGGAGCGGCGAACCGCGCCGGATGGAGCAGGCCAAGTCGGCCGACCTCGCCTGGTTCGCCCTCGACGCGCTGCCCGACCCGGTGGTGCCGCACGAGCGGTACGTCCTCGACGGCCTGCGGGCCGGTACTCTCGCCCCGATCGTCGCCTTCGGGTTCTGAGAGCGTCTGCGGGCTGGTCGACCGCGACATCGCAGGTCCTCGGCGGGAGTGGCCCCGCAGTGCTGTCGGACGTGTGGATCGCTACGGTGCTCCCGTCTCGTTTCCCCCATGTGGTGCCCCACCGCCCAGGCGCCGACCGCTCGGAGATACCCCATGACCTCCCGTCCCCAGGCCACCCGAGTGCGCGCCGCCGTGCGCCGGGCGAAGGCGGGCGGTGAGCGGTTCCTGTCCGGTGTGCTCCCGGGGGCGTCGGGCCGCAGGCTGCAGGCGCAGGCCTTCGCCGACGAATGGGCCGCGGCCAACCTCGACGCCCGCCAGGAGACCGGCCCCCTCTGGGTGGTCCTGGGGGACTCCGCGAGCCAGGGGATCGGCGCCACCACCCGAAACAGTGGTTACGTCGGGGTCGTGCACGAGTTGTTGCGCCGCCGCGACGCCTGGCGCGTGATCAATCTTTCCCGCGTGGGCGCCGGGGTCGCCGACGTCCTGGCCCGCCAGCTCCCCGAGCTGACCGCGCTCACCGAGACCGAGCCCGCGGCGCTCGTGACGTGCCTGATCGGCGCCGAGGACGTCGTGCGTCGGGTGCCGGGCCTGGACCTGTCGATGCGGCAGCTGATCGCTGCGCTGCCACCGGGGTCCGTCGTCTCGACGGTGCCCTCACCCGCGGCCGCCGCGCTCAACGGTGTGATCCGCGAGGAGGCCGCCCGGCATCAGATGCGGATGGCCGACCTGCGCGCGCGGCGCGGCGAGCCGAGCCGCAGCCTCGTCTCGCTCGACGACGTCGCCCACGGCGTGTGGGCGGCCGCGGTGATCACGGCGATCGACGGGCCGCCCGCCCAGCTCGCCCCGCCGACCGACCCGAACCTCCCGATCGTCCCGATCGACCCGGTCGGCGCCTGAGCGACCGGGCCCGGGGGACCGCCGTGCACGACCGCATCGGTCGCGTCGACGTCCGAGCGGTGACCAAGCGGTTCGCGGCCGTCGCGGCCGTCGAGGACCTGTCGTTCGCGGTGGAGCCCGGCACCGTCACCGGCTTCCTCGGGCCGAACGGCTCCGGCAAGACCACGACCCTGCGCATGCTGCTCGGGCTCGTGAGGCCCACGGCGGGCGAGGCGTTGATCAACGGTGTGCCGTTCGCGGCGCTGGAGCGGCCGGCGCGGGTGGTCGGCGCGGTGCTGGAGGCTCAGGGCTTCCATCCGGCGCGAACGGCGCGGCGGCACCTGCTGAGCTGCGCCGCCGCGATCGGCGTGCCCGACGCCGCGGTCGGGTACGTGCTGGGCACCGTAGGGCTCGAAGGAGTGGCCGACCGTCGCGTCGGTGGGTTCTCCCTCGGCATGCGCCAGCGGCTCGCGGTGGCCGTCGCGCTGCTGGGCGACCCCAGCGTCCTCGTGCTCGACGAGCCGGGCAACGGCCTCGATCCCGAGGGCATCGCCTGGATGCGGACGTTCCTGCGGGCGTTCGCCCGCCACGGCCGCAGCGTGGTGATCTCCAGCCACCTGCTCGCGGAGGTGGAGCAGACGGCCGACGACCTCGTCGTCGTCAGCCGGGGGCGGTGCGTCTACCGGGGCGGGATCGCCGAGCTGCGCCGCTCGCGTCGTCCGCGGGTGCTCGTGCGGTGCGCCGCGCCGGCCCTGCTGGCCCAGGCCCTGGTCCGGGCGGGCATGCCCGAGATCGACCTGCTGGCCGACGGCCGGCTCGGGGTCGCCGGGGCCGACGCCGTCCGGGTCGGGGACGCCGCGCTCGCCGCCGGGATCGCCGTGCACGGGCTGGAGGAGGAGCGCATCGACCTGGAACAGCTGTTCTTCCAGTTGACGTCGGGGCAGTTCGTGACGGGCGGTCCGCCCCGGTGACCGGGCTGCTCCGTGCGGAGCTGCGCAAGGCGTTCTCGACGCGGCTGTGGTGGGCGCTGGGGCTGCCGGTGCTGGCGCTGGCGGTTCTCGTCAACCTGTTCGGGGGCCTGTTCACGGCCGCCGTGGCGGAGGTCGCGTCGGGCCCGGTGCCGGTGCTGCTCGGGTCGCTGGCCTACGCCCTCGCCCTGGCCGCCGTGTTCGCCGCCGTGCTCGGCATCGTCGGTGCGGCGGGGGAGTTCCGGCACCGCACGATCACCACCACCTACCTGACGGCGTCCGGGCGCGGCGCGGTGCTCGCGGCGAAAATGGCGGTGAGCGCACTCCTCGGCGCGCTCTACGCGGCCGTGACGCTGGTCGGCGGCGGGTTGGCGGGCATGCTGGCCCGGGTCGGCGACGCGTCCCCGGGTCCGCTGCTGGCGGTCGCGGCGATCGGCATCGTGGTCTGCGCGCTGTGGGGGGCGATCGGCGCGGCCCTGGGCGTGCTCGTCGGGAACCAGGTGGGCGCGCTGGTCGGCACGCTCGTCTATCTGCTGCTCGGCGAGTTCCTGGCCTCGGCGCTGCTGAGCCGGGGCCGGTCCACGGGCCCGATCTCGGCCTACCTCCCCGGCAACGCCGGCGACGTGGCGCTCTACGACATTCCCGCCCGCGAGATCGTCGGACCGGAAGCGGCCGGAGACGCCGTCGCGCTGCTGGCCGGAGTGACCTCCCCGCCGCCGTGGTGGGTGGCGCTGCTGGTGCTGGCGGGGTGGACGGCGTTGTTCGGGACGGCGGCAGCCCGGCTGGCCGGCCGCCGCGACGTGACGTAGCCCGCCACCCCACCGGCCGCTGCCCGCCCCACCCCACCCCCCGGTTGCAGCAAAGCTATGTAACCACGTTGCGGAAAAGCCACCTTGCTGCAACGGGGTTCGGGCGTCGACCCGGCCCCGGCGCTCCCCCGGGCGGCGTGGGTCGGCAGACTGTCGGACCCCGGGCCTACCGTGGAGCCGTGCCCGACCCCGCTCCCGGCTGGATCCGCCGGCTCGTGTCCGCAGCCCTGCGCCATCGCGCCGTCGCCGTCACCGCGCTCGTCGCGTCGGCGCTGGGCGTGAGCTTGGAGGCGGTCGGCCCGCTGCTCACCCGGGTGGCGGTCGACGGCGCGGTGGCGGGGTCCACGGCGGCGCTCGGGGGCGTGGTCGTCGCGATCGGCGTGCTCGCGGTCGTGCGGTTCGGGGCGGCATTCCTGCGTCGCTACCTCGGCGGCCGGCTCGCGCTCGATGTCCAGCACGACCTGCGCCGGCAGGTCTTCGCCGCCGTGCAGCGCCTCGACGGGCAGCGGCAGGACGCACTGCGCACCGGCCAGGTCGTCTCCCGCGCCAACACCGACCTGCAGCTGCTGCAGGCGCTGCTGTCGATCGTGCCGCTCTCGCTCGGGTCGGTGGTACTCGTCGTCGTCTCGGTGGGGGCGATGCTGTGGCTCTCCCCGGTGTTGACACTGGTCGCGCTGGTCCTGCTGCCCGTCGCGGGTCTCGTCACCCTCACGACGCGCACCACACTGTTCCCGGCCACCTGGTCGGCGCAGCAGCGCGCGGCCGACGTGGCCCAGCAGGTCGAGGAGACAGTCACCGGTGTGCGCGTGGTGAAGGGATTCGGACAGGAGGCGCGGGAGGTCGCGACGCTGGAGCGCGGCGCGCGGCGGCTCTACGCCGAACGGATGCGCGCCGCCCGACTGACCGCCCGGCTCAACCCGACACTGCTGAGCCTGCCGACGCTGGGGCAGGTCGGCGTGATCGGGCTCGGCGGCTGGCTGGCGCTCACCGGATCGATCACGTTGGGTACGTTCCTGGCGTTCACCACCTACGTTGCGGGCCTGGTCGGTCCGGCGCGGTTGCTCGGCTCGCTCGTGGTGAGCGCCCAGCTCGCGCGCGCCGGCGTCGAGCGGGTGTACGAGCTGGTGGACTCCCAGCCCGACGTCGTCGACCCGGCATCGCCCGCGACCCTCCCCGACGGGCCGCTCTCGGTGGAGCTGGACACCGTCACCTTCGGCTACACGCGGCGGGAACCGGTGCTCGACGGCGTGTCGCTGCGCGTCGCGCCGGGGGAGACGCTCGCGCTCGTCGGCCCGGCCGGCTCCGGCAAGTCCACCGTGGCGCTGCTGCTGCCTCGCTTCTACGACCCGCAGCTCGGCCAGCTGCGCCTGGGCGGGGTGCCGCTGACCGCGCTGCGGCTGGCCGACCTGCGGCGCGAACTCGGGGTGGTGTTCGAGGAGGCGTTCCTGTTCTCCGACACCATCCGCGCCAACATCGCCTACGGCTGCCCGGACGCCACCGACGAGGAGGTCCGCGCCGCGGCCCGGGCCGCCCAGGTCCACACCTTCGTCGACCGGCTGCCCGGCGGCTACGAGACCGTCGTCGGCGAGCGCGGCCTGACGCTCTCCGGCGGGCAGCGCCAGCGGATCGCGCTGGCCCGTGCCGTGCTCACCGATCCCCGCGTCCTCGTGCTCGACGACGCCACCTCCGCCGTCGACACCACCACAGAGGCGGCGATCCACGAGACGCTGCGCACGCTCATGAGCGGCCGGACCACCCTCCTGGTCGCGCACCGGCGCTCCACGCTCGCCCTCGCTGACCGGATTGCCGTCCTCGACGCCGGCCACGTCGTCGACGTCGGCACCGAGTCCGAGCTGACGTCCCGGTGCGCACTGTTCCGGGAGCTGCTGGCCGTCGACGACCCGGTGCCGGCGCCCGCTGCCGTCACGCAGCTGGGTGGGATCACCACCGAGCTGTGGCCCGAGGTGTCCGAAGCGGCCACGGTGCGGGAGGTGCCCGCGGCCACCGGAGGCGGTCCGACGGCGATGATGGGCGCGTCGGTGCCGGCCACGCCCGGATTGATGGCCGCCGTCGATGCGCTGCCCCCCGCCGGCGAGACTCCACGGCTGGGCGACGAGGACCCGTCGGCCCCCGATCCGGACTTCCGGCTCGCTCGCCTGCTGCGACCCGTCCGCGGCCTGCTCGCGCTCACGATCGTGCTCGTCTCGCTCGACGCGCTGAGCTCGCTCGCGTTCCCCTCCGTCGCGCGCCTCGCCGTCGACGGCGGCATCACCGCCACGTCGCGCAGCGTGCTGCTGACGGCGACGCTGCTCGGTCTCGGTGTCGTCGCGCTGGGCTGGGTGGTGGTGGCGGCCCAGACCGTGATCACCGCGCGGGCCGGCGAGAGCCTGCTCTACCTGCTGCGCGTGCGCAGCTACGCCCACCTGCAGCGCCTGGGACTCGACTACTACGAGCGGGAGCTCTCGGGCCGGATCATGACGCGGATGACCACCGACGTCGACGCACTGTCGATGTTCCTGCAGACCGGGCTGGCGCAGGCGATCGTCAGCCTGCTCACGGTGGTCGGGGTGGCGGTGGCGCTGCTGGTCACCGACCTGGCGCTGGCCCTGGTGGCCCTCGCCGTGCTGCCGGTGCTCGTCGCGGTCACCGTGGTGTTCCGCAGGCTGTCGTCGCGGGCCTACAACGACGCGCGCGAGAAGGTCGGCGTCGTCAACGCCGACATGCAGGAGAACGTCACCGGCGTCCGCATCGCGCAGGCCTACCTGCGGGAGGAGCGCAGCGCCAGCGTGTTCGCCGACCGCAGCGACGCCTACCGCCGCTCCCGGCTGCGTGCCCAGTCCTACATCGCCACCTACTTCCCCTTCGTCGCGCTGCTCAGCGACGTGGCGCAGGTGGCGGTGCTCGGCGTGGGCGCGGCGCGGGTGGCGAGCGGGAACGTCACCCCCGGCGTGCTCACGGCGTTCCTGCTCTACCTCGGGCTGTTCTTCACCCCGGTGCAGCAGCTCTCGCAGGTGTTCGACTCCTACCAGCAGGCGCGCGTCGGGCTGTCCCGGATCACCGACCTGCTGCGCACGCCCACCAGCGTGCCGCCCGAACCGCTCGGCGATCCCGCGGTGGTGCCGGCCCGGCTGCGGGGCGAGGTGGAGTTGCGCGATGTCGGGTTCTCCTACGCCGGCGCCGCCGGCCCGGCGTTGGAGGAGGTCTCGCTGCGGGTGGCGGCGGGGGAGACGGTCGCGCTCGTCGGCGCCACCGGGGCGGGCAAGTCCACGCTGGTCAAGCTGCTGGCACGGTTCTACGACGTCGGAAAGGGCGCGGTGCTCGTCGACGGCGTGGACGTGCGGCGATTCCCGCTCGCCGACTACCGCCACCGGCTCGGCATCGTCCCGCAGGAGCCGCACCTGTTCACCGGGGACGTCGCGGCCAACATCGCCTACGCCCGCCCCGACGCTTCGCAGGCCGAGATCGAGGCCGCGGCCCGCGCCGTCGGAGCCCTGGATCTGGTTCGCGGCCTGCCGCTGGGCTTCCGGCATCCCGTCGGCGAACGCGGGCAGGGCCTGTCCTCGGGGCAGCGCCAGCTCGTGGCGCTCGCGCGCGCCGAGCTGGCCGATCCCGACGTGCTGCTCTTCGACGAGGCCACCGCCGCTCTCGATCCCGCCACCGAGGCCGCCGTCCTCGCGGCCGGCGACCGGGTGACCTCTCGGCGAACGGCGTTCGTCGTCGCCCACCGGCTCGCCACGGCGGCCCGCGCCGACCGGATCGTGGTGCTGGAGGGCGGCCGGATCGTGGAGGTCGGGTCGCATGCCGAGCTGCTGGCGGCCGGGGGTGCCTACGCGGTCCTCTGGCACGCAGGAGAGCTGGAGCCGGCCGCCTGATCACACTCCGTGATCATGACCAGGGCGTGACGGGACGCGGGCGGCGCTCGCCGTCGAGCACCAGGTCGACCCGCTCGTCGAAGAAGGCGACCAGGTCGCGCACGTGTGCCGCCTCGTGCAGCGGGCCGGGGTAGCTCCACGCGAGGTCGAGCACCGTCCGAGCCTCGGTGACCACCGACCAGTAGGAGGCCTCGCCCTTGTAGGCGCAACGGCTCCGGGTCGGGGTCGGGACGAGCTCGGCGAGTACGTCCTCGCGGGGCAGGTAGTAGCGGGTGGGCAGCATCGTCTCGAACAGCAGCACCGGCCGGGACGAGTCGGCGAGGACGGCGCCGTCGAGCTCGACGCGGACGTGCCGCGAGCTGGCAAGGACGTCGACCCGGTGGAACGGGTCGCGCGGGTGGGAGACGTTCGGCTCGTCCTCCTCGAACCAGGAGTCGAACGCCGTGAAGTCCAGGACGACGTAGCCGCTCAGGTCGGGGTCGGCGAGCCGGAACCCGGCCCCCGGACGGGTTCCGCCGCCGAACGCGATGTCCACCGGTTCACCGTCGGCGGTGTGGACGCCGAAGGGAATCGACGGGTCGAGCACCGGGCGGTGCGACACGTCGGGCATCTGCCGTCCCACGTCGTGGGGTGCAGCCGGGGTGCGGCCGGCCGGGGCCAGCTCGACCCGGACGTCGTCGCTCGGGACGGCGTAGCTCGGCACGACCCGGCGCGGCTCCCACAGCAGGACGGCCCTCGTGCTGTCGACGACCGTGGTGCCGTCCTGCACGGCGCGAATGCGCTTCGCGGTGGGCTCGTGCCGCAGCAGGCCGAGCCCGCTCGTCAACTCGTCACGGACTCGGGTGCTCATGAGTGGCAGCCTCCTCCGGTTCCGGCGCGAGGACACCGTCAATCTCCGCGTGCCGCGTGCCGCGGTGGCTGGGCCGTCCGGCGGTAGCCGGACGGTGACACTTCCGTGCGTATCTGCCCGATTGCGGGCAGACGAGTGGCTTTTCTGGCTACCGATGGGCACGATCACGCAGTGCCCGACGCTCACCACGACGACCTCGTCGCTCATCTCGTCCGCAGCACCCCGCTCAGCGCGAGCGAAGCGTCGCGGGTGGTGGCCGAGGTCGTGGGCTACTTCGCGGAGCCGGTGCCGGAGTTCGTGCGGCGCCGGCACGCGGAGCTCCAGCACGGCGGGCTGACCAACGACCAGATCTTCGCGGCCCTCGGGGCCGAGCTGACGTCGCGACGGTTCCCGCCGCCGCCGCTGTCGGCACGGCAGCTGCGTCGGCTCGTGTACGGATGAGCGAGCTTGCGACCGAATCAATGACACAGCGCGCCGCCGCGCCTCGTCCCACCATCATCGTCGAGAGGACATCGCCATGTGTGGCATCGTCGGATACGTCGGGCCGCAGGACGCGGCCCCGATCCTGCTCCAGGGGCTCGCACGCCTCGAGTACCGCGGTTACGACTCCGCGGGACTCGCCGTGAGTACGAGGACCGGGCTCAAGGTCCGCAAGGTGAGCGGGCGGGTGGCCGATCTCGCCGCCGACCTGCCCGCTCGCTTCAAGGGTTCACCGGGGATCGGACACACCCGGTGGGCCACCCACGGCGAGCCGACGGTCGAGAACGCCCACCCGCAGACCGACACGTCCGGCCGCATCGCGGTGGTCCACAACGGCATCATCGAGAACGCCGAGGAGCTGCGCGCCAAGCTCACCGCCGACGGCGTCGAGTTCGCCTCGCAGACCGACACCGAGACGATCGCGCACCTCGTCGCGTCTGCGTTCGCCGCCGGCGCGGCCGACCTGGAGCAGGCCGTCCGGCAGGCGCTGCGCCAGGTCGTCGGTGCCTACGGGTTGGCGATCCTCGACGCCGAGCACCCCGACCGGATCGTCGTCGCCCGCAACGGCAGCCCGGTCCTGCTGGGCGTGGGCGAGAAGGAGATGTTCGTGGCGTCGGACGTCGCTGCCCTCGTCGGCTACACCCGCCAGGTCATCTACCTCGACGACGGTGAGCTCGCCACGATCACGGCCACCGGCTACCGGACCTTCACCCTCGACGACCGGTCCACCACCAAGAGTCCGTCGGTGATCGACTGGGACGTCGTGGGCGCCGAGATCGGTGACAATGCCCACTTCCTGATCAAGGAGATCAACGAGCAGCCGCGGGCGGTGCGCCGCGCGCTGTCGGGCCGCATCGACGAGCGGTTCGACACCGCACACCTCGGTGGGCTCAACCTCAGCGTCCGCGAGGCGCGGGAGATCAAGCGCGTCACGATCTTGGGCTGTGGCTCGGCCTGCTACGCCGGCGACCTCGGCGCGCAGCTCATCGAGGACCTGGCCCGCGTCCCCGCGACGGCGGAGGCGGCGTCGGAGTTCCGGTACCGCAACCCGGTGGTGGATCCCGACACGCTGTACGTGGCCGTCAGCCAGTCCGGCGAGACGATCGACACCCTCGCCGCGGTGCAGGAGCTGCAGCGCAAGGGCGGCCGGGTGATCGGGATCGTCAACGTCGTGGGCTCGACGATCGCCCGCCAGGTCGACGGCGGCATCTACCTGCACGCCGGCCCGGAGATGTCGGTGGCCGCGACGAAGTCGTTCACGTCCACGGTGACGGCGTTCGCGCTGCTCGCCCTGCACCTGGGCCGCATCCGCGACCTCGCCCCCACCGGGGGCCGGCGGATCATTACCGGCCTGAACGCCCTGCCCGACCAGATCGCGCAGATCCTCGAGCAGTCCGACGCCATCGCCGACGTCGCGAAGGAGATCGTGCAGAGCACGAGCGTGATGTTCGTAGGCCGCCGCCGTGGCTGGCCGGTGGCGCGGGAGGGCGCGCAGAAGCTCAAGGAGATCTCCTACATCCACGCCGAGGCCTACCCGTCGGCCGAGCTGAAGCACGGCCCGCTCGCGCTGATCAGCCCGGAACTGCCGACGGTGGCAATCGTCCCCGACGACGACCTGTTCGACAAGAACACCTCGACGCTGTCGGAGATCAAGGCCCGCAAGGGCCCGGTGATCGCGTTGGCGCACCGCGAGCTGCCCGCGGGGCTGGCCGACCGCACCATCGTGATCCCCCACAACGAGCCGGAGCTCGATCCGATCCTGCTGTCGGTCCCGCTGCAGCTACTGGCCTACCACGCCGCGGTGGCGCTGGGCCGTGACGTGGACAAGCCGCGGAACCTGGCCAAGAGCGTGACCGTCGAGTAGCCGGAGGTGCCGGAGCCGAGGGTGCTCGAGGACGGGCGGCGAGGTCAGGACTCGTCGAGCAGGCGGGCCCGCCGTCCGGCCGCCTCCGGCCGGCGGGTGTCGTCGC
>JAYSXW010000330.1:0-11614 GCA_043716935.1 Pseudonocardia sp.
GGCAACGTGACGGTGGCGGGGGAGTCCGCGGGTGCGATGAGCATCGGTGCACTGCTGGCCATGCCGGCGGCGCGGGGGCTGTTCCGGCGGGCCGTGCTGCAGAGCGGGGCCGGGCACCACGCCCTGTCCGTCGGCACGGCCACCCGCGTGGCTGGCTATCTCGCCGACGAGGTCGGCGTCCCCCTCGCCGAGCTGGCGCAGGTGCCCCCGGAGCGGCTGGTGGCGGCGCAGCAGGTACTCAGCGCGCAGGTCGCGGCCGCGCCCGATCCGGCGCGGTGGGGGGAGATCGCCGGCAACGCGATGGTGTTCGAACCCGTCGTCGACGGCGAGGTGCTTCCCGACCTGCCGATCCGTCGGATCGAGGCGGGTGCGGCCGCCGACGTCGAGCTGATGGTCGGCACCACCCGTGACGAGCAGCGCCTGTTCCTCGTGCCCCGCGGCCTCGACGAGCAGGCCACCGAGCCCATGCTGGCCGCTGTGGCAAGCGCGTTGGGACTGGCGCCGGCGGCCCTGGGGCCTTACCGGGCCACGCGACCCGGCGCGTCGGCGGGGGAGCTGCTCATCGACGTCATGACCGATTGGTTCTTCCGTGTTCCGGCGGTGCGCGTGGCCGAGGCCCGGCCCGCCCACGTCTACGAGTTCGACTGGGCCTCACCGCTGTTCGACGGCCGGCTGGGGGCCTGCCACGCCCTGGAGCTGCCGTTCGTGTTCGACACTCTGGACGCCGCGCACGGCATCACCGGCCCGACCCCGCCGCAGGCCCTGGCCGAGACGATGCACGCGGCCTGGGTTGCGTTCGCCACGACCGGTGATCCCGGCTGGGAGCCCTACGGTGAGCGGCGAACCGTCAGGCGGTTCGCCGAGCCGGTGGAGACCGTCTCCGATCCGCGCGGTCGGACCCGCGAACTGTGGACCGGAATCCGCTGAGGATCGGGCAGGCCGCGGGACCGGCTTGCATCAGTTTCCGCGCTCGTACATAGTCATGCGTATGGTGCGGATCGCGGTGGCCGGAGCCAGCGGGTACGCCGGCGGCGAGCTGCTCCGGCTGCTGCTGGCCCATCCGGACGTGGAGATCGGCGCGTTGACCGGGGGCGGCAGCGCGGGCTCGGTGCTGGCCGCGCACCAACCGCACCTGCTCCCGCTCGCCGACCGGGTGCTGGCCGACACCACCCCGGCGGCGCTGGCGGACCACGACGTCGTGTTCCTCGCGCTGCCCCACGGCCACTCGGCCGCTCTGGCCGCGCAGCTCGGGGACGCCATCGTGATCGACTGCGGGGCCGACCACCGCCTGTCCGATCCGGCCGACTGGACGCGCTGGTACGGCGGCGAGCACGCCGGGAGCTGGCCCTACGGCCTGCCCGAGCTGCCCGGGGCGCGCGAGGCGTTGCGCGGAGCCAGCCGCGTCGCGGTCCCCGGCTGCTATCCCACGGCCGTGAGCCTGGCGCTGTTCCCCGCGCTGGTGGCGGGGCTCGTCGAGCCCGAGGTGGTGGTCACGGCCGTTACCGGGACCTCTGGGGCCGGGCGGTCGCTCCAGCCACACCTGCTCGGCGCGGAGGTGATGGGCTCCCTATCGGCCTACGGGGTGGGGGGCACGCACCGGCACACCCCCGAGATCGCGCAGAACCTGTCGGTGGCGGCTGGTAGGCAGGTCACCGTGAGCTTCACCCCCGTCCTCGCCCCGCTGCCGCGGGGCATCCTCGCCTCCTGCTCGGCACGCACCGACGCGTCGGCCGCCGAGATGGTCGAGACCTACGCGAAGGCCTACTCCGACGAGCCGTTCGTGCACCTGCTGCCCGACGGGTCGTGGCCCTCCACCGGGGCCACGCTCGGGTCCAACACCGTGCACCTGCAGGTCACCGTCGACGTCGACGCGCGGCGCCTGATCGCGGTCGCCGCCGTCGACAACCTCACGAAGGGCACTGCCGGCGCCGCCGTGCAGTGCATGAACCTGGCTCTGGGCCTCCCGGAGACCCGGGGCCTGCCGATGACGGGAGTGGCGCCGTGACGATCACCGGTCCCCGCGGTTTCCGGGCCGCGGGCGTGGCCGCCGGCCTCCGCGCCGGTTCGGGTCCCGATCTGGCGCTCGTGGTGAACGACGGTCCGGCGCACGCCGCGGCCGGGGTGTTCACCCGCAACAAGGTCAAGGCCGCGCCGGTGCTCTGGTCGCAGCAGGTACTCACGACGGGCCGGCTGCGGGCGGTCGTGCTCAACGCCGGCGGGGCCAACGCCTGCACGGGCCCGGACGGCTTCCGGACGGCGCATGCCACGGCCGAGCGGGTCGCGTCGGAGCTGGGGTGTGGCGCGGTGGAGGTGGCCGTCTGCTCCACCGGGTTGATCGGGGCCAAGCTGCCGCGGGAGCGGGTGCTGGCCGGTGTCGTGGAGGCGGCGGCCGCGCTCGACGACGGCCCGGCCGCGGCGCTGGCCGCCGCCTCCGCGGTGATGACGACCGACACCGTAGCCAAGCAGGCCGGCCACGTCGACGCGGGCGGCTGGAGCGTCGGCGGGTTCGCCAAGGGTGCCGGCATGATCGCGCCCTCGATGGCCACGATGCTCGCGGTGCTCAGCACCGACGCGGTGGTCGACGCGCCCGTGCTGGACGGGTGCCTGCGGGCCGCGGTGCGGGTCAGCTTCGACCGGCTCGACGTCGACGGGAGCATGTCCACGAACGACACGGTGATCGTCCTGGCGTCGGGCGCGTCCGGCGTGGTGCCGGATACGGGCGCCTTCACGGCCGCGCTGACCGCCGTCTGTCGCGACCTGGCCCAGCAGATGCAGGGCGACGCCGAGGGCGTCACCAAGCGGATCACCGTCCGCGTCACCGGGGCGGCCACCGAGGACGAGGCCGTGGTGGTGGCCAGGACGGTGGCCCGCGACACCCTCGTCAAGACGGCGCTGTTCGGGTCCGACCCGAACTGGGGCCGGGTGGCCGCGGCCGTCGGGTACGCCGACGCGGCCGTCGATCCCGACCGGATCGGCATCACCATCAACGATGTGCGGCTGTGCACGGGCGGTACCGGCACCGGCGCCGACGCCGACCTGTCGGGCAAGGAGATCACCGTCGAGATCGCGCTCGGTCTGGGTGACGGTGCGGCGGAGATCCTCACGACGGACCTGTCCCACGCCTACGTGGAGGAGAACAGTGCCTACTCCACCTAGTCCGGCCACATCCGTTCCGGCGCCCTGCGGCCCGGCCGAACGCCTCGCCCGCGCCGGGGAGAAGGCGGGCATCCTGGCCGAGGCGCTGCCATGGCTGCAGCGCTTCCACGGTCGGATCGTGGTGGTCAAGTACGGCGGCAACGCCATGGTCGACGAGGAGCTCAAGCAGGCGTTCGCGCGCGACATGGTGTTCCTGCGCCTGGCCGGAATCCTGCCCGTCGTCGTGCACGGCGGCGGCCCGCAGATCACCGCGATGCTCGACCGGCTGGGCCTGCCGGGGGAGTTCCGTGGCGGCCTGCGCGTCACCACCGCGGAGACGATCGACGTGGTGCGGATGGTGCTGGTCGGGCAGGTGGGCCGGGAGCTGGTCGGCCTGATCAACCAGCACGGCCCGTATGCCGTGGGGCTCTCGGGTGAGGACGCCGGCCTGTTCACCGCGGAGAAGCGCACCGCGCTCGTCGGCGGGGAGGCCGTCGACATCGGGCTGGTCGGGGACGTGGTCACCGTCAGCCCCGACGCCGTGCTCGACATCGTGCGCGCCGGGCGCATCCCGGTGGTCGCGGGCATCGCGCCCGACGTCGACGGGCAGGTCTACAACATCAACGCCGACAGTGCCGCCGCCGCGCTCGCCGCGTCCCTGGGCGCTGCAAAGCTGGTGGTGCTGACCGACGTCGAGGGGCTCTACGCGCGCTACCCGGACCCGGCGTCGGTGATCAGCGAGCTGACCACGGCGGAGCTGGAGCCGATGCTGCCGGACCTGGAGAGCGGCATGGCCCCGAAGATGGAGGCATGCCTGCGTGCGGTCCGCGGCGGGGTCGGTCAGGCCCACGTGATCGACGGGCGGGTACCGCACTCGGTGCTGCTCGAGGTCTTCACCCACGAGGGAGTCGGAACGATGGTGGTCCCGTGAGCGGCTACGCCACGCGTTGGCAGGCGTCGATGATGGACAACTACGGCACCCCGCCGCTCACGCTCGTGCGCGGCCGGGGCGTCGAGGTCTGGGACGCCGAGGGCCGTCGCTACCTCGATCTGCTCGGCGGCATCGCGGTCAATGCGCTCGGGCACGCCCACCCGGCGGTGGTGGAGGCGGTGACGCGCCAGATCTCGACGCTCGGGCACACGTCGAACCTGTTCATCACCGAGCCGCCGCTGGAGCTGGCCGAGAAGCTACTGCGGCTGTTGGACCAGCCCGGTCGGGTGCTGTTGTGCAACTCCGGTGCCGAGGCCAACGAGGCCGCGTTCAAGATGGCGCGCCGCACGGGCCGGCCCGACATCGTAGCGGCGCAGAACGCGTTCCACGGCCGCACGATGGGGGCCCTCGCCCTCACCGGTCAGCAGGCCAAGCGTGCGCCGTTCGAGCCGATGACGCCGGGGGTGTCGCACGTGCCCTATGGCGACGTCGCGGCCCTCGACGCCGCCGTCGACGCCGACACCGCCGCGGTGTTCCTGGAGCCGATCATGGGGGAGGCGGGTGCGGTCACCCCGCCCGCCGGTTACCTGGCCGCGGCGCGGGAGATCACCGCGTCCCGCGGGGCGCTGCTCGTGCTCGACGAGGTGCAGACCGGCATCGGCCGGACCGGGGTGTGGTTCGCCCACCAGCGCGACGGGGTGGTCCCCGACGTCGTCACCCTGGCCAAGGGGCTCGGGGGAGGGCTGCCCATCGGCGCGTGCATCGGCCTCGGCGCGGCGGGCGACCTGCTGGAACCCGGCCAGCACGGCACCACGTTCGGCGGCAACCCGGTGTGCGCGGCGGCGGCCCTGGCCGTGCTGGCCACGATCGCTGCGGACGGGCTGCTGGAGCACGTCACGCAGCTGGGCAAGGAGATCGCCGCCGGCGTCGAGGCGCTCGGCCATCCACTCGTCCGCGGCGTCGACGGGGCCGGGCTGTTGATCGGCATCGTCCTGGCCGAGCCCATGTCGGCCGGGGTGGCGACGGCCGCGCGCGGGGCGGGGTTCCTCGTCAACAATGCGGTGCCCGACCGGGTCCGGCTGGCCCCGCCGCTGGTGCTCACCGACGCCCAGGCGGCGGAGTTCCTCGCCGCCCTGCCCGCGATCCTGGACGGTGCGCGATGACCCGGCCCGTACACGACCGTCATTCGTCGTCTCCCACGCCGGCCGACTTGCGGCACCTCCTGCGTGACGACGACCTGACTCCCGACGAGCAGCGGGAGGTGCTCGACCTCGCCGATGCCATGAAGGCCGACCGGTTCGCCCACCGTCCGCTGGCCGGCCCGCGGTCGGTCGCGGTGCTGTTCGACAAGCCCTCCACCCGCACCCGCGTCTCCTTCGAGGTCGGCATCGCCCAGCTCGGCGGCATCCCGCTGATCATCGACGCGCAGGCCAGCCAGCTCGGCCGCGGCGAGACCATTGCCGACACCGCGCGGGTGCTGTCGCGCTACGTCGACGCGATCGTCTGGCGTACCGGCGCCCAGTCCCGCGTCGAGGAGATGGCGGCGGGCGCCACCGTGCCGGTGGTCAACGCGCTCACCGACCGGTTCCACCCGTGCCAGGTGCTCGCCGACCTCCAGACGATCCGGGAACGTCTCGGTGGGCTCGCCGGCGTCACGCTCACCTACCTCGGTGACGGTGCGAACAACATGGCCCACTCGCTGCTGCTGGGCGGCGCCACCGCCGGTATGCACGTGCGGATCTGCGCGCCCGAGGGCTTCACCCCCCGTATCGACGTCCTGCGGGACGCCACCATCCGGGCTCTCGACACCGGCGGCGGTGCGGAGCTGATCTCCGACCCGCACGCCGCCGTCGACGGCGTCGACGTCGTGGTCACCGACACCTGGACGTCGATGGGCCAGGAGTCCGACGGGCTGGACCGCGCCGCCCCGTTCCACGCCCTGCAGGTCGACGAGGAGCTCATGGAGCGGGCGGCGCCGGGGGCGATCGTGCTGCACTGCCTGCCGGCGCACCGCGGCCACGAGATCACCGACGAGGTGCTCGACGGCCCGGCCAGCGCGGTGTGGGACGAGGCCGAGAACCGGCTGCACGCACAGAAGGCGCTGCTGACGTGGCTGCTGGATCGAGCGTGACCACCACGCGGGGCGCCGCCGGCCGCGCGACCCGCCACGCCCGGATCACCGATCTGATTCGCGACCGCGCCGTGCACAGCCAGCTGGAGCTGCTCGGCCTCCTGGAGGCCGAGGGCATCGGCACCACCCAGGCCACGCTCTCGCGTGATCTCGACGAGCTGGGTGCGGTCAAGCTCCGCGGCTCGGGCGGTGGCATGCCCGTGTACGTGATCCCCGACGACGGCAGCCCGCTCCGCGGCATCGAGGGCGGCACCGCCCGGCTGTCGCGCCTGCTGGGGGACCTGCTGGTGTCGGCCGACTCGAGTGGCAACCTGGCCGTCCTGCGCACCCCGCCCGGGGCGGCGCACTACCTGGCCAGCGCGCTGGACCGCGCCGCCCTGCACGACGTCGTCGGCACCATCGCCGGCGACGACACCCTCGTGGTGGTGGCCCGTGAGCCGCTCACCGGGGCCGAGCTCGTGGCCCGACTCGATGATCTGAACAACGATGGAGGACGACGATGACGGACCGGGTCGTACTGGCCTACTCGGGCGGGCTGGACACCTCGGTGGGGATCGGGTGGATCGCCGAGGAGACGGGCGCCGAGGTGGTCGCGGTGGCCGTCGACGTCGGGCAGGGCGGCGAGGACCTCGAGGAGATCCGCCAGCGCGCCTTGGCGTGCGGCGCCGTCGAGGCCGTGGTCGCCGACGCCCGCGACGAGTTCGCCGAGGGTTACTGCCTGCCCGCGATGCAGGCCGACGCGCTCTACATGGACCGCTACCCGCTGGTCTCCGCGCTGTCGCGGCCGCTGATCGTCAAGCACCTCGTCGCGGTGGCCAAGGAGTACGGCGCGTCCACGGTGGCCCACGGCTGCACGGGCAAGGGCAACGACCAGGTCCGTTTCGAGGTCGGCATCCAGGCCCTGGCCCCGGATCTGGACGTCATCGCGCCGGTTCGCGACTTCGCCTGGACCCGGGAGAAGGCAATCACCTACGCCGAGCAGCACAACCTACCGATCGACGTCACCAAGAAGTCGCCGTTCTCGATCGACCAGAACGTGTGGGGACGGGCCGTCGAGACGGGGTTCCTGGAGGACCTGTGGAACGCCCCGACGAAGGACGTCTACGCCTACACCGGCGACCCCCAACAGTTCCAGGCGCCCGACGAGGTGCTGATCCGCTTCGAGAAGGGCGTGCCCGTCGCCATCGACGGGAGGCCGGTCTCGGTGCTTCAGGCCATCGAGCAGCTCAACGCGGTGGCCGGTAAACACGGCGTCGGCCGGCTCGACATGGTCGAGGACCGCCTCGTCGGGATCAAGAGTCGCGAGGTCTACGAGGCCCCCGGCGCGATGGCGCTGATCACTGCGCACCAGGAGCTCGAGAACGTCACCGTCGAGCGCGACCTGGCCCGCTTCAAGCGCACCGCCGGCCAGCGCTGGACCGAGCTCGTCTACGACGGTCTGTGGTTCTCCCCGCTCAAGCGGGCCCTCGACGCGTTCATCGCGGAGACGCAGGAGCACGTCACCGGGGAGATCCGCCTGGAGCTGTGCGGCGGCCGGGCCACGGTCACCGGCCGCCGGTCCGAGGAGTCGCTCTACGACTTCAGCCTCGCCACCTACGACGAGGGCGACATGTTCGACCAGACCCTGGCCAAGGGCTTCGTGCAGCTCTGGGGCCTGCCGTCGAAGATCGCCGCCCGGCGGGACCAGAGGCGGTGACCTCCCATCTCTGGGGTGGGCGGTTCGCGTCCGGTCCGGCCGAGGCGCTGGCCGCCCTGTCGAGGTCCACGCACTTCGACTGGCGGCTGGCCCCCTACGACGTCCGCGGCTCGATCGCGCACGCCCGGGTGCTCGCGGCGGCGGGCCTGCTGTCGGACGCCGAGCTGGCCGGGATGCTCGACTCCCTGGCCAAGCTCGGCGCCGATGTGGAGTCGGGCGCGTTCGGCCCGGCGCCCGACGACGAGGACGTGCACTCCGCCCTCGAACGCGGGCTGATCGAACGGGCCGGGCCCGAGCTGGGGGGCAGGCTCCGGGCCGGGCGGTCCCGCAACGACCAGGTGGCCACGCTGTTCCGGATGTGGCTCCGGGACGCGGCCCGTCGCGTCGGGGCGGGGGTTCTGGACGTCGTCGACGCGCTGGTCGGCCAGGCCCAGGAGCACGCCGCCGCCCCGATGCCGGGCCGCACCCACCTGCAGCACGCCCAGCCGGTGCTGCTCGGGCACCACCTCGCCGCCCACGCCCACGCCCTGCTGCGCGACGTGGACCGGCTGCGCGACTGGGACCGGCGGGCGGCCGTGTCCCCGTACGGCTCCGGCGCACTGGCCGGCTCCTCGCTGGGCCTCGACCCCGCTGCGGTCGCCGTCGAGCTGGGGTTCGACGCGAGTGTGGCCAACTCCATCGACGGCACCGCGTCGCGCGACTTCGCCGCCGAGGCCGCGTTCGTCCTCGCCATGATCGCGGTCGACCTCTCCCGCATCGCGGAGGAGGTCATCATCTGGGCCACTGCGGAGTTCGGCTATGTCGCCCTCGACGACGCATACTCCACGGGCAGCTCGATCATGCCGCAGAAGAAGAACCCCGACGTCGCGGAGCTGGCCCGGGGCAAGGCCGGGCGGCTCATCGGTAACCTCACCGGCCTGCTGGCCACCCTGAAGGGCCTGCCGCTGGCCTACAACCGCGACCTGCAGGAGGACAAGGAGCCGCTGTTCGACTCCGTCGAGCAGCTGGAGCTGCTGCTGCCCGCCGTCGCCGGGATGATCGCCACGCTGGTGTTCGACACCGAGCGGCTCGCCGAGCTGGCGCCGGCGGGGTTCACCCTCGCCACCGACGTCGCGGAGTGGTTGGTGCGCCAGGGCGTGCCGTTCCGCGTGGCGCACGAGGCGGCCGGGGGCTGTGTCCGGGTCGCGGAGGCCCGGAGGGTCGGCCTCGGCGACCTCACCGACGACGAGCTGGCCGGAGTCCATCCGGCGCTGATGGCCGAGGTTCGCGAGGTGCTGACCGTCGCCGGCTCCATCGCCTCCCGCGACGGGCGCGGCGGTACGGCCGGGCCGCGGGTCGTCGAACAGCTGGCCGAGCTGCAGGACGCGGTCGCGGCGGCGCGGGCGCGCCTGGCGTGACCCGACTGCTCGACCGGGCCGAGCTCACCGGCGACGTGGTGGCCGCGGCCCGGCGGCTGCTCGGCTGCACGGTCGAGGCCGACACGGCGCAGGGCCCCGTCGCTGTACGTCTCGTGGAGGTGGAGGCTTACCGCGGCGCCGACGACCCGGCGTCACACAGCTTCCGCGGCCGCACTCCGCGCAACGGGGTGATGTTCGGTCCAGCCGGCCACCTCTATGTCTACTTCGTCTACGGCATGCATTTCTGCGCCAACGTCAGCTGCCTCGCCGACGGCACCCCGGGCGCGGTCCTGCTCCGGGCCGGGGAGGTGACATCCGATGTCGGTGTGGCGCGAGCACGGCGTCCTACTGCGCGCCGCGATCGCGACCTGGCTCGGGGGCCCGCGCGTCTCGCGTCTTTGCTGGGGCTGGACCGCGCGTACAACGGACTCGACGTCGTCGACCCGCTCTCGCCGGTCCGGGTACTCGCCGCGCCCCCGGTGCCCCCGAGCGGCGTGCGCACCGGACCCCGGGTGGGGGTCGCCGCCGCCCACGACGTCGCCTGGCGGTTCTGGATCGACGGACATCCCGCGGTGAGCCCCTACCGGCCGGGGAGGGGAGCGCGTCCGGCCACCTGACGACTCGCTCGTCCCGTGCGGAAGGATCGACCGGGTGGGCACCGACATCCTCGACGAGCTGGAATGGCGCGGGCTGATCGCGCAGAGCACCGACCTCGACGCGCTGCGGCGTGACCTGTCCGGCAAGGTGCTGACGCTCTACGCCGGATTCGACCCCACAGCGCCCAGCCTGCACGCAGGGCATCTCGTGCAGCTGTTGACGCTGCGCCGCTTCCAGCAGGCGGGTGCGCGCCCGATCGCGCTCGCGGGCGGGGCCACGGGCATGATCGGTGACCCGCGTGACATCGGCGAGCGGTCGCTGCACAGTGCCGAGGCCATCGGCGAGTGGACCCGACGGATTCGCAGCCAGCTGGAGCGGTTCGTCGAGTTCGACGACACGCCCACCGGTGCGCTGATCGAGAACAACCTGGACTGGACGGGAAACCAGTCGGTCCTCGAGTTCCTGCGCGACGTCGGTAAGCACTTCTCGGTGAACGTCATGCTCGGCCGGGAAACGGTCAAGCGCCGCCTGGCCGCCGACGGCCTGTCGTTCACCGAGTTCAGCTACCTGCTGCTGCAGAGCCAGGACTACCTGCAGCTGCACCGGCGGCACGGCTGTCGGCTGCAGATCGGCGGATCGGACCAGTGGGGCAACATCGTGGGCGGGGTCGAGCTGGTGCGCCGGGTCGAGGGGGCCACCGTGCATGCGCTGACGACGCCGCTGGTCACCGACACCGAGGGACGCAAGATCGGAAAATCGACCGGCGGCGGCAATGTCTGGCTCGATCCGGTGATGACGTCGCCGTACGCGTGGTTCCAGTACTTCGTCAACGTCGGTGACGCCGACGTCGGCCGCTACCTTCGACTCTTCACGTTCCTGCCGGCCGCGGAGATCGAGGAGCTGGAGAAGCTCGTCGCCGAACAGCCCCAGGCGCGCGCCGGGCAGCGGCGGCTGGCCGAGGAGCTGACCACACTGGTCCACGGGGAGCGCCAGACGGCGCAGGTCGTGGCCGCGAGTGCGGCCCTGTTCGGGCGGGGCGAGGTCCGCGACCTCGACGCGGCAACGCTCAATGCGGCCCTTGGCGAGGTGCCGACCATCGAATACCGCCTCGACAGCGTGCCCACGATCGTCGAGCTGCTCGTCGCCACCGGGCTGACCGACAGTCGCGGGTCGGCGCGACGCACGGTCGGGGAGGGGGGCGCGTATGTCAACAACACGAGGGTGTCCGACGAGGGATGGACGCCATCGACGACCGATGTGCTCCCCGGTGGTTGGCTGCTGGTGCGGCGGGGCAAACGGAACCTGGCCGGCGTCCGCTTGATCGCCGGGTAACAGGTCGTCGCACTGCCGCTGAACAGCGCGGACAGCCCCGACCGACCCCCCGATTCGACCCCCTGGACGTGCGTGTGTAGCTTTCCTCAGGTCATCATGGCGGGCAGAACGGTGGACCAGGGACAGCTTCGCTGGACCTGGATTCAGGCCCGCGGGAGTGGTGGCCACCGGTAGGACTCCTGCTTCGTAGGGGGGCCCGATTGGGACTGGGCCGGGTGGGTTTGACACCACGAACTGGACCAGGTAAGTTGGAAAAGTTGCTCCGGCAAGGCTGGGGCTGTGCATATCGGATCGATCAGCCCCGGATCATCGCCTGGCGGTGGTGGTTGGTGTGTGGATGTTTTTTGAGAACTCAACAGTGTGTCGAGCTATTGTTTGGTTTTATGGTTTTTGTG
>JAYSXW010000034.1:0-19015 GCA_043716935.1 Pseudonocardia sp.
AAGCGTCCAGATCGACCACGGTCACCCCGGTCAGCTCGCGCCCGGCCACCCGCAACCACGGGAAGCCCTCGGGCCGCTCACTGAGCAGCCCCCACCAGCGCCGCCGGAACTCCGTCACCGCGGCGTTGACCCGGCGTAGTTGCAGCTCGCCGATCTCCTCCAGCGCCCGCCACACCGTCGGCGTCGATGCCACCGGCCCGATAATCGGGCCGAGGTGGCCCAGGGTTTGGAAGTCGCTGATCGCCTCCCCGCCGTCGATCAGGACCAGCGCCAGGTCCAGCAGCAGCTGACCGCGGTCGTACACCGGGTCGAAACCGCGGCGCGCCAACCCGGCCGACAGCCTTCCGGTCAGGCCGGTGCGCTGCGCGAGGAGCCGTAGCGGCAGCAGACCCGCGTGCGCGACAAGCCGTTCGTCGTCGCCTACCCACTCCAGGCCCTCAGCCCACGTACCCTGCACGGAACAGGTGCACCTGCCCCAGCCAGAAGACGATCGTCGCAACTCACATTCTTGCTGGTCAGGTGCACCTCAACCTCGTTCTACACCCGTTCAGCCCCGGCGTGTCGCACCCCGATGAAAGACGGAGGCCAGTGGTCGCGGACCAGTGGGGCGAGCCGTTCGGGTGGGGCGTGCTCGGCGGCCAGGTTCGTCACGCCGAGCGCAGCGATCGCGGAGGTCGGGGTCCCGTCGGGGGTGGTGACGTAGCGTTCGATTAGCCAGACCTGGTTGACGTGCGGGAACGGCAGGTCTTCGGGCGCTGGTAGGACCTGGATGGTGCGGGTGGTGATCCGGCCGTGGGCCCGGTCGACCTGGGAGGCGGCGATGGGTGTCTGTGTCCAGGGCAGTGCGTCGAGGGCGGCGAAGAGCCGGGGCTGGTTCTGCTTGGCTGTGAACACGAATCCGGCGCCGCGTTCGTGCAGGTAGGTGGCGTGCGCGCGTTGTGTGTGGAGGGCGTCGGCGGTGATCACCGTCTGGTTCAGGTCGATCCCGGCGGCGGTGAGGCGCTCGAGCAGCGGGGCGAACTGGGGGATCTCGTTGCTCTTCGCACCGACCTCGACCTGGCCCAGGACCAGGGCGTCGCAGTGGGTGGCGGCGGCGAGCAGATGGGTCTGGTTGCCGTGGGTGTCGGTCGCGCCGCGCACCGCTTTGCCGTCCACCATGATCGCGAGCAGCTCAGGGGTGTCCCCGCCGGTCTCGGGCACGACGCCGGCTCGGGCGGCGGTGTCTCGGGCGATGGTCTGTGCGAGCAGCCATGCCCCGATCGCCGCGTCCACCGCCGCGGCGTCGGCACCGGTGACCACCCGCCAGATGGTGGCCTTCGACGGCGCGTCAGAGGGTCGGTCGTAGAGCTGGGCGAGCAGCTCGGCAGGCACGTCGGTGGCCCAGCCGACGATCGCGGTGAACGAGGCCATACCCGCAACGACCGCGGCCGCACACAGCGACAGCACCACCGCGACCGGGTGAACCCGGCCCCGGTCCCGACGCCCGTCGGACACCGCGGCTAACCGTTGCAGCAGCTCAGCGCCCACTCGCGCCGGAACGGGGAAGTCATCGGCAACGGTCGCCGACGACACGGCCGCGCCGAAGACCACCGGGCCATCCGCCGGTGATCACCACCGTGCGCTCAACACCAGCTCACCGTGCGAATCGATCTTGAAACGACCGTGACCCGGACCCTTTGGGGCTGATCACGCCGAGAGCTTCGAGCTGCGTTCGGAGTTGATCGACGTCCCATCGCATCACCCTCGCCGTCTCGATTCGACACACTCCACGGCCCGAACCTGCGGTCTGATGTCACGACCCTGGCTCGCACACACCCCGTCGGGCCGACGCCCACCGTCCGCGGTGTGTGCGAGCGCCGAACGGTGTGTGCGAGCCGCCGCTGCAGCACGGAGGGAGACCCATGATCCGCGAAGCCGCGCTGTTCGTGATGGCGGAACAGGTGTTGGTGGAGGTGGTCGGACGAATCCGACCCGAGCACGGCGCGATCGTGATGCCCCCGCCGTTCGATCCGCCCGCCGACGCGCGTTCCCGGCCGCTGCGGCCCTACGTGCGCGCCCTCGCCCAGGACGACGCCCGGCTGCCCGAGCTGCTGGCCGGCGGCGCCCCCGATCCCGCCGACTCCGACCCGGGCCCCTACCCGCCCATCGTCGAGGCGGCGTGCGCGGCGGCGTCGGAGGTGACCGACGGCGACGCGGTCGTGCACGCCGATTCCGGGGACGTCACGACCTCGGACTTTCTCCTGCGTACGACCATTGCCCGCTGCTTCATCGCCAACGACATCGCCATGCATCTGGGCTCGCGCGCCTGCCCGCTGACCGAGCAGCTGGCCCGTGGGATGTGGGAGGGCACCGAGCCGCGCGCCGCGCACTGGCGCTTGCTGGGCGTGTTCCGCGACCCGCTGCCCCTGCCCCCGCACGTGTCCTGGCGCGACCGCTTCATGCTGACCGCGGGCCACGACCCCCACGCCCTGGACCACTGAACGCGCGGAAGCGGAGGGATGTGAACCCGGACCGTTTGCTGGTCCGCCGCTGAGGAGATTTTCGGGCCCGCTGCAAGGTCCGGACCGCCCGCTCGTGGGGTCGGTGAACGCCTCCGAGAGCCGGGGGCCGGAACCGGGAGTCCGACCGCACTGGTGACGAGGTCGCTCGGGGCCGAGGTCGACCGGCCAGTGAGTGCCCGCGGCCGGCGCGAATTGCCAGGAGCGATCAGCGAGGACCCTGATAGTCCGGCGGAGCGGTCAAGGCGGTGTAGGGCGGGAGCGGTGCTGCGGTGAGGAAGGCGCCAACACTGTCCGTGACGTCGACGGGTCGGTCCTCGTTGATGTCGTGTCCGGCCCCGGACAGGTAGACGACCGTCTGATGATCAAGGTGTGAAGCCCGGTCAGAGCCGGCCGCGGATCGTCCGGAGGACCGGCGGCCGACTGCGGGTGGAGCGCGTAAAAGCCACTGCCCCGGACGGGTGGCCTCGTCGCCTTCGCGGACGCCCCGGCGCAGTGCAGCGCCGGTGCGGCCAGCTGCAGGACGCTGTCGTTGCGGGCGTCGGCCTCGCCATCGCGAAGGTAGTTGTGTGCCGCGGCTGGGTTCACCTGCAGCAGCGCGTAGCCCAGCAGTGGCCGGGGGGCGAGCACCGCACCGTAGGCGGCCGTCTTCTGCGGGAGGTCGAGGCCCGAGGTGGCGCGACCCGTGCTGGTGTCGGCAAGATCGAGTGGGCCGGGCGAGAGGAGCACCATCTGCTGCACGTGGTCCGGGTGGGCAGCCAGGTAGCGCGCGGCCAGTGCGCCGCCGTAGGAGTGCCCGATGAGGATCATCGTGTGGGCGCCGAGAATGCGCCGGACGGCGTCCAGGTCGTCGACGTACCGGTCCATGCCGTAGCCGGCGGGATCGGCGAGCCGGGTGGAGCGGCCGGCACCGACTTGGTCGTAGAGATGGACGTCGAAACCGAGCGGGGTCAGCGGGCCGAACGCGGCCACGTTCGCGGTGGAGTCGGGGATGCCGGGACCGCCGTGCAGCACCACCACCGGTACCGGCCGGACCTGAGTGGTGGCCGGTAGGTGGACGTAGGCCAGTCGGGAACCTGTATCCAGCTGCCAGACCGCCGCCCCGTCGACCGGTACTCGGGAAGTTCGAGGGGGGACGAGCGGGATCGATAGGGGCGATCGTGCCGACGAGCAGGAGAGCACCGGTGGTGGCCGCCGTGATGGCGGTACGGAGTGGGGCGGACTGCGCGCGGAGCAGACGTAGGGTCCCGGCGAGAGCGGTGCCGGCCCGTGGCGAGTGCTCCTGCGGTCAGGAACGCGGCGGGCTGGGTGACCAGCGTTGCCGTGGCGAGGACGGCCGCGGTCCCGAGTGTGGGTGCAGCGATCAGCACGACGACGCCGGCCGCGGTGGTGGGGCGGCCCCGCGGATTTCGTCCGGGACGGTATCGGCGTTGTCTCCATCGCCGCAGCATGACTCGACGGTCGGAGCGTGCGCGTCAGGGTTCACCCGCATATCGGCCCGGAGTGTCGACGGGCCCTGTTGCCCGGCGAGGGCATGGGGGATGTGCAATGCAGGCGGATGCGGCCGACCGTCCGATCTGTCGGTGTCGTCCAACCCGCATGGCCTGCGGCCCGCGGCAGCCGATCGGGAGGCAGTCACCGGCGTATGTTCCTCACGAGACCGACCCGCGAGAAGTGCATGGTGGAGGAGCTGGATATGACAGATGACGGCACCGAGTCTTCACACACGGAACTCTCGGCCCTCTGAGTTATTCACCGAACTCGTCGAGTCGAATGCTTCGACTGACTGAATCTGCCGAAGCTGTCGGCGACATCTGGGACGATCTCCCCCCAGTCAACGCGATGGCTGTCGCGCGTCTTGGCTACGACACACAGAAAGCCAGAAGCTCTTCTCGAACGCATCATCGAGTCCTCGTCGGACGAGAGCTCGATCGTGCTCGACTGTTTCGCCGGCTCCGGCACCACCCCCGCCGTAGCCGAGCGCCTGCGCCGGCGCTGGGGGCTGTGACCTGGCGGAAGCGGAGGGATTTGAACCCCCGGACCGTTTCGGGTCTCTCGCTTTCAAGGCGAGTGCATTAGGCCGCTCTGCCACGCTTCCGCGGTGCACGTTACCGGCCCGGGCCCTGGCCCTGCCAGATGCGGGACGGCAGCCATCCTGACCTGGCCCGGCGGCGGAGCGGGCCGGTGTGGTGGGATCTGGCCGGGCACCGGCAGGAGGCAACATGCGATTCGACGAGAACTCCAGTCTCGACACCTCGAACATCGACGACCTCCGCGGGGGAGGCGGCGGTGGCGGGGCGTTGGGCGGCCGTGTCGCCGCCGGCGGCGGAGGACTCGGCATCGTCGGGCTGATCATCTACTTCGTGCTGTCGCAGCTGGGCGGCGGCAGCAGCGGCGGCGGCGGCGGGGGCTTCGACCTCCCCGGCGGCCTGACGGGCCTGCAGAGCGGGCAGGCGGCCGACACGTCGCAGGTCGCGTCGAGCTGCCAGAACAGCAGCCAGGCCAACACGCAGCTCGACTGCGAGGTCATCGCCGACATCAACTCGCTCGACGGCTACTGGACCGACGAGTTCGCCCGCTCCGGCCAGAGCTACGCCGCGCCGCGCACCAACTTCTTCAACGGCAGCGTCAACACCGGCGGCTGCGGTGGCGCGACGTCGGACACGGGGCCGTTCTACTGCCCGGCCGACCAGGAGGTCTACATCGACCTGTCGTTCTTCCAGGAACTGGAGACGCGGTTCGGTGCGCAGGGCGGCAACTTCTCCCGGGCCTACGTCATCGCCCACGAGTACGGCCACCACATCCAGAACCTGCTCGGCACCTCGTCGCGGGCGCAGGGCGGCGACACCGGGCCGACATCGGGCTCGGTGCGCCTGGAGCTGCAGGCCGACTGCTTCGCTGGTGTGTGGGCCAAGAACGCCTCGACGGTGCCGGGGCCCTCGGGCCGGCCGCTGATCCAGGACATCACCCAGGAGGACGTGGCCGCCGCCCTGGACACGGCGTCACGGATCGGTGACGACTACATCCAGAGCCAGCTCGGGGGCGGGCGCGTGGACCAGAGCCAGTTCACCCACGGCAGCTCGACGCAGCGGGAGAAGTGGTACTCCACGGGCTTCGACAGCGGCGAGCCGGCGCGGTGCGACACGTTCGCGCGCGGCGTCGACCTCGGCTGAGACCCGGCCGGCCTCCGGCGGCGGTAGCGTCGGCCCATGTATGCGATCACGGTGCAGGAACCCGGCGGTCCCGACGTGCTCCGGTGGACCGAGGTGCCCGACCCCGTCGCCGGGCCCGGGGAAGTGCTCGTCGACGTCGTCGCGAGCGCGGTCAACCGGGCCGACCTCATGCAACGCCAGGGGTCCTACCCGCCGCCGCCCGGGGCGTCGGACATCATCGGGCTGGAATGCTCGGGGCGGATCACGGCGCTCGGCGAGGGCGTCACGTCCTGGAACATCGGGGACGAGGTGTGCGCGCTGCTCGCCGGCGGCGGGTACGCGGAGCGGGTCGTCGTTCCGGTCGTACAGCTGCTGCCTATCCCGGCGGGCGTCGACCTCGTCACCGCGGCCGGGCTGCCCGAGGTGGCGTGCACGGTGTGGTCGAACGTCGTGGCCGCCGGACGGCTCGCCGCGGGCGAGACGTTCCTCGTGCAGGGCGGCAGCAGCGGCATCGGCACCCACGCCATCCAGGTCGCGAAGGCCATCGGCGCGCGCGTGGCTGCCACCGCGGGCGCCCCGGACCGGCTGGAGCGCTGCCGCGAGCTGGGCGCCGACATCGTCATCGACTACCACGACGACATCGCCGTCGAGCTGAAGAAGGCCACCGACGGCCACGGCGCCGACGTCATCCTCGACAACATGGGTGCCCATGGCCTCGCCGCCAACCTCGACGCCCTCGCCCCGGACGGTCGTCTGGTGATCATCGGTATGCAGGGCGGCACGAAGGCGGACCTCGACATCGGCGCGCTGATCCGCAAGCGGGGCAGCATCACCGCGATGGGGCTGCGCGCCCGGCCGGTCGACGGGCCCAACGGCAAGGGTCGGATCGTCTCGGGGGTGCGCGAGCAGGTATGGCCCATGATCGCTGCCGGCTCCGTGCGGCCGATCACGCACGGCAGCGTCCCGATGCCCGACGCCGCAACCGCGCACGCCCAGCTCGAGGCGGGCGGAGTCATCGGGAAGCTGCTGCTGATGGTCCCGGACCGCCGTTGAGCTCGCGGCGGTTCGGCCGGCGCGACACCGCGCCGATACGGTGACAGCAAGTGCACATCGAGCAGGTCGGGGCGGGCTCGGCCGGAGCGTGGGGATCATGAGCGAGCAGGCGGGCGAGAACGGCGATCAGCAGGTCATGGTCATCGGACCGGACGGCCGACCGGTGGGAATGGCAACGGTCCCAACCGACGGGGCCGTTGCCGGGGACGGCGGGGACGGCGTCGGCGGGATGGTCGAGCAGCCGGCCAAGGTCATGCGGATCGGCACGATGATCAAGCAGTTGCTCGAGGAGGTGCGGGCGGCGCCGTTGGACGAGGCCTCCCGCGCCCGGCTCCGGGAGATCCACGAGAACTCGATCAAGGAGTTGGAGGACGGCCTCGCCCCGGAGCTGCGCGACGAGCTCCACCGGCTGAGCCTGCCCTTCACCGAGGACTCTGTCCCGTCCGACTCCGAGCTGCGGATCGCGCAGGCCCAGCTGGTCGGTTGGCTGGAGGGCCTGTTCCACGGTATCCAGACGGCCCTGTTCGCCCAGCAGATGGCGGCCCGGGCGCAGTTGGAGCAGATGCGCCGCGGCCTGCCCGCCGGCGTCGGACCCCAACCGGGCCCCGAAGGTGGCCTGGGCCGGGGCACCGGTCAGTACCTCTGATCCCTCGTGAGTGGAAAGCCGGGCCACAGCCCGTTTCCCCTCACAGGGCTGCGAGGGGGGCGTCAGTGCTCGCCGGTACCCTCGGCAGGTGGCTCCGACGATGACGACCGGCGACGACCAGGCGCAGGGTGCGGCCCGGCCCGCGATCGCCGACGAGCCGAGTTCGCGCAGCTGGTCGCGCGCCTTCGGTGACCTGTCGCAGGGCTGGAAGCAGCGCCCGCTGTGGGGTTACCTCGGTTGGCAGGACATCAAGCAGCGCTACCGCCGCTCGGTGCTGGGCCCCCTGTGGATCAGCATCAGCATGGGCGTGATCGCCACGGCGATGGGCATCCTCTACGGCGCCCTGTTCCATGCCGACATCCCGACGTTCCTGCCCTACGTCGCGACCGGCCTGCTGATCTGGAACTTCATCAGCGGATGCATCCTCGAGGGCAGTGAGGTCTTCATCGCCAACGAGGGACTGATCAAGTTCCTGCCGGCCCCGCTGAGCCTGCACGTCTACCGGTTGATCTGGCGGCAGACGCTGTTCTTCCTGCACAACCTCGTGATCTGGGTCGTTCTGATGATCATCTTTCCGCATCCGCTGGGCTGGTCGCTGCTGCTCGCCGTCCCGGCGTTCTCGCTGCTGGTGATCAACGGCACCTGGATCAGCGTGCTCTCGGGCATCATCGCCACGCGCTTCCGGGACATCCCACCGATCATCGCGAGCCTCACGCAGCTCCTGTTCTTCATGACCCCCATCGTCTGGCAGTACGAGACGCTGCTGAACAACCCGGCGGTGGCCGGGCGTGCGCGGCTCGCGGAGCTCAACCCGGTGCTGCACTTCGTGGAGATCCTGCGACAGCCGCTGCTGGGTGCTCCGATCGTCGGGCACCACTGGTACGTCGTCGGCGGCATCACCGTGGCGGGCTGCACGGCCGCACTGGTCTGCCTGCGCAACTACCGCGCCCGCGTCGCGTACTGGGTGTAGGGGAACTGCCGTGGTCAGCATCGATCTGGACGGCGCGGGCGTCGACTTCCCGATCTTCGACGCCAAGACGCGCTCGCTGAAGAAGGCCGTGCTCGGCCGGGCCGGTGGCCGCATCGCCACCGAGGCGAAGGTGCCCGTGATCGAGGCGCTGCGCGACATCACGCTGTCTCTGCGCCAGGGCGACCGGGTGGCGCTGGTCGGGCACAACGGCGCCGGCAAGTCCACGCTGCTGCGGTTGATGTCGGGCATCTACGAGCCCACCCGCGGCCGGGCGTCCGTGCACGGCAAGGTGGCGCCCGTGTTCGACCTCGCTGTCGGCATGGACCCCGAGATCTCCGGGCTGGAGAACATCCTCATCCGCGGCCTGTTCCTGGGCATGACGCGCAAGCAGATGGACGCCCGCGTCGACGACATCGCGGCCTTCACTGAGCTGGGTGACTACCTGGAGATGCCGCTGCGCACCTACTCCACAGGGATGCGGGTGCGGTTGGCGCTGGGTGTCGTCACGAGCGTCGACCCGGAGATCCTGCTGCTCGACGAGGGAATCGGCGCCGTCGACTCGGAGTTCCTCGTGAAAGCCCGCGACCGGCTCAAGGAGCTGGTGGAGCGCTCCGGGATCCTTGTGTTCGCGAGCCACTCCGACGAGTTCCTGGCCGACCTGTGCGACACCGCCATCTGGATGGAGCACGGCACGGTGCGCGAGCACGGCCCGCTGCGCGAGGTGCTGCACCACTACAAGGGTCGTGACGTCCTCGCGCCGCGGAGCGAAGGCGGAGCAGTCTTCGGAGCAGAGATCGAATCCCGGTGAGCGAGTTCACGAGCGAACCAGAGTCACAGCGCCCGCACAGCGCTCGACCGAGCGTCAGCGAGGGGCGGTGAGCGCCCTGTCCGGCGGCGCCCAGGCTCCCCGACGGACCGAGCCTGGGCCGCCCGACCCGAGCGGGTCGGCACCCCTTCCGCCCGGCTCGGTGGTGGCGATCGTCGTCACGCGGCACCGCACCGAGCTGCTCGTCGATTCGCTGGCCGCGATGGCGAAGCAGTCCCATCCTGTCGCGCACCTGGTCGTCGTCGACAACGGGCCCAACCGCCCGGCGCGGCACGTCGTCGAAGCCGCGGGGATGCCGGCTACGTGGCTGCCGTCGTGGAGCAACCTGGGCGGCGCGGGCGGGTTCGCCCTCGGCATGCTGCACGCCCTCGCGCTGGGTGCCGACTGGATCTGGCTCGGCGACGACGACGGCCGCGCCGCCGACGAGGACGTGCTCGCGACGCTCCTGACGCTCGCACAGCAGCGCGACCTGGCCATGGTCTCCCCCACCGTGGTCGACGCCGCCCGCCCGGACCGGCTGGCGTTCCCGATCCGGCGCGGGCTCACCTGGCACCGCTCCCGCGCCGAGCTCGCGGCCGACGTGGAACACGGTGCCGACGGCGAGCTGCTGCCGGGCATCGCCGCGCTGTTCAACGGGGCACTGTTCCGGGCGTCGACGTTGGAGGTCGTCGGTGTGCCCGATCTGCGGCTGTTCGTCCGCGGCGACGAGGTGGAGATGCACCGCAGGCTGGTGCGCTCGGAGCTCGCGTTCGGCACGGCCCTGCAGGCGGCCTACCTGCACCCGGCGGGCGTCGAGGACGACAAGCCGATGCTCGGGGGCCACCTGCACGCTCGCGACCCCGACGACCCGGTGAAGCGCTACTACACCTACCGCAACCGCGGGTATCTCGTCTCGCAGCCCGGCATGCGCCGGGTCGGGGTGCTGGAGGTGCCGCGGTTCGCCTGGTACTTCCTGGTCACCAAACGCAGCCCACGTCAGTTCGTGGAGTGGCTGCGCCTGCACCGGCAGGGTCGCGCGGAGAAGTTCCACCGCGCCTGATGGCGTCCGTGCACCCGTGTTTGACCCGTCATCGGTCGTCGCAGCCTCGAACACCATGGTGTGGTCTCTTTCATCACGATCACATCCATATGGTCCGAACCTGTCACCGCCACCGCTCGTTATCACTCGTACGCGTGATCACAGTTAGTAATCGGTGCTTGGGACGGCGGGCCGTGAGCTGGACGAACGTGACGAGAGGAGTTCTATGTGAACGTTTGGTTACGTGACGGCGCGTCCTGTCGTCGACCGGCCCATCAAGTCTGACGGAGCACCGCTGGTACCGTCCGCGGAGCAAGTCACGTCTTGACAACGACGTCGCACAACCCCTCAAAGCTCAACACGGGGCAAACCGTTCGCCGGCTCCAGGGCTCGCGCTCCCGGTCGGCGTCCACGACGAACGCAAGGTGTCACCTCCTCCATGGACAACCTCGGCAGCTTTTTCGAGCACTGGCTCCTGTTCCTTCCGGTCGGCGTCATCGGGGGGATCTCGTGGGCGGTGTGGCTGATCCGCAAGGGCATGTCGCTGCGCTACCACCCGCTGGTCAACGACTTCCGGACGACCACATCGGTGGTGGTGCCCTCGTTCCACGAGGACCCGGACGTGATCGACCGGTGCATGGACACCTGGCTGGCTCAGAACCCGACCGAAGTGATCATCGTGCTCGACGTGGCCGACATCGAGGCCCGCGATCGGCTGATGGCACGCCGGGACCGCCGCCTGCACGTGATGATGTTCGCCCATGAGGGCAAGCGTTCGGCCCTGGGCGTCGGCATCCGTGCGGCGCGCCACGAGATCGTCGTGCTGTGCGACTCCGACACCGCCTGGGAGCCCGGCCTGCTCGCGGCCGTGCAGATGCCCTTCGTGGACCCCAAGGTCGGCGGGGTCGGCACCCGGCAGAATGTCTACCGACCCAGCTCCAGCATCTGGCGCCGCGTCGCCGACTGGATCATCGACCTGAGATACATGGACTACGTCCCCGCGACCGCCCTGCGTGGCGCCGTCGTCTGCCTCTCGGGCCGGACGGCCGCGTACCGGCGCTCGGCGATCATGCCCGTGCTGGCCAACCTGGAGCACGAGTTCTTCCTCGGCCGGCGTTGCGTCGCCGGCGACGACGGCCGCCTCACCTGGCTCGTGCTCGCGCAGGGCTACCGCACCGAGCACCAGGACTCCGCGCGGGCACTGTCGATGTTCCCGTCGACGTTCCGGGCGTTCTGTAAGCAGCGCGTGCGCTGGAGCCGCAACTCCTACCGCTGCTACACCACCGCGATCTTCAAGGGGTGGCTGTGGCGGGTGCCGCTGATCTCGCAGCTCACGGTGTTCCAGATCCTGTTCACCCCGATCACGATGTTCGCGATGGTCTACTACCTGATCGCGGCCTACTACACGCCGGAGGGTTGGCTCGCCGTCGGACTGAGCTTCGCCTGGCTCTTCGTCGGCCGGGCGATCCGCAGCATCTCCCACCTGCGGCGTCGTCCCCTTGATCTGCTGATCCTGCCCCTGGTCACCGTCGTGATCATGCTGGTGGCGCTGCCGATCAAGACCTGGGCGCTGTTCACCATGAACAAGCAGGGCTGGCTCACCCGCAAGGCCGGCATGATCGGCGGCGAAGGCCAGGACGAGGCCAGCCTCTCGGAGGACGCACGTGGCGCGGCCTGACCGAAACGGCCCCGGCCGGGCGCAGCGCCTGTTGGTCATGTTGGCCGTGCTGGCGACCCTCGCTGGTGGTGGGCTCGTCGCCGTTCAGGCCGGCTGGGTGCCGATCGGGCAGCTGGCCGCCGGGTCCCCCCTCAACTGGGTGCCACGCGAATGGGTGCGCGCCACGGTCTCCGTCCTCGGCAACAACGACACCTCCGCTCCGGACGCGCCGGCCGGAGACGGACCCGTCCCCCCGCCACCGAACGCCGAGGATGCCCCACCCAACTCCGCCGCAGAGCAACGCCAGGCCCAACTGCTGGAGGCCGAGGACGACCGGCTCTTCACGATCGTGAGTGAGGCGCCCAAGACCCTGGCGCCCTACGAGGTCGCCGCGAGTGGGCAGGCCTTACCCACCGTGGTGCTCACCGCTCGGTCCCGGCCCTACGACCTGCCCGCCCTGGAACGGCTCGGTGCCGTCGAGCACCAATCCGACGGCGCCTGGTTGCTGCGTCGCTCGGTCGTAGTCGGTCGCGGCGCGGAGTTGCGGGTGCAGGAACCGAACGCGGTCCTGCGGCTCACCAGTACACCGAGCGGGTTCACCTCGATCGTGGCGTTCAAGGGCACGCTCGTGCTCACCGGTGGCCCCGGCGCCCCCATGACCGTGTCGAGCTGGGATCCCGCCACCTCCGCGCCCGACGTCGACCAGGACGACGGCCGTGCCTACCTCCGCGCCGTGGGTGCCCGGATGGATCTGACCCAGGTCGGGTTCTCGGACATGGGGTTCTGGAGCGGTCGCAGCGGCGGCGTCGCGTGGACCGGCAGTGCGGGCTCGGCGGCCACCGGGTCGGCCACGGAGGTCACGGTCGATCGCGACCACTATGGCCTGTTCACCAGCCGGGTCGGCGACCTCACAATCAACGACAGCACCCTGCGCGACAACGACCTGGACGGCCTCCTGCTGCACCGCGGGACCGAGGGTCTCGTCGCCCGGCGCGTCACCGCCACCGGCAACGGCCGCGATGGCATCTCCGCCTCCCGCGGGTCGAAGAACGTGACGTTCACAGAGGTCACGACCTCGGCCAACCGGCAGAATGGCATTCGGATCGACGGCTCCGCACTGGCCGCCGAGGCCACCGCCGGCGGCGCCAGCACGACGCGCGGCGCCGGCTACATCGTCGAGCGCTCCACCGTCACCGGCAACGCCGAGGAGGGCATCCTCGTGGCCGAGGCCGGGCAGGTGACGCTGCGCGACAACACCGTGGCGGGCAACCGCGACGGCATCGTCGTGCGCGGTCCGGCCGAGGGACCGTCGATCACCGGAAACACGATCGACGCCGCCGGGTTCGGCGTGGCACTGCGCAGCAACACGCGCGGCGCCACCGTGACCGGCAACACCATCGGGGCGTCGGTCATCGGCGTGCAGGTCACCGACTCGACGGCGAACATCCGCGGCAACCGCACCACCGCGCCATCGCGGTACGGGGTGTCGCTCGTCGGCGACGTCACCGGCACGGCCGTCATCGACAACGCGCTCGGGGGGCGCGGGCTCGCCCCGCTCGACGTCAACCGCATCGCGGTCACCTCCACCGCCGACGTCCTCGGCAACGATGACCGCACCTGGGTGCGCGACCGCGACGAGGTCGAGTACCTCGTGACCTACGCAGCGGAACACCCGCTGCTGCTGCTGTGGTTGCTGATCCTGGTACTGCCCCTGCTGGCGCGGCTGTGGACCAAGCGCCGCCGACGGATCCGCGCCGAGCAGGAGCACGAGCATCCGTACAGCAACGCCGCGCCGGGCCCGCCGTTGCCGGCCACAACCCGCGGCAACGTCGACGTGATCACCTCCATCCGGCGCAACAACACGTCTCCACCGGTCGCCGTCCGGCCGACAGCGCCGGCGCGCCCCCAGCCAGGCGTCCTGGTCGGTGCTGCGGGGACGCAGGGCAACGGACACCCGACGAACGGATCTCCCATCAACGGTCACCTCACGAACGGGCACGCGGTCAACGGGCAACCTGCTCCCGGCCGCCGGGTGGAAGGGTCGCCAGTGGACGGGCGGCCAGGTAGCGGCAACGTGGTCCAGGGGCCGCCCCGTCCGGGTGCGCAGCGCCCGCGCCGGGCCACGCAGCCGGCCCTCGCCGCGCCGACCGTCGCCCTGCCCGTCACCCGGGTCACGGTCGTCTCGGGCGACGGGGCACACCAATGACCGCTCGTGGAGCCGTGGCCGCGGTGGCCGCGGTGGCTCTCGCCTCGCTGACGGCGTGCAGCGGCACCCCGGCCCCGGCCGCGCCCACCCGGGCGCCCGCCGCGGCGGCGAACGCCTGCTCGGCGACGCCGACCACCCCGGTCACCAACGGCGACGAGCTCACCGAGGCTCTCGCCGGCGCCCGCCCCGGGACGGTCATCGGGTTGGCGCCCGGCACGTACACGGGCACCTTCGTCGCCACCGCCCAGGGCACCGCTGCGCAGCCGATCACCGTCTGCGGCAGCCGAGACGCCGTGATCGACGGCGGGGCCATCGACGGCGGCTACGCCGTCCACCTCGACGGCGCCTCGTACTGGCAGCTCTCCGGGTTCACCGTCCGCGGTGGCCAGAAGGGCGTGATGGTCGACGCCGCCACGGGCGTGCTGGTGGAGAACCTCCTGGTGGAGGGCACCGGCGACGAGGGCATCCACTTGCGCAAGGCCAGCAGCGACGATGTCGTGCGGGGCAACACCGTCCGGCACACCGGGCTGCGCAACGACAAGTTCGGTGAAGGCATCTACATCGGCAGCGCCAAGAGCAACTGGTGCAACGAGACCGCCTGCGAGCCCGACCGTAGCGACCGCAACCTCGTTGAGGGCAACACGATCTCCAGGACCACCGCGGAGTCGGTGGACATCAAGGAGGGCACCACCGGTGGGATCCTGCGGGACAACACCTTCTCCGGCGCCGGGCAGACCGACGCCGACTCCTGGGTGGACGTCAAGGGCAACGGCTGGACCATCGTCGGTAACACCGGCACCGACAGTTCCGGCGACGGATTCCAGGTGCACGAGATCCTGGACGGCTGGGGACTGGACAACACCTTCAAGGGCAACACGGCCGCCGTCAACGGCGGCGGCTACGGCATCAACGTCACGAAGAACCCGGAACGCAACCGGGTCGGCTGCGACAACCGCGCGGTCGACGCAGGCAAGGGCCTGAGCCCCAGCCCCTGCGCCTGATCCAGCGACACACAATCGAGAGGAGCCCGCCGTGTTCGCACGACGAATCGCCGTCATCGGCACCGGCTACGTGGGGCTGACCACCGGCGCCTGCCTGGCCTCGCTGGGCCACCAGGTGGTCTGCGCCGACATCGACGAAGCCAAGGTCAACCGGCTCAACCGGGGCGAGATCGACATTCTGGAGCCCGGACTGCCCGAGCTGGTCGCCGAGGGCGTGGCCGCGGGACGTCTCCAGTTCGTCGTGGGGGCCCGCAACGCGATCACCGCGCCGGCTCAGCCACCCGTCGAGGTGGTGTTCCTCTGCGTGCCGACCCCGATGGGCGAGGGCGGCGCGGCGGACCTCGCGGCCGTGCAGGCCGTGGCCACCGAGGTGCGGCACCTGCTGCCCAGCGGCTGCGTGGTCGTCAACAAGTCGACGGTGCCGGTCGGCACCGCCGAGACCACCCGGAAGATGCTCGGACGCCGCGACATCTCCGTCGTGTCCAACCCGGAGTTCCTGCGCGAGGGCAGCGCCGTGCACGACTTCCTCAACCCGGACCGCATCGTCGTCGGCTCTGACGCCCAGGACGCCGCCGAACGCGTCGCCGCGCTCTACTCGAAGCTCGGCGCCCCGACGCAGCTCACCGACGCCGCCAGCGCGGAGCTCGTCAAGTACGCCGCCAACTGCTTCCTCGCGATGAAGCTGTCCTACGTCAACGCGCTGTCGGACCTGTGCGAGCGCCTCGGCGCCGACGTCATCGAGGTCACCGAAGGCATGGGCTACGACAAGCGCATCGGGCAGCGCTTCCTCGCCCCCGGCCCCGGCTGGGGCGGCTCGTGTTTCCCGAAGGACACCCACGCACTGCTGCAGATCGCCGAGGCGGCCGGAATGAACTTCGAGCTGCTCTCGGCCAGCCTCAACACGAACGTCACGGCCCGCGAGCGGGTGGTCGAGAAGGTGCGCGACGCCGTCGGGGGGTCCCTCGCGGGCAAGCGCGTCGGTCTGTTGGGCCTGACGTTCAAGGCCGGCACCGACGACCTGCGCGACTCCCCGGCCCTCGCCGTCGCGGAGCTCCTCGCCGCCGAGGGCGCGGAGCTCAGTGCTTACGACCCGGCCTGCTCCCATGGCCGCGTCGGAGTGACCGACGGGATCGCCGTCAGCGACGACCCGCTGGACGTCGCCAAGAACGCCGCCGCACTGGTCGTGCTGACCGAGTGGCCGCAGTTCCGCACCCTGGACTGGACGGCGCTCGCCGGGGTCGTCGAGTCGCCGGTCGTGATCGACACCCGCAACCTGCTCGACTCCGACATCCTGCGCCGCGCCGGGTTCGCCTGGATCGGGCTGGGTCGCAGCTGAGAGGTCCGTCCCCCCGGGTGGGCCCCGGGGGGGCCGGGGGCGCGATCAGGGGGCGCGGAAGACGACCGTGCGGAGCATCACGAAGTTGATCACGGTGGCCGTGCCCTGCGCGATCACCCACGCCAGACTGGTGCGCAGCGGCAGCGCCGGCAGGACGGCCAGCATCAGGGCGTTCACGGCGATGTTGATCGCGAACGTCGTGCTGTAGAGCAGCAGGAACCCCACGAAGCGGGAGCGGCCGGCGTCGGCGGCGGCGGCGAATGTGAAGCGCTGGTTGAGCAGGTACGCCGTGGTCGTGCCGAGGATGAAGCTGATTCCCTTGGCCACGTGCACATAGACCCCCGCCTGCAGCAGCAGGTGATAGGCGCCGAAGTCGACCGCGGCCGACAGCACCCCGATCGCGACGAACCGGCTCAGCTGAGCCATCAGTCCGAGCGACGCCGGCTCGGCCGAGGTAGGGCTGGTCACCGAAGTAGCCTAGCTTGGACCCGCCGCGAGATCCGGACCCGGGCCATTCCGTTGCCAACTGGTCTGTGCTACAAAGCACACGTCGCAGCAGACCACTTGGAGGTGTCGTGGCCGACCTCGTCACGGGGGTGGCCTACTACCTCAGCCTCGTCGCTGTGATCGACATCATGGTCACGGTCGTCGCCGTCGCGGTCCTCGTCGCCGCGATCGCCGTCAGCGTCGTCACCTCGAGAAGCGGCTCCCGCGGCATGTGGACCGGCGGCGACGTCCAGGGCGCGCTGTACGGGGCCGCCTGGTCCGTCGTCATGATCCTCACCACCGTGCTCACGACCGGGATCGGCGTGGCGCTGCCCGAGGAGATCGGCGGGCGGTTCACCAGGCCGATCTTCGTCTTCGTCGTGGGCCTGCTGTCTGTCGCGGGCGGCGTGGCCTGGGTCAGCCGTACGCAGTACGGCGTCGGGATGTGGACGATGCTCGTCGCGACCGCGGGGGTCTTCGTGCCGACACCGCTCAACGTGCTGGTCCTGTCCATCGGCGCCGGCGGCGGCTTCGTCGCCCCGGCGGTCTGGTTCCGGCTCCAGCTCGCGCGCCGGGTGCGGTGATGACGCCGGAGCTCGATCCCGTCATCCACGCCCAGGCCCGGCTGCGGGTCACGGCAAGCCTCGCCGCGCTGGGCGAGAGCGGGTCGATCACGTTCCCGCGGCTGCGGGAGCTGCTGGAGATGACGGCCGGCAACCTGTCCACTCACCTGCGCAAACTCGAGGACGCCGACTACGTGACGATCACCAAGACCTACGAGCGCCGTACGCCCGTCACCTACGTGTCGCTGACGCGGACCGGGCGTCGCGCGTTCGAGGACTACACCGCGGCCCTTCGTGCCCTTCTGGCCGGCGCCGAGCCCGTCGCGACGAAGACCGCACGATGACCGACCCCGCCACGCTGTCCGCACGCGCCGTGCGCACCGCAACCGGCCCGCACGATGCCCCCGCTGCGCTCTCAGCGCCGCAAGGAGCCCCCGCGATCCGGCGGCAATCGCAGGCCGGGCCCCGAGGAGCCGGCGGGATTCACCCGCGGAGGGACCCCTGGTGCGGGCCGTCGGCGTCAGCAAGCGGTTCGGGGACACCGTCGCCCTCGACGGCGTCGACCTCGACGTCCCCGCCGGGACTCTCACGGGCCTGCTGGGTCCCAACGGCGCCGGCAAATCCACGCTGATCAGCCTGCTCGTCGGGCTGCGCCGGCCTGATGCGGGGCACGTCGAGCTGTTCGGCGGATCGCCGCAGGACCCGCGGCACCGCGTCGCGCTCGGGATGACGCCGCAGGAGACCGGGCTGCCGGACACGCTGCGCGTCGCCGAGGTGATCGACTTCATGGCGCGGCACTTCCCCGACCCGCTCCTGACCGGGGAGCTGATCGAGCGCTTCGGCCTCGACGGGCTGGGGCGCCGCCAGACCGGGGGCCTGTCGGGCGGGCAGAAGCGCCGGCTCGCCGTGGCGCTCGCGTTCGTGGGTCGGCCGCGGCTCGCGGTGCTGGACGAGCCCACGACCGGCCTGGACGTCGATGCCCGGCGCGCGGTGTGGGCCGCGGTTCGGGCGTTCCACGACGATGGCGGCACCGTATTGCTGACCACCCACTATCGATCGGGACGGCGACCGCGTGACCCTGCACACCGCCGACGCCGACGAGCTCGTCCGCGATCTCGTCCGCAGCGGCGCGCCGTTCGCCGAGCTGGGCGTCACGTCCGCATCGCTCGAGGAGGCCTTCATGGCGATCGCGCAGGATTCGCGATGACCGGGCGCCGATCATCGACACGCCTCGCCCTGCTCCACGGCCGCTACCTGGTAACCGAAAACCTGCGCATCCCGATCGCGGTGGTCTCGACGTCGCTGTTCCCGGCGTTGACGCTGTTGTTCTTCGTGGTGCCGTTCGACTACGCCGACGACCCCGTTGCCGCGGCGACCGCCATCGCCCAGCTCACCGTGTTCGCCGTGATGAGTGCGCTGCTGTTCAACTTCGGCATCGGCGTGGCCGACGACCGCGAGAAGTCCCGGGACCCCTACCTGCGCACGCTGCCCGCCGGGGTGGGGCCGCGGCTGACCGGCCGGCTGATCAACGGGTCGGTGTTCGTGCTGCTGGCGGTGGTGCTGGTGCTGCCGCCGACCCCGTTCCCGGCCTGGCTGCAGGGAG